>NZ_JBWLKM010000137.1:1561-14978 GCF_059026085.1 Streptomyces sp. a15 | reverse complement strand
ACGGCGGTGCCCGTGAGGCACCTTCTTCTTGGCGGGGGCAGTGCCCGCAGGCGGCACGGCGGCCGCCTCCGGGATCTCCTCTGTGGTTTCCGTTGTCATGACGAGGCGAAGATCGTCTTCTTCTGGCGCTCGATCTGGGACAGCAGACTGTCGACGCCCTTGGGGTCACGGACGAACTTCTGCAGCGAGGGCTGCATCACCGTCGAGGTGAAGTCCGGGCGGCTGTCGCGGTCCATGAACTGGGTGAGGCTCTTGGCCCCGGCGATCATGTCGTACGCCTTCTTCTGCAGAGGCGTGTACGCGGAGGTGTCGGCCTTGGTGGAGGCGGCCACGACGCTCGGGTCGGCCTTGAGGTAGGCCTCCTCGGCCTCCGGGGTGCCCAGGAACTCCATGAGCTTGACGCCCTCGGCCTTGTTCTTCGGGCTCTTGCTCATCATGAAGCCGTCGGTCGGCGCCTCGACGGTGTCCTGACCGTACGCCGGGTCGATCTCCGGGAAGGCGAAGAAGTCGAGGTCCTCGAGGTCGGCCGGGTTGGTGAACTGCTGGCCCACGAAGGTGCCCAGCAGGTACATGCCGGCCTTCTTCGACACCAGGGTCTGCGCGGCGTCCTGCCAGGTACGGCCGACGGCGCCCTCCTGGTGGTAGGGGAGGATCTCGGCCCACAGGTCGAAGACGGACTTCACCTTGGCGTCGGTCCAGGACGCCTTGCCCGCCATCAGGTCGACGTGGAAGTCGTAGCCGTTCTTGCGGAAGTTGATCTGGTCGAAGGTGCCGAGCGCGGGCCAGGCGTCCTTGTCACCGAAGGCGATCGGGACCAGCTTGTCCTTCTGCATCTGCTTGCACAGCGCGACGAAGTCGTCCCACGTGGTGGGGACTTCATAGCCGTACTGCTTGAAGACGCTCTTGCGGTAGAAAACCGCCCAGGGGTACGTGTACAGCGGCACGAAGTAGTACTTGCCGTCCTCGCCCTTGCTCAGCTTCTGCATCGCCTCGGGGAAGTTGCCCGCGATCTTCTGCCACACGTCGTCGATCGGCGTGGCGAGACCCTTGGCCGCGAAGAACTGCATCCGGTAGCCGGCGAACCAGGTGAACACGTCGTCCGGCGCGCCCTGCAGGTAGGAGTTGATCTGCTCCTGGAAGGTGTTCGAGTCCTTGGTGTTCACGTCGACCGTGATGCCGGACTTCTTCTTGTAGGCCGCGTAGACGTCGGCGAACGCCTTCTTCGGCACCGCGTCGGACGCCTTGGAGCCGAGCGTGACCGTCTTCGGGTCGGCGGACGTGCCGCTGCCGCCACAGGCGCTGAGCAGCGGTATCCCGGCGCCGAGCAGGGCCGCGCCACCCATGCCGCGCAGCATGGTGCGGCGGCTGGGGGACGGGAAGGAGAGGCCGGAGGGAGAGAGGTCGGGCATGAACGGCTCCTGACGGGGAGGGTCGGTCACGGTCGGGCCGAGATCCGATCGCAATCGACCAGAAATCAACTTGACCAAACACGTTTGCGCAATGACAGCCGTATGTCAGGTCATACGTCAATAGCTTTCGGCCCGTTTTGTCGAAACGTAATCGACACGAGCCCTTCCGCCCGGATGGGAACGTTCACGGAGGGGATGGGGACGCTCAGGGAAGGGGTCGGGACCGGTTGCTGAAGGTGGAGACCAGTCGGCCGGGCCGACGCCGTCGTACGGAGCCTCGGTGCCCCCGCCGCAGAGGCGCCCGCTCGCGCCCGTCCAGCTGGACCCAGATCCGCACCTCGGTCCCGCCGAGCACCGACGCCCCGATCCGCACGTCACCGCCCGTCTCCTCCGCGAGCCGCCGCACGATGTCGAGGCCGAGCCCGGTCGACCCGGCGCTCCCCGAACCCCGGCCGCGCGCCATCGCCGCCTGGGGGTCGGGTATGCCCGGCCCCGCGTCGGACACCAGCACGATCACCGCGTCCTCGCCGTTGTGCAGGTCGACCGCGAAGGCCGTGCCCACCGGGGTGTGCCGGAAGACGTTGCCGAGCAGGGCGTCCAGGGCGGCGACCAGGTCCGCGCGGGCCACGGGTATGCGCACCGGCCGGTCAGCCCCGGCGACCCGCCACTTGCGGCCCTCGTCCTCCGCGAGCGCCGACCAGAACGCCATCCGCTCGCGCACGACCTCGGCGGCATCGCATCCGGCGCCCGGCCCGGCGGCCGCGGTCTGCGGCTTGGCGTCCCGGGCGGTACGGATGATCGTGTCGACCTCGCGCTCCAACTGCGCGACCGCGGCCCGGGTCTGCTCGGCGGCCGGCCCGTCTCCGAGCGAGGCCGCGTTCAACCGCAGCACGGTCAGCGGGGTGCGCAGCCGGTGGGACAGATCGGCCGCCAACTCACGCTCGTTCGCCAGGAGTTGTACGACCTGGTCGGCCATGGAGTTGAACGCCACCGCCGCCAGCCGCAGTTCGGTGGGGCCTTCCTCCGGCACCCTCGCGCCCAGCTTCCCCTCCCCCAGTTCGTGCGCGCCCTCGACCAGGCGCTGCGCGGGCCGCACCATCCGCACGCCCAGCCGGTCGGCGACCGCGACCGAGCCGACGACGAGCGCGGCACCGACCCCGGCGAGGACCGCCCAGGCGGTGGCCACGCCGTTGCTGACCTCCGACTCCGGGACGTACACCTCGACGACCGCGATCTCACCGGAGCTCAGCGCGACCGGCTGGAGCAGCGTGGAGCCGCCGGGCACCTCGCTGGTGGAGGCGCGGCCCAGCTTCCGCACGGTCGCGATGTCCCCGTCGGCGGCGCGCTGCCGCCCGAGGTCGACGGCCGCGGCGCCGTCCGACGCCGGTATGTGCACGGCCAGGCCCGCGTCCGACCCGGCCGAGGCGACGACGCGCTCCAGCTGGTCGCGGTCGGTGGTGATGGACAGGGCGGGGGCGACGGCCGCGGCCTGCCGTTCGGCGTTGGAGAAGGCGCGGTCCCGGGCCATCTCCTTGATGACGAGTCCGAGCGGGATGGCGAAGGCGACCACGACCATGGTGGTGACCGCCAGCGAGACCTTGACCAGTGCCCATCTCATCGCGCCGGCTCCGCTCCCGGTGGCTCCAGCTTCACGCCGACGCCCCGCAGGGTGTGCAGATAGCGCGGACTCGCCGCCGTCTCGCCGAGCTTGCGGCGCAGCCACGACAGATGGACGTCGATGGTCTGGTCGTCGCCGTACGACTGCTGCCACACCTCGGAGAGCAGTTCCTTGCGGGGGACGACGACCCCTGGCCGGCCGGCCAGGAAGGCGAGCAGGTCGAACTCGCGCCGGGTGAGGTCAAGGCGTACGCCGTCCAGCTCGGCCTGTCGGCGCAGCGGGTCGACGGTCAGGCCGCCGACGCGCAGCACGGTCTCCGGCGGAGCGTCCCCGCCGGCGCTGCGGGACCGTCGTAGGACCGCCGCCATCCGCGCCGACAGGTGCTCGACCGAGAACGGCTTGGTCAGGTAGTCGTCCGCCCCCGCGTTCAGCAGCCGGACGATCTCCGTCTCGTCGTCCCGGGCGGTGGCGATGATCACGGGGACGTCGGTGATGCCGCGCAGCATCTTCAGGGCCTCGGAGCCGTCCAGATCGGGCAGACCGAGGTCCAGGATCACGACGTCGAAACGGAAATGGGCGACCTCGCGCAGCGCCTCCAGTGCCGTACCGACGCTGCGCACCGTGTGGGCGGCGTCGGTCAGGTGCCGGATGAGCGCCGAGCGTACGAACTGGTCGTCCTCGACCACGAGCACACTTGCCATGCGCCGCAACCTACGCCATGCGAGGGAGGCCGTTCCGGCGCCTGTGGACAACTTCGCACCTGTGGACAACGACCGGCGCACCGGGCGACATCGGTGGGACGCGTGAGGCAGTATGGCCCGCGATGCGCAGAGGACTCCTACACGTACTGGCTTGGACGCTCGCCACGGGCGCGGCGGTCACGCTGTCGTGGTGGGGCGTCCACTCGGTGATGGCGGGCACGGCGTACGACCCGCCGCGCGCCCTGCCCATCACGGCGGCCGACGCGACCACGCAGGAGTCGAAGCCGCTGGCGTCGTCGACGGCCCGGCCGACGCCGTCCGGGTCGAAGAGCCCCTCGCGCGAGCCGTCCCCGACGCCCACCCGGACCCCGTCGAGCCCGCCGACGACGAGCGCCGGCCCGTCGCCCACCGCGTCCGGGCAGATCAAGAGCTACGACACCGACGGCGGCCGTGCGGTCTTCGACCTCGGGAAGACGTCCGCGACGCTGGTGTCGGCGACGCCCGGCACCGGCTGGTCGATGCAGGTGTGGAAGACGGAGTCGTGGATCCGGGTGGAGTTCAGCTCGGGCGCGGACCGGGTGTCGGTGTTCTGCACCTGGCACGACGGGCCGCCGCGCGTGGAGATCGGGAACTACTAGGTCTTTCGGGATCTACCGGATCTGCTGCCTCACCGGAACACGGAGGCCGGCGGCGCCGGGGAGGCCACCGCGGCCGCGTCGATCACCGGTACGGCCCCGCCCGTGAAGTCGGTCAGCGACCTGCCGTGTTCGACGCGGCCCGGGTGCGGGTCGGAGGCCGCGCGGCGGGTGAGTTCGGCGATCGGGAGCGGGTGGTCGCAGGCGACGAGGACCGCGTTGCCGAAACGTTTGCCGCGCAGGACGGTCGGGTCGGCGACCAGGGCGAGTTCCGGGAAGCGGGCGGCCGCGGTGGCGATCTGGCCGCGCAGGTGGGCCAGCGGCGGCCCGTCGGCGAGGTTGGCGGCGTAGAGACCGCCCGGCTTCAGCGCCCGGCGGACCTCGTCGAGGAACTCGGTCGAGGTGAGGTGGGCCGGGGTGCGGGCGCCGCTGAACACGTCGGCGATGACGAGGTCGGCCCATCCGTCGGGCACCTTGGCGAGGCCTTCGCGGGCATCGACGGAACGCACCCGGATCCGGGCCCCCATGTCCAACGGCAGCTCCCGGCGGACCAGTTGGACGAGGGCCGCGTCGCGCTCGACGACCTGCTGGGTGGAGCGGGGGCGGGTGGCGGCGACGTAACGGGCGAGGGTGAAGGCGCCCCCGCCGAGGTGCACGGCGTGCACGGGCTTGCCGGGCTGGGCGGCCAGGTCGACGACGTGCCCGAGCCGCCGCTGGTACTCGAAGGACAGATACGCCGGGTCGTCGAGATCGACGTGCGACTGCGGCGCCCCGTCGACGAGGAGTGTCCAGGCCCGCGCCCGGTCCCGATCGGGTATGAGCTGGGCGAGCCCGCCGTCCACGGGTTCGACGACGGGGGCGCTGTCCCGACGGGCGTTCCTGGACTTTCCCATGACGCCATTATCAGGGCCGCGAAGCGCTCGGCTCAGCGGGCTCGTGCCGGCGTCAGCGGGCTCGTGCCGGCGTCAGCGGCAGTTGTCCGCCGCCTCGATCAACCGGGCCGCCTCCCCCAGCGCCGCCCGCAGCACCGCCGGATCCGTCGCGAGGTCCGCCTCCCCCGGCGGCAGCAGCCAGTCCGAGCCCTCCACCGGCGGTTCGGGGCTCAGCCGCAGCCCCCGCCCGTCCGTCTCCGTGCAGGTGCTGCCCGGTACGTCCCATCCGGCCGCGGTCCCCGGCGGGACCACGAACCCCAGCGTGCCGCAGTCGTCGTCGTGCAGGACGGGCCCGACCGCCTCGTCGCCCGCCCCGCGCCGCAGGATGTCGACCGCCTCGAGCCCGTGCCGCGTCGGCACGGTGACGACGTCGCACACGGCGTCCGGACAGGAAAGCGACGTACTGGACGAAGACGTACTGGACGAAAGTGACATACAAGGATCGGCGCTGTGTCTGGTCCCCATACCGGCCTCCACACGGAACCCCTCCTCCAACGAACGGGTCGGGAGTCGGGCGGCTCCCGGTCCACAGGGTTCAACGCGCCCACCTGTCAACGGCTACGGCGGAAGTCCGCCGCAAAGGATGGCAGTTCATGGCAGATCACGGATGAGATATCCGGTTTGTAGCCAAACACCGCGTGGCGGGTCCGTTACAGCAGGTACGTTCTTGCCCGCCGGAAACCGGGGTGTCACACGGACAACACACCGTGAACCCACCTTGGTTCCGGCATGGTTCGACGGTTCGCACGAGAGGACCCGGCCATGGCGTCGTCAATGGTGACCTCGTCCCAGTCCCCCAGACCACCGCAGCCCAACCTCGCGTTCCGGCAGTTGCGCGGACAGCGCTCGCCGGCCGAGTTCGCCGCTGCGGTACGGCGGGCCGCCCGCGAGATCGGCGAGCGGGTCAGCTGCGACGCACGCTATGTCGGCCGGGTCGAGGCGGGTGAGATCCGCTGTCCCAACTATGCGTACGAACGGGTGTTCTTGCACATGTTCCCCGGCCGCACGCTCACCGACCTCGGGTTCGCGCCCCGCTCGTCCGTACGCGGACGACGGGCGCACGCCCCCGAGGACGCGCCCCCCTCCGGCGTCGCCGGCCCGGCGTACACCGCCGGTGAGACGCCAGGGGCGTACGAGCCGTATGACACGCAGGACCCGTACGAGACGCACGACAACCACGAGGAGAGCGACGTGCTGCGTCGCGCATTCATGACCAGCGGGGGCGCCACGATGGCCGCCGTCTCGCTGGGCCCCTTAACACTCGCCTTCGACGCCGCGGCCGCGGAACGCCCCGTCCGGCGCGTCGGGACGATGGAGGCGGGCGCCCTCGAAGAGGCCGTCCGCAGCATCCGGCTGCTCGACGACCGGCACGGCGCGGACGGCCTCTACCGTCGCGCGGCCGCTCCACTGCGCGCCGCCTACGCCCTGCTCGACGCCAACACGACCCGGCAGACGACCGCCGAACGGCTCCACTCGGGCGCCGGTGAACTGGCCATCTCGGTGGGCTGGCTGGCCCACGACTCGGGCCGCTTCGACGACGCCCGCTCGCACTACGCCGAGGCGCTCGCGACCGCCCGGACGACCGGGGACCCGGGCCTTGAGGCACACGCCTTCTGCAACACGGCCTTCCTCGCCCGGGACGCGGGCCGGCCGCGCGAGGCGGTACGCGCCGCGCAGGCCGCGCAACGCGTCGGGCGCCCGCTGGGCTCCGCCCGGCTGATGTCGCTGCTCGCGCTGCGCGAGGCGGGCGGCTGGGCCGGACTCGCCGACCGCACCGGCTGCGAACAGGCACTCGCCCGCGCACAGGCACTCTTCGAGCGAGGCCACTCGGACGCCGACCCCGAGTGGATGAGCTTCTACGGAGAGGCTGAGCTGGAGGGTCTTGAGGCGCAGTGCTGGTCGACACTCGGCGACTGGCGGCGCGCGGCCCGGCACGCGGGCCGCGCGGCGCAGCTCCAGGACCCGCACTTCACCCGGAACATCGCCCTGTACACGGCGGAACTGGCGGACGACCTCGCGCGCGGAGGCCGCCCCGACGAGGCCGCGGCGGCCGGGATGCGGGTACTGGACCTGCTGGGCGAGGTCCAGTCGTCCAGGATCCAGACGATGCTCGCGGGCACGGCACGGGTGCTGCTGCCGCATCGGCGGGCGTCGGGGGTGTCGGCGTTCCTGGAACGCCATGCGAGCCTGCCGCGCACGGCGTAGCCGCGGGCGGTCGTGCCGCTGGGGCGGACGGATGGGGGGTGGGCGCAGCGGCACCCGGCACAGCGCCGGCGAGCGAACCCCGCCCGCTGGCACCAGCGCCGCGCGCGGCACTACGCCGCGAGGTGCCCCACGTCGTTCCAGCTCTCGATCGCCGGCTCCCCGTAAGCCCAGCCGAGCACCGACAAGGACGTCGGATTGAGCCTGATCCGCGCCGCGAAGTCGATCGGCAGCCCCAGCCACCTCGCACCGATGGACCGGAGTATGTGCCCGTGCGCGAAGATCAGCACGTCCCGGTCCGCCGCCCGCGCCCAGGCGACGACCTCGTCCGCGCGGGCCGTCACCTCGGCGAGCGACTCGCCCTGCGGCACGCCGTCGCGCCAGATGAGCCAGCCGGGCCGGACGTCCTGGATCTCCTGCGGGGTCATCCCCTCGTAGGAGCCGTAGTCCCACTCCATGAGCGTGTCCCAGGTGCTCGCGCGCTCGCCGAAACCGGCGAGTTCGCACGTCTCACGCGCGCGTACCAGCGGGCTGGTGCGCACCTCGGCCCCGGCGAGACCGTCCAACGGCGCCCGGTGCAGGCGCTCGCCGAGCAGTTTGGCGCCGCGCCGGCCCTCTTCGAGGAGCGGTACGTCGGTCCTGCCGGTGTGCTTGCCGGACAGCGACCACTCCGTCTGTCCGTGCCGGGCCAGCAGGATGCGCGGTGCCATGAAGAGACCCTTCCGGGAGAAATGAGAGGCGGGGCCCCTCCATCATCGCGCACGCTGTACCAGGGTCCGCCCGAGGGCAACCCGGCGGGCGATCTCTGCGTCTTTGAGGGCCGGGGGCGTGCCACGGAGGTGCGCGCATGCGCCGTAAAGTGACACGACCGGACCAGGACCACCGGACGGGCGCGACGTGAAGGGGGAGGGCGATCGGATGCCGCAGACCGAGACACCGGGCATCGAGGCTGCCCCGCGACCCCGGCTGCGCTGGTGGACCGAGCTGCCACTGATCGTGCTGGTGTACGCCTGCTACTCCGCCGGCCGGCTCCTCGCCCGGGGCGACGTCACCAGTGCCGTCGACCACGGTCTGGCGATCCTGCGCGCCGAGAAGGTCCTGCACATCAACGCGGAGCATCCGCTCAACCGGCTCTTCACGAGCGAGGCGTGGATCGGTGTCCCGGCCGACTTCTGGTACGCGTCGCTGCACTACATGGTCACGCCCGTGATCCTGGTCTGGCTGTTCAGGTCCCGTGCCGTGCACTACCGCATGGCCCGCACCTGGCTGATGACGTCCACCTTCATCGGCCTGATCGGCTTCACCCTGCTCCCGACCTGCCCGCCCCGGCTGCTCTCCCCCGGCTACGGCTTCGTCGACACGATGGCCCAGTACAGCTCGTACGGCTGGTGGGGCGGCGAGGCGAGCGCCCCGCGGGGTCTGGGCGGTATGACGAACCAGTACGCGGCCATGCCGAGCCTGCACGTGGGCTGGGCGGTGTGGTGCGGTGTGATGCTGTGGAAGTACGGCGGGACGCGTACCGCGAAGGTCGCCGGTGTCGGCTATCCGCTGGTGACCACGATCGTGGTGATGGGCACCGCGAACCACTACTTCCTCGACGCGGTCGCGGGGGCGGCCGTGATGGGGGCCGGGCTGCTGCTCGCGCCGTACGTCATGCGGTACGGGGGCCGCGTCATGGAGCCGATGCGGGTCCGGTTCGCGGGCATCGCGCCGGTCTCTCCCGCCGCATCGGCCTCAATTGTCAGTGCCGGATGCCAGACTTCCGCGAGTGAGCACATTCCACGGCAGCGCGAGTCACAGTTCGCAGGCGGAGCCGAACCGAGTGCCTCTCCCACGGACGCGGGAGACGGGGCTGCGGCACCGGCTCGCTGAGCTGCGCGGTCCCGAGGTACCGGCCAAGGCGCTGGACGCGCGCGCCCTTGCGGCCCTCGCCGCCAACCCCGGCTGCAAGCGGCGGGCGATCCTGGACGGCGCCGGGGTGGACAAGGCGGCGCTGGCGGACGCGTTGGGCTCGCCGTCGGCCTTCGGCCAGTCGCAGTTCGCGCTCACGCGGGGCAACGCGTTCGAGTCGCGGGTCAAGGCGGACGGCGGCGCGGAGCTGCTGCGGCTGGTGCACGAGAAGCTGGACCGGAAGGCCGAGCCGCCGTCGGACGCCGAGGTGCCCGACCTCACCGCGATCGGCCCCGAGGGCCGCACCGCCCGTACGGCCCTGGCCCTGCGCGACGCCACCGCGGCCGGCGGCTGGACACTCCTCGACCACCCGATGCTCGCGCTCGACGTCGCCGGTTCGCCCGCCTTCCTGGAGCCGGACGCGGTGGTCGTGCACCCGGACGGCGGCTGGACGGTCGTGGAGATCAAGTCCTTCCCGATGCTGGACGGCTCGGCCGACCCGGCGAAGGTGGGCGCCGCCGCCCGGCAGGCCGCGGTGTACGTGCTGGCACTGGAGGAAGTGGCTGCCCGCCTCGCCCATGAAGGAGGACCATCCCCGCGCGTGCGGCACCACGTCCTCCTGGTCTGCCCGAAGGACTTCTCCAACCTCGCCACCGCCTCCGCCGTGGACATCCGCAAGCAGCGCGCGGTGACCGCCCGCCAGCTGGCCCGCCTCACCCGCGTCCAGGACATCGCCGACGCCCTCCCCGAGGGCATCTGCTTCTCCCCCGACCGGCCCGCCGACGAGCTGACGGAGGCCGTCGAGGCGGTCCCGGCGACCTACGCGCCCGAGTGCCTGTCCGCCTGCGAGCTGGCCTTCCACTGCCGCGACCGCTCCCGCACGGACGGCGCGGTGACCTCCCTCGGCCGCTCGGTGCGCGCCGAACTCGGCGGCCTGACGACGGTCGAGGACGTCCTGGCCGCGGCCCGCGGGGAGCTGGGCGACCCGGACGATCCGGCGGTGGCGGCACTCAGAAGGGCCGCCGAGCTGCGGGCAGAGGCCCTCGGCCGGGGAGTGGCCGCATGTCGCTGATCTCCACCCTCGCCCGGCTCGAAGCCGTCAGCACCGGCCGCGCCCAGCCCGCCGCCACCGTCCGGCACCGGCGGCTGGCCGAGCACCCCCTGGTCTTCGTGCCGCTCACCACCGCCGGTGAGGCCGGGGCCCCGCTCGGCGCGCTGGTGGGGACCGACCGGGACGCCCCGCACCTGCTGGTCGTACCGCAGCCGCGCGACCGTGACCTCAGGTTCGCGTTCCTGGCGGAGCTGGCCGACATCGTCCTGCCGTACCTCGACGCGTACGCCGGGTCCGTCGAGGCCGCCGAGCGCACCGAGACCGACCCGGAGACCGGCAAGCGGGTCAAGGTCGAGGTCGAGCTGTGCACGGACGCCCCGCAGCTGATCGTGCCGAGCCGCGCGGGCGTCGAGTTCGTACGGCTGCTGGGGCGCTCCATGCGCTTCAGGCGTACGGCGGAACAGGACCCGGAGACGCCGTATCCCGCCCCGCCCCGGCTGCCCTTGCTGGGCCGCTGGCTGACCCACTTCGGGGAGCGCGCCCGCGTGCCCGGCTCCTCGCTGCTGCTGGCCATGACCGATGTGCTGGCCCGGCACTGGGCGACCGGCCAGTCCACCCTGGAGGAGCAGCACCTGGGCGCGCTGCTCGCCTGGATCGATCCGCCGGACGGCCTGTCCGGCGCCGAGGCCGCCCTCCGGGCCGAGCTGCGCCGGGACACACAGGGCCAGCTGCTGTGCCCGCCCGCCGGCCCGGCCACCGACCCGGCCTTCGACAACAAGCTCCTCGCCCCCGCCCTCGATCGCTACGACCGCGCCCGCCTCGCCCTCGCCGCCGCCGAGGACGGCCTGCAGGCCGACGACCGGCTGGGCATCCTCACCGCCGCCGAGCAGGAGATCCGCGCCCTGGTGGCGAGCCGGACCCGCCCCACCTGGGACGCGGTGTGGCGTGGCCTGGAGCTGCTGCGGGAGCTGCCCGAGGGCGCGCACGTCGAGGAGCGGTGGACCCGCGACCGCTGGTCGTTCACCGGCCACCGCGACCGCGTGCTGGCCGGCGAGCCCCCGCAGCCGCGCCGCGACGACGCGGTCACCGCCGCGAACAAGCTCGCCGCGCGCGAGCGCGAACAGGCCCGCCTTGAGGCGCAGGAAGCCCTGGACGACCCGCTGGTGATGGCGGGCCGGCGGCTGTCCGGCGAGGCGTTCGCGGGCGAGGTCACGGACGTCGTCATGACGTACAGCGAGGGCAAGCGCCCGAGCCCGCGCCCGTTGGTGACCGTACGGACGGACGACCGGCCGCACCTCGGGGAGCGAGTGAAGGTGTACCGCTCGCTGGGCGGGAAGCCGCAGGCGGCCGAGTTCGTGGGATACGAGGACGAGGGTGCCCTGGTGGTCCTGCGGATCGTCGACAAGATGGGCCGCGGCAAGGAGCCCGAGGTGGGGTCCGTACCCGAGAAGGGCGACCCGCTCTGCTTCACGCTGTTCGAGCACGAGCAGCGCGGCGGCGCCAAGCTGCCCGACCCGGAGGACACGCCGTGGACCCACGGCGGACCGCCGGGCGAGGCGGCCGCCGTGCCGGAAATCGCCGACCCGGTGACCGAGGAGGACGTGCTGTGACCGCCTTCGATCCCGGCGCCGAGGCTTCCCGCGCCACGGAGGCGATCCTCCACGACACCCTGCACGGCTCGGCGCGCGGTGTCGTCGTCGACTCCCCGCCCGGCGCCGGCAAGTCGACGCTCGTCGTGCGCGCGGCGCTGGAACTGGCCGACGCGGGGCGCCCGTTGATGGTGGTCGCGCAGACCAACGCCCAGGTCGACGACCTCGTGCTGAGGCTCGCGGAGAAGAACCCCGACCTGCCGGTGGGCCGGCTGCACAGCAGCGACGCCGACCCGTACGACAAGGCGCTCGACGACCTGCCGAACGTACGGAAGTCGGCCAAGGCGGGTGACCTCACCGGGCTCGCGGTCGTGATCTCGACGGCCGCCAAGTGGGGGCACGTCAAGGTCGACGAGCCGTGGCGGCACGCCATCGTCGACGAGGCCTACCAGATGCGCTCGGACGCGCTGCTCGCCGTGGCCGGGCTCTTCGAGCGGGCGCTGTTCGTGGGTGACCCGGGCCAGCTGGACCCGTTCGCGATCGTGGGCAGCGAGCAGTGGGCGGGCCTGTCGTACGACCCCTCCGGCTCCGCCGTGACGACCCTCCTCGCGCACAACCCCGAGCTGCCGCAGCACCGCCTGCCGGTGTCCTGGCGGCTCCCGGCGTCGGCCGCGCCCCTGGTCTCCGACGCCTTCTACCCGTACACGCCGTTCCGCAGCGGCACCGGCCACGGCGACCGCCGTCTCACCCTCGCGGTCCCGTCGGACGGCTCCGGCCCCGACCGGGTGATCGACGAGGCGGCGGAATCCGGCTGGGGCCTGCTGGAGCTGCCCGCGCGGCACACCCCGCGGACGGACCCCGAGGCGGTGCGGGCCGTGGCGACGGTCGTCCGGCGCCTGCTCGACCGGGGCGGCGCGGCCACTTCGGAGCGCTCCCCCGACCCCACGCCCCTGACCGCCGACCGGATCGCGGTGGGCACGGCGCACCGGGACCAGGCCGCGGCGGTCCGCGCGGCCCTGGCCGACCTGGGCGTCCCGGACGTAACCGTCGACACCGCGAACCGCCTCCAGGGCCGCGAGTACGACGTCACGGTCGTCCTCCACCCCCTCTCCGGCCGCCCCGACGCCACCGCGTTCCACCTGGAGACGGGCCGCCTGTGCGTCCTGGCCTCCCGCCACCGGCACGCGTGCATCGTGGTGTGCCGCGCCGGCGTCACCGACCTGCTCGACGACTACCCGTCGACGGAACCGGTCCAGCTGGGAACGCTGGTGAAGTTCCCGGACGGCTGGGAGGCCAACCACGCGGTGCTGGCGCACCTGGCCGAACACAAGGTGGCCTGGCGACCGTGACCGGCACAATCCACGCCGCCGGCCGCCACGCCGCCATCTCG
>NZ_JBWLKM010000137.1:0-1461 GCF_059026085.1 Streptomyces sp. a15 | reverse complement strand
CCGGACGGCTGGGAGGCCAACCACACGGTGCTGGCACACCTGGCCGAACACAAGGTGGCCTGGCGACCGTGACCGGCCCGGGGGACTTCGGGCGGCCCGGCGACCGTGACCGGCTCAGGGAACATCGCGTGGCCCGGAGGCCTTGATATCGCCGGAGTGACCCGGGCCGCCGCCGGAGGCATCCGGCCCTCTTGCGCGGGCGCGGGACAATGGACGGTGGCCCACTCACCGACGGGTCATCCGTGACGTACGAGGAGGAGAAGACATGGCGGAGCCCACGCCGCGTCGGAACGAACCGCGGCTACGCCCCGCGCCCTTGCTCTTCGAGCCCGCGCAGGTCGCCGAGGACCCGGAGCACTTCTTCGATCTGGAGTCGATCGACGACCCCCGCGCCCTGCTCGCCCGTGCCACGGAGCTGACGCACGCGTTCCGTGCGGCGACCGACCGTGCCGTGGAGTTCCAGGCGATGGCGGCGGCCCAGCTGGCCGACCCGCGCCGCTTCGACCGGCTGACGCCGGCGGACATCGCGGCGCGCGCCGAGTGGACCGAGGACTACGCGAAGAAGATGGTCGAGTTCGGCCGGGATCTGCTGCGGGGCGCCGAGGGGCCGGGGCACGCCGACCCGGTGTGACTCGCGTGAGTCCTGTGAGCCACCTGGACCCTGTGAGAGCAGTGGGAGTCATGTGAACCGCATACGCTGCCCGGCATATGCCAGGCGGGCAAGATACTCCCTCTCACCCCGTCACGTCCCGGTTTCCGGCAACCCTCGGAGAGGGAACGCTCACCGCCGGTAGATGTTGACGGCATGAGCAGCACACGCGAAGAGACCGTCTCCGACCGCTTCGACGTCTCGGGGGTCACCCCGGACGGAGCCGCCTGGCTCGCCTCGGCGGGAGCGTATCCGCGCAGCACCCTCGCGCTCTGGGACGAGCACCCCGACGCCCCGGTCGTCCTTCCCTGCGGCACCGCCTTCGACGTCGTCGGCGCGCCCGCGATCTTCGGGCGCCGGATGCTCGACCGGCTCTGGGACGAGGGCCCGGGGTCGGGGCCGGTCGCGGCGTTCCGGGGCCGGATGCTGCTGTTCGCCACGCCCGGCACGGCACAGCGGCTGCCCGCGCTGCTGCACTGGGAGGAGTTCGGGCGTACGAAGGCCATTCCACCGCTGCTGTGCCACGGCACCGGCGACGCGGTGACCGTCCCCGCACCGATGGGCGCCGCCGTCTCCGGCGCTCCGTCCGGCTGCCGCTGGCTGGTCGCCCCGGACACCCGTCGTCCCTGGCTGCCGGGCCCCGAGGTGCTGCTCTGGGCGGCCGTACGGGCGGCCCGCGCGGCCGTGCGGATATCGATTTTTCCCCCGGCCGAACAGGATGCTAAGGTCTACGACGTCAGCAGGCGCCGCTAGCTCAGTTGGTTAGAGCAGCTGACTCTTAATCAGCGGGTCCGGGGTTCGAGTCCCTGGCG
>NZ_JBWLKM010000136.1:0-15434 GCF_059026085.1 Streptomyces sp. a15 | reverse complement strand
CACCACGGAATACAGCCACCACCCCAAGCCCTTCAGGGACTTCGCGATGATTCACCCTGACGAGCCGAAGTCAGTAACACGCCGCCCGCCACGTCAAGTTGACCTCACGGCGTCGGCGAAGTCAGCCACTCCGGGGCGAGGCGGTATCGTCCTGGCCTCTCCCTCACCACGTCGAAACAGCGACCCTGTTGCGACCACCAGGCCAAGAGCAATCCACGGCCCGTGGGCAAGGGCGCTTCCCAGCAGCGCAGCCGCCCCCGTACACGAAGGTACCGACATCTTCATACTCTGTAGTCGTCTGAGCGGAGAAAGTCCTTATCGGCCGGAAGGGCAGTTGGAGACCGTGCCCGAATCTGTCCTGGCAGCCCGTCCCCTGAGGTCCTGGGCGGAGTTGAGCGGCCTGTGGCAGCAGGCGCAGATCTGTCTGGCCGCAGCCCGTTCCCGCCTCACCCTCTCCCTCACCCGGGCCAGCCGGTCGACCGGGGTGACCGTGCAGCGCCTCGAGCACGCCTCCTACCTCCAGATCACCGCCGCGCTGACAGTGGCCGCGCAGCCGGCCTACCCGCCCCAAGGATCCTGGCACCACGTCCCGGAGGAGCCCGCCAGCGTCCAGCAGCCCGAACAACCCGCCGCGCCGCAGGAACCCGCCACGCCCACCACCGACGCCGACACGAGCCCCTCATCGACGCCGGCAGCAGAGGTGAGCGGCGACGTCTTCCCCACCCTGCTCGCCGCCACCACCGACCCGTCCGCACTCCGGCACCTGCCCATCACCACGGCGCCGGCTGTAGCCGAGGAAGAAGCCGCTCCAAACGCCGAAGCGCCAATGCCCCCGGCTCCGAGGGACCCAACAGCCAGGGAGGCCCCGGCGGCCGGATAGGCCACGGCGGCCGGAGAAGCCGCCACGGAGGAGGCCACCGTTGAGGAACGCACGGTGGCGGACGGGGAGGAGCGCGAGGCACACGACCTGCATGCACCAGAAATCCGCGTCCTGGGCCCGGTCGAGGTGACCGGCGTGGCACACACCGGCCACGGCCCGCGGATGGCACAGCTCGCCGCCCTGCTGTATTTCCGGCCCGGACGCAGCGCCGACGTCCTGTGCACAGACACGGACCCCATCAGCCCCTGGACGACCAGCACCCTCAACGCCCGCATGCAGGGCCTGCGCAGCTCCCTGGGCAAGGACCCCGCCGGAAACCCCTACGTGCCCGCCGCAAGACCGGCGAGGACCCCTACCGGCTCGCACCCGGCGTCCGCTGCGACTGGACCCGCTTCCTCCAACTCGCCGAACACGCCCTGCCACAGGGCCCGGCCGGCCTGCCGGACCTGGAAAGGGCACTTGCAATCGTCCGGGGCCGCCCGTTCGGCGGCAAGCCCCTGCCCTGGGCCGAGCCCCACCAACAGGAAATGACCACCCGCATCATCGACGTCGCACACACCGTGGCCACCTACCGCACCCCCGCAGGCCCCCACCACGACCTCAACACAGCCCGCCAGGCCGTCACCACCGGACTCGAGGCTGATGACACGTCGGAGCTGCTGTATCGGGACTGGTGCCGGATCGAGGCCGCGGCAGGCAACCGGCAAGGACTCCACACCGCCATCACCCGCAACCAAACCATCAACCGGGCACTCGACTGCTCACTGGAAACCGACACCGAGCAACTCATCAACCACCTCCTCAACCGCCCAGGCGCGGCCGTGTGCAAGGCCCTGTAGTGCTGTGACCGGCAAGGTTCGCCGGGGTGCTGGCTGAGCCGGTTGGATGTGAGGCCACACATCCGGTCTGGCAGATGGAGGCGCGGTGGCAGAGCCCGTTTGAGTACGCAGACTGACCGATCAGGAGGGGCAGCAGCTCCAACGGATCGTGAGGCGGGGCAGTTCCAGTGCGGTGCGCTACCGGCGGGCGATGATGCTCCTGGCCTCGGACGGGCCGCGAGCAGGCTCAACCGACAGGGACTGTCTCCTTGAGAAAGCCGATCAGCAGATCGGTGACAGCCGATGGCCGCTCCAGGCTGGGCAGATGGCCTGCCCAAGGCAGTTCGACATGCTCGGCGTTCGCGAGCAAGTCCGGCAGCTGGGCTGCGATCTGTCGGAAGTCCGCCAGGTCATGTGCGCCCGACGCGGCAAGGCAGGGAGTGTGAATGGCTGCCAGATCAATCTTGGCTTCTATCGGCTCGAACTCCTCAGCGGCGGACATCTGCAGCTCGAAGGCGCGCCGTTGCATCTGGCGTACCGCCTCGCGGGCGGTCTCGTCGGCGTCCGGGCCCAGCCAGGTGTCGACCATCAGCTCCGTCGCGCCAGCGATGTCGCCCGCATCGAGCAGCGCTTCCTCGCGCTCGCCGAGTGCGTTCAGTTCGGCAGAAGGTTCATGCCCGGGAAGGGCGGAGCAGAGCAACGCGAGGGCGTTCACCCGGTCTGGCCACTGCGCGGCGATCTCCAAAGCCACCTGCCCGCCGTATGAGGAGCCCACCAGTGTCGCCTGCCCGATGCCCAGACTGTTCAGGAGGGCCAGCACATCCTCGGCGTCGCTGTGAGGCCGGTCCGGCGCTGGAGTCTCACCGAAGCCCCGAAGATCACAGCGCACCAGCCGGTAACCGGCGTCGATCAAGGCCGGCCACTGGGCATCCCACATCCGCCGGTCACACACACCGGAATGCAGCAGCACTAGCACAGGACCGTCCCCGGCCACATCATGAGAGAGCGTCATCCAGCAGACCCTACTCAGCGGTGCTCAAAACGAACTCTCGATGAGCACCGCCACTGCCCCGCCCATCAGCCCGGCGAACCATGCCGGTCGCAGAACTGCTGCAGCGCCTCGCACCTGGCCAGCATGGCGGACCGGCCAGGGTGGCACCTCCCCACCGTAAGTCCGGAAGAAGCGGTCGCCTGAGCGGCTCGCGCGGCTTGGGCAGCTATGCCCGGAATGCTTGACGTGATGAACGGACCGCCGCCAGCGAAGTCCCCGACTACATGCAGACACGGGTCGGCCGGGACCAGACCACCGGATGGGTGAAGCTCGGCCGAGACCACGGCAGCCCGAGACGGTAAGCCGCCGCTATGTGCACCGTCCCCCCCCATGAAGAACGAACCCCTCTACGGAGGCCCCTGTCCGCTGTGCCGCCAGCCCCTCCGGATCGAGTACGGCCGCACCCGCCCCTCCGCCCAACTAGACCACCCCGCCCGCGTGTGGATCACGGGGTACCGCTGCACCAACTGCGAGACCCTCCGGCCCCGGGAGTCGACGGAGGTGATGCGGGCCCGCTACGAGGACGGCTTACGGCGTCGTGCGAATGCTGCGCTGGGGCGTTCACCGCGGCTCCCGGTCCGTCAGCTCAGGCATCCAAATGTCCTGTATCGGCGGACTCTGCATAGGGCAGATGGACTTTGCATCTGGATCTGCCCAGATCAGTTGGATCTTGCATACGACCGCTGTGGGCGCAGAACTGACGTCAGCGGGGCCATCGGAGTCGTGCTCCTGCTGGTAACTTTCCGGGCGGACAGCCCCAACGCCGGGAACCCGTGAGACGTGTCGCCCTGGGGGGTGGTTTCGAAGGTCAACGCCTCGAAACCACCCCAGGAGATGTCCGCCCCTGGGCGGCCTCTCAGCAGACCCGGACCCCGTCGATCATGTTGTTCCAGGGGGTGTCCGAGAGGTTGGCCTCTACGTGGTAGGCGTGGCTGTCGAACTTGTAGTCCCAGCCGCCACCGGTCTTCCAGTTGTAGAACTGGGACCTCGTGCCGCTGGTCTGGTTGTTCTTGTACGAGGTGAGGACGTCGTTGAAGCCGTAGTCGCTCAGGTCGCGGAACTCGCATGCCGAAAAGGACAGTTTCTCGCCGGTGTAGCTGCTGCCGGTCCACAGGCACAAGTACTGGTAGGAGCAGCTGGTGCTGGCCGCCACGCCGGATGAGGACAGCGTGATGCTCGCGCTGCCGTCCTCGGTCCGGATCTCGTTGTAACTCACTTGCTGGGCGGGGACCTTGAGCTTTGCCAGGCGGGCGTCCACCCGGTCCTGGAGCTGGTCCGCCTGTCGGTCCGAGAGCCCCGCCGTGCGCGCCTCGGCCGCGTACACCGACTCGACCGATGATGCGGTCTGGTCTGCGGCGACCGCGGTGCTGCCGACACCGATCGCCAGCGCCATCCCCGATAGCAGGGCCATCATGCGTTTTGTGGTCTTGGTCATGGACGGAAGGCTAGGGAGCTTGTGTATCGCGGCGTACCTACAACGTTGCAGGTTGACTACGGATAGCTGACCGACCGCGACGCGGCCGCGCAGCCGGGCCGTGCACCTCCCAGTTCACGGCCACCGGGCCGGCAGACCCCAATGAGCGTTGTTCAACCTGAATTCGCTGGTCATGGGGCTGGCGTGGGCGGGGGCTGAGGTGCTCGTGCCGGTCGGGGACGTGATCGGTAGCAGGTGATCATCCAATGCCTCGAAGTTAGGGGCTTGAGGTCGCCGTCAAGGTTTCCGGGAGGGTGATCTTGTAGGTGCTGGGAGCGGTGCGGGTCAAGCGGCCGGCGCGGGTCCAGTAACCGAGTTGTGTGCTCAGACTGTTGAAGGGTTTCCGGCCGGTGATGCCGAGTGCGTGAGCGATCTCCTTGGCCTGCCACGTGCGGTGGGCGGCGGCCATGATCTGGGAGACCTGTGTCCAGCGGTCCTGTTTCCCTGGTGCTCGTGTCCGGGGCGGTGCGAGGGCCGGTGGCCGGACGGACAGGGTGAGGGCGGTGATCGGGGTGCTGGCGAGGGGTCGGCCGTCGTGGTTCCAGGTGTGATAGCGGGAGATGCCGCGCTTGACGATGCGGGCAGAGATCCGGGGGCGGCGGGCCGGCAGGGGATGGTGCAGGACGGTGGCGCCGATGTGTCCGGTCAGGTCCGGGTGGCCGTCGGGGCCGGGGAACGGGATGATGCCGTGGGCGCGGATGACGGTGTCGCGGGTGGCTTCGAGGGCGATGGTGAAGCCGGCCCGGTCGGGGTCCATGGCGCTCTGGGCCTCGACGGCGGTGACTATGACCGAGCGCAAAGCCTGGTAGAGCACGAGCAGCCCCCAGAGTTCCTGGGTGATGCCCGCGGGGTCCTTCGAGCGCAGGACACGCCCTTTGAGCAGGGTGTGGCGTAGGGCGAGAAAGGCGCATTCGACTTCCCACCGCTCGTGGTAGAGCTTGATCAGCGCGGTTGCGGGGTCGGTGCGGTGGTCGGTCAGGGTGGTGAGCAGCCGGTAGGTGCCGGTGGTGCGGCTGCCGTCGGCGGCGTGCACGGTGATGTCCGCTTCGATCACGCGGACGGCCAGGTCACCGAGCCGGGTCAGGTAGGAGCCGTCGGGGAGCAGGGCCAGGACCGGCGGGCGTCGCTTGGACGAGCCGCGGACGAGGAACTGGGCGCCCCGCGCGGCGACGTCGCAGAGCAGGCCGTTGCTGTCGAAGGCCCGGTCGGCCAGGACGAGCATGCTCTCGGTGAGGCGCCCCACCAGTTGCCGGGCGTAGGCGAGTTCGCCCTCGGCCGCGGGCCCGAAGACCGCACCGATCAAGCCTCGGGTCCCCGTCTCGCACAGTGCCATCAGCATCACCCGGGGATAGCTGTTGTCCCCGAACCGGCTGGCGATCCGGCCCAGCCAGGAGCGGTTGCGCTCGTGGTCGGGGGCCGAGAGGCTGCTGCAGCCGTCGAAGGCCACGGTCCGCCAGCGCCGGTAGCACACCCCAGGGGTGGAGGGTTGCCCGAGCGGCCCGGCCAGCACCGCGAACAGCCGCTCCAGCGGAGCGGACCCCAAGCGGCGCCGCAGGTCACGCAGGGCCTTCTCCGACGGCCGTGGCGTCGTGCTGTCCAAGCCCGCGATCAGCTTCTCCCAGACCAGCCGGGACCCCAGATGCTCGAACAGGCCCAGCGTCAGTACGAAGTACACCCCCACCCGTGACGGCAGATTGCGCAGCCGGCGCTCGCGCGTACGGGTCTCCTCCAGTACCGCGTCCACCAGCTCGACCGGTACAACCTGCGTCAACTCCCCTATATGGCCTGCGGCGAAGACATCGACAACGGCTGGAACACCAGCCATGACACACTTGGACACGCAGGGCCTCTGCTTCGGGAAGATCTTGGTCGATCCCCTGAACAGCAGAGGCCCCACCTCTATGCCCCCACTCCCGTTGACAACGTCGCCGAGCCCCTAACTTCGAGGCATTGGGTGATCATCCGGCGCATTGCCGGTTCGCCGGAATCGCGATGCCGGGTTGGGAGTGCCTCGTAGGCTCCGAGGAGAGCCGGGCGGGAAGGGGCTGCTGGTGGCGGATGTGCTGGTCTGGGTGATGCAGCGGCGGGTGATGCTGGCCGATCGTGCCGAACGGCTGCGCAAGGAGCTTGCCGAGATCGATGCCGAGGTGGCCCGGCTGGAGGCAGCCGAGGTGGTGATCGGGGAGTTCATCGAGGCCGAGCGGAGCGGGCAGGCCCGACGACCCGGCCGTGGCTGAGGAGTTGGAGCGGGTGACGACGACTCCGGGTGCGGGCGGGATGCTGCTGGTCCCGCACCGCGAGCCGGGCATGGACGAGAGCGCGCTGCCTGATCGACTGGGATCTACGGCAGGCAACGTGCCCCTCGGAAAGACCAGCACCCCGGCGAGGACGCTCCGCATCAAGGGCCACGAATACCTCCAGTTCCGCTTCGCGAAGGCCGACTGCCTGGCTTGCCCGGACCGCCACCCGTGCACCGCCTCGGCCACCAGACCCCGCTCAATCGCCCTGCTCCCACGGCCGCTGCACGAGATCCAGGTCCAAAACCGCCTCGACCAGCAGACCGAGCAATGGCAACGACGCTATGCCTGAGGTGCCCCGAAGTTCCCGGACAAGGACCCAATAGGGTTGCCTTGAACAGGAAACGAGGATGAAATGGCGCCACCGAGCAAGTACTCGCCGGAGTTTCGCGAGGAAGCAGTCCAGGTCGCACTGAGGTCGAGCAAGACGATCTCTGAAGTCGCCCGGGAACTTGACCTGAACCCGGAGACGCTTCGCGGTTGGGCGAAGAAGCACGAGAAGCAGCTGGAGCCGGCCCCCGGTGCGGAACTGACGGTGAACGAACGGGCGCGCTTGAAGGAGCTCGAACGGCGTAACCGTGAGCTCGAGATGGAAGTGACCTTCCTGAAAAAAGCCGCAGCGTACTTCGCGAAGGATCCCCGGTAGCGAGCAAGTACGAGTTCATCGATGAGATGCGGCTCGACACGGTGGAGTACGTGTATAGCGTCGAGTTCATGTGCGGGCGGCTCGATGTGTCCAAGTCCGGCTACTACAACTGGCGAGGGCGTCCGGATTCCGCGACGGCTCAGCGGCGCGAGGAATTGAAACTGCTCATCAAGAAGGCATTCGAGGACGCCGACAGCACCTACGGCTACCGGCGCGTTCACGCCCAGCTGCATCGCTGGGGCATCGCCGCGGGCCTGGAGCTGGTCCGCCGCCTCATGCGTGAGCTGGGCTTGGAGCCCTGCCAGCCGAAGCCGAAACGCTTCGGCCTCACCCAGGGCACGCCCGGTCCCGTACCGGGACCTCGTCGGCCGGAACTTCACCGCCGATACTCCAGGTGAAAAGCTCGTCGGCGATATCACCTATATAGCCAAAGGGACGGGTGATCCAGCAGGTCGGCCGGATCATGCGCAACACCGAAGCGCGCAAGTCCCACGTCGAGGCCCACGACTACCTCGACCCCGACGTCCCCCTGCTGGAGCGCATGCACCACAAACGCCGCCGCATCCTCGAACGCCGCGGATTCACCACCACCGCCCCCGAGAATCTCCCGCCCACACCACCCCGCACTCCTGTCCCCGCCGCCTCCCAGCCCCACCCTTCGGCCGCGGCGCCGAACGCGGCGGAGGTACGGGCCTGGGCCCGCGAACAGGGCATGGACGTACCACCACGCGGCAGCCTCCGTGCACAAATCCGGGACGCCTGGCACGCCGCCCACCCCGCCACGAACGAACAAGGGCACCGCACACAGTAGGCAACGCGTCGGTGTCCAGTCCAGGCTGCTATGGCCGGAGCACCTACTCCTGTACCGCCCGCCGGTAGCCGCAGCGCGAGCCGCCTCCCCGTGCCCGGCCTCTGACTTCGGCACAGTACAACGCAGCAGGAAACCCTGGCCCCCGCCGCCCCGACGCATCGCCATCCACAGCCGGGGATCCCCGATTCCCCAAACCCCGGATCCCCGCGACCACGGATGCACCACGTCACCCCAAACCCCCACAAAGAACCATCAGCAACGCACCACCCCCGAAACCCTGCCGGCCCCGACCTCACGGCCGAGACCAAGAACCACTACTCGCAGTGACCGCCGAGAACGTACCGGCAGAGAGTCCGACTCATGATCATCCGACACAAGCCGTGCCCATCACCCACGGATCCCGACGTTTCCGCAGGAGCCCGTGCTCACGAAACCGCGGTCCCTACAACTCACAGCGGCCAGTTTCGAATTCCCCACGTATGGCCAGTTCCGGGTTCACGGACGATAGTCAGCGAACGAACGCAGATTGCGCTCCACAGGGTGGTGGTCGTCTCTGGGCCCATGCCGGGCGGCGCGTACTGCGCGTGGCGAGGTGTCAGTCCGTCTCGCCGACGCCGTGCCCCGTCCACGCGATGTCGTCCACCGCCAGCCATTGCTCGCCGGCCACGGTCGCCGGAGTCATTGCGGTGAACGCCAGAACGTCCCGATGCAGGTGGGACTGGTCGACGTAGCCGCTGTCGGCCGCGACTCGGGCCGCGCCTTCGCCCGCGGCCAGACGATGGGCGGCATGGTCGAAGCGGACCAGCCTCGCGGCGCGCTTGGGGGGAAGCCCGATCTGCGACCGGAACCGGGACCACAGGCGCCTGCGGCTCCACCCGACCTCGGCCGCCAGGTCCTCGACCCGGGCCCGGCCGCGGCTGACGACGATCCGGTCCCAGACCCAGGCCACCTGGGGGTCCACCGACGGTCCCGTCTCTGCCCGGCGGGCGAGCAACGCCTCCGTCAACGCGAAACGGTCCTGCCACGACGTGGCATCGCCGAGTTGCTGTCGGACCCGTGCCGCGTCCTGGCCCCACAGGTCGTCGAGGGCGACCACGGTACGGTCCAGCTCCGATGGGGAGGCGCCCAGCACGGTGCGTGCGACCACCGGGGACAGGCGCACCTGCACGCACTCGATGTTCTCGCCTCGCACGCGAACAGCGCCGTGCAAGAACCCGGCGACAAGGTTTCCGCGCTGCTGTCGGCCGGTGGCGGCATCCACGACGAGCGGGCCGTTACCGAACTCCAGAACCAGCGTGACGGCCGGGTGCGGGACCACCTGCACGTCGACCGGGCCCGCGCTGCCGCCGCGGAACCCGGCCATGCCGACACCGGCTACCCGGCTGGGCCTCGGCGACCTCACGACGCCCCACCCGGCCACAGCCCCATGCTCGTGCGCACTGGATCGCATAGCCCCATGCTAAAAGGAAATGGACCGGAACATTTGTCCAATACACTGGCGCGCAGTGACGGTGACAGTTGGGTTCATGAGCCACAACATCATCCAAAACGCCTTCCAGGCGCTCGCCAGCAACGACCCCGATCGGATCTCCGCGGTCCTCACCGAGGACGCCGAATGGCTGTCGCCCCGTGGGAACGCCACTGCCGTCGCGCTCGAGGCGACCAACCACATGGTGGGCAGGAAGGCGATCGCGCGCTTCTTCGCCGAGGACTTCCCCCGCCTGTTCGTGCGTGACGTCACCATCTCCTTCCACGGGTCCCACACCGACGGCGAGCGGGTGACCGTGGAGGCGACCATGACGGCGACGCTCGCCAACGGAAACCACTACACCAACGACTACTGCTTCGTCTTCGAGCTCCGGGACGAGCTGATCCACCGGGTCCGCGAATACGTGGACACAGCCCGCGGGCACCGCATGATCTTCGGCGAAGTCCCGCAGTAGCCATCCCCGACCTGGCCGAGAGCCGGTCGGCCCCGACGAACAGGCAGACCGGGACGGCGAACCTACCTCGGCGCCTCTGGCGCACGACCAGCAGGCCGCCCACCATCGACCACCGCCACGTTGAGTGATCAGCGGCTGTCCGGCAACCGGACTTCGAGGTATCCCCGCCCGCGGGAACGCAGTTGGCGGAAGCAGGCAGACAGGTCTCCGACGTCCGAACACCTCTCAACCTCGGTGTAGCGTCCCGATTCCGGCGACATCGTCGCCCAGACCACGCTCACCCAGCCCTCCCCCCCCAGAGGTCATCGCTCCTGCTCCTCAAACGCCAGCAACGATACGGCCACCAGGACCGAGACACATGATCGTGTTACAAGCTCCAGGGCTCGAACAGGTCCACGGAACCACCTGCGTGGTGCTGGATCCGTTAGCAAAGAATTACTGTAAGAGCCAGGCCAAGCGCGCCGAGTTGGTCTTGTCCTCCATTTCCTCGCGGTAGTGCTGGCGCAGTTCGCCGCGCTGCCCGAAGAAGATCTTACGGGCGGGGCGGTGGCGGGCCTCGGTGACGTTGAGCTGGGCGCCGATCATCCGGCGCTACCCCTCATCGGGACTGGAGCGGGTGCAGGGTCTTGAAGATCCGCCCGTGGATGCCGACCGCGCAGCGCTCGCCGGCCTGGTCCACAACCTCCCGATGGACCAGCTGGGGCCCTCCCACTGCTGGTCCGCCCTGGCACGGTCCTGCGCCGGCAGTCAGCTGCGCGAGGTGGTTTCCCTGACCCAGGGCAGCGCGAACCGCTCGATCAGCACCAAAGCGAAGTAGAGCAGGATGCTCATCAGCCCGATCAGGATGATCGCCGCCCAGGCAGTGGCGGTGTCGCCGACCCCGCCGGCTTGCACGATCAGATAGCCCAGCCCGGTCTCACCGGCCTGGAACTCGCCGATGACCGCGCCGATGGCGGCGAGCGGCATGGCCACCTTCAGCCCGACGAAGATCTGCGGCAGCGCGGCGGGCAGCCGTACCTTCCGGAACGCCTGCCAGCGCGAGGCGTCCAGGGAGCGCGCCAACTCGGCCAGGTCCGCCGGGGTCGACGTGAGGCCAGTCGCGGTGGACAGCACGATCGGGAAGAAGCACAGCAGGAAGACCATGGTCAGGACCGGCTTCTGCCCCCAGCCGAGCGCCCCCACCAAGAGCGGCCCGAGCGCGATCTTCGGAACCGCGTTGACGGCGACCAGCAGCGGCGTGAACATCCGCTCCAGTACCCAAGAGCCGGCCAGTGACAGTCCGATCAGAACTCCGCAGGCGCTGGAGAGAACGAACCCGACGACCGTCTCCACCGTGGTGTGGCCGGTGTGTTCCAGGAACTGGGCCGGGGCAGCGGTGAACGCAGAGAGGACGGCACCGGGCGGAGGCAGCACTGCCGGGTGGATCGCCTCGAGCACCGACGTGAGAAGCCACCACACGCCGAGCGCGACCAGCAGTCCGGCCGACGGTAGCAGCACGGCACCGATGTTCGTCCTGCGCTGTAGTCCCACTCGCGGCACGGGCACCGGTTCCGGGGCCGCAGCCGGGGCCTGCTGCGGCTGCGAGAGTTCGGTCATCCCATCCTCCTCGAGCCGCCAGTCTCGTCCCTTTGCTCGGTCATTCAGCGCGGAGTCGGGCGGCAAATGCCGGTGCACCCCGCCGACCGCTGACGGGGAGCGTACGTTCGGGCAACGAGTGCGAATCAGGCTTTCGGTACGAGATCGAAGTCGATGATCTGCTCAGGGGTCATTCCTTGCGGCAGCGCACCCGCGCCCTGCAGGATCGCGATGCTCTTCGCGACCCGCCCGGAGTCCAGCGTCCCGATCGCGGTGCCGGAACCGCCTGGCCTGACGTACGCGGCCATCAACTCCAACTCGGCTGCCGCAGCGGCCGGATTCGTGGCGTCCACGTTCCGCTTCAGGATCTCGGCGGCCTCCTTGGAGTTGGCAAGGCTGTACTCCAAGCCCTTGAGCAGCGCGGTGGTGAACCGCTTCACCATCTCCGGCTTCTGCTCGGCGATCTTCTTCGACGTGATCAGCACGTTTCCGTAGAGATCGGGTATCACGTCGCTGTACGGGAGCAGGACGGCCTTCTTCTTGGTCACCGCCTCGATGGTCGGCTTACCCACCACGAACTGGCCGATGCCGTCCACCGAGCCGCTGGCAAGCGTGCCCATCAGGGTCTGTGCGTCGCCGTTGACCCAGGTCACCTTGCCGGCGTCCACTCCGGCCAGTCGGGCGTACGTCGGGAAGAGGTTGCGCACGACAGAGCCGGGCGTGTCGGCGAGCCGTTTGCCCTCGATGTCCTTCGGTGCGGCGATGCCGTTGCCCTCGGTGGTGGCGATCGCGGCCATGGTGCGCTGCTGGATGGCGGCCACCGCGACGAAGTCCTTCGCCTGGCCGCTGCCCATCTGCAGCAGACCCCCCGTCAGGTCGATCGGGCCGAACTGCGCCTGGCCACTCACGACGGCCGGAATCACGCCGCCGGTGCCCTGGCCCGGCTTGATCTCCACGTCGAAGCCGGCCTCTTCGAAGAATCCCTTGTCCTTCGCGACCCAGGCGTACGCGTCCCGGCCGAAGTTGCCGAACGAGGTCAGGTAGGTCACCTTCTCCAGTGCCTTGGCGTCCGCACCAGCACCGGTGTCGGAGTCCGACCCGCCGCACCCCGAAACCAGTGCCAGTGCCGTGGCCAGGGCCAGCGCGGCGACCGTACGGGCGAACCTGTTCATGCGCACAGTGTTGTCCTTTCCGACCGCCCGCTACGCCGGCGGAGGGGGCGTCGAGACAGAACGGCGTAACGAACCGCCGGAGGGCATGACACTTCGTTCGGGCAACAGCGTACGAGAGCCTGGCAATTGCGGGGCCAGGTGTGAGGAATTCACCGACAGTACGAAAGGTACCGCTGAGCGGCCTGCTCCAGGTAACCTGACCGGGCGTTACGAACCGGACGGCATTGCGATCGCCAGTGGATGGGGAGACCGCCGGATGATCAGACTCACCGGTGTGTCCCGGAGCTTCACCAGCCGGTCCGGTTCGACGGTGGCGCTGAAGGGCATCGGCCTTCACATCGCCGAGGGTGAGTTCGTGGCGGTGGTGGGCCGGTCCGGGTGCGGCAAGTCCACACTGCTCAGGCTGATCGCCGGGCTGCTGCCGGTCACCGAGGGCGAGATCACCATCGGCGGCGAGCGGGTCACCGGAGCCCGGCGGGATGTCGCCCTGCTGTTCCAGCGGCCGGCCCTGCTGCCTTGGCGCTCCGTCCTCGACAACGTCCTGCTGCCCGTGGAGATCTTCGGCTGGAGCAAGGCAGAGCACAGCGACCGGGCGTACCGGCTGCTGGAGACGGCCGGACTGAGCGGCTTCGAGAAGCACCGGCCGCACGAGCTTTCCGGCGGTATGCAGCAACGTGTCTCACTGTGCCGGTCGCTGATGGGCGAGCCCCGGGTGCTGCTCATGGACGAGCCGTTCTCCGCACTCGACGCGCTGACCCGCGCGGAACTCGCGGTGGAGCTGCAACGCGTCCACATCGAGAACTCCGTCACCGTGGTCTTTGTCACCCACTCGATAGACGAGGCCGTGCTGCTCGCCGACCGGGTGGTGGTGCTCAGCCCGCGCCCGGGCCGGATCCGCAAGGTCGTCGACATCGCCATTCCCCGGCCGAGGACGCTGGGCCGAACTGCGCACCTCGGCGAAGTGGCCCGGTGCAGCGCCGATCTGCACGAGCTGCTGATGGAACGGGACATGTCCACGTCGGCCGAAACGGAGGGGCGATGACCTTGCGGATCTGCGTCTTCACCGAGCCGCACCGCGGCGCCGACTACGAAGATCAGCTGCGTTTTGTGCGACTCGTCGAGGCCGGCGGGTTCGAGGGCTTCTTCCGGGCCGACCACTACCAGGCGATGGGCGCCGATCCCGGGCTGCCCGGCCCCACCGACGCGTGGCTCACGCTGGGCGCGCTCGCCCGGGAGACCTCCCGGATCCGGCTGGGAACCCTGGTCACCTCGGCCACCTTCCGTCTGCCAGGCCCGCTGGCCGTGATGGTGGCGCAGGTCGACCGGATGAGCGCCGGGCGGGTCGAGCTGGGCATCGGCGCCGGATGGTACGAACGAGAACACACCTCGTACGGCATTCCGTTCCCGGCCGTCCCAGAGCGCTTCGACCGGCTGGAGGAGCAGCTGGCGGTGATCACCGGGCTGTGGCGGACACCGGTCGGCGAGAGCTTCAGCTACCGCGGCGACCACTACCAGCTGGTCGACGCGCCGGCTCTGCCGAAGCCCGTGCAGGTGCCGGCCCCGCCGATCATCGTCGGGGGCCGCGGCCCCAAGCGCACCCCCGAGCTGGCCGCCCGGTATGCCGACGAGTTCAACATGCCCTTCAAGTCGGTGGCAGAGACGGCCCAGGCGTACCAACGGGTTGCCGAGGCGTGTGACCGGACCGGCCGGGCCGACGCCGGTCAGCCACCGCTGGTGCTCTCGGCCGGTGTCGTGGTCGCGATCGGCCGTACCGACGCGCAGGCCCAGCGGCGGGCCGCCCCACTGCACGTCAAGAGCGCGCTGCCGCCGGAGGATCCGGTGGTCGGATCCCCGGCCCAACTCGTCGAGCGGCTCGGCGAGTTCTCCGCGATCGGCGCATGCCGGATCCATCTGCGACTGACCGACCTCACCGACCTCGACCACCTGGAACTCATCGCCGGCGAGGTGCTCCCACAGCTGTAACACGCGAAAACCGAGGCACCCTGTGCCACAAATCGCGCACAGCTGGCCAGACCCGTTCGGCGGCCCCGGCATGTTGGCTTCCAGCGGCCCCAGCTGGTGAAGGTTCCGTAGCTTCCCGACGTCCCGGAGTGGCCCCGCGGATTGGCTTGCGCCGGGACCACTTGGGGCCTCGAGTCGCGGTTGGCTGCATCGGTGTTGACGTGAACGAGCGCCGCGGCGCGGTCAGCTCCGCGTGGTTGAGAACGGCATGGCATCGGCCCATTCCCAGAAGGCGCCCGCCTCCTCGACTTCCCGTTGCAGCAGGGCGAACAGCGGGCTCATGTCGGTGCCGGGAGGGACGTCGATGGCGACGAAGCGCTCCCCGTGCCATTCGCTGAGCAGTCCGGATTCCTTGATCGAGTTCTTGATGGGGCTGATGCTGCGGCCAAGTCGTTCGGCGTCCGCGCTCGGCCTGAGCAGCGTGCGCAGGACACGGTGTCCGCTCGTCTGGGACCGCTGGGGCGTAACTGCGGGCACGGAGCTGGTTCGCCGCCTCATGCGCGAACTGGGCCTGGTGCCCTGCCAGCCACGGCCGAAGAGGTTCAACCTCACCCAGGCCGCGGCCGGCCAGGTGCCGGACCTGGTCGGCCGTGACTTCACGGCAGATGCGCCCGGCGAAAAGCTGGTCGGGTCGGGTAGCCGGAGGGAATCTCACCCTCCGGCTCCCACAGAGTGAAGTAGGCTGCCGACGAGGTGCCTGTGGTTCGGGTCCTTTTCCGACAGCCCCTTCCCGAACGGTACGGGC
>NZ_JBWLKM010000135.1:0-15646 GCF_059026085.1 Streptomyces sp. a15 | reverse complement strand
AAGTCTGGGGGAGCGCCCAAGACCGTTCGGGGCGTGCGGCTGAGCGGACTCACTCCTGCTCAGTCCACAGGAACGGTTGCGGTCAGTCGCCGTACGGCCGCCAGGAGCGGGGGCGGGAGGAGACGCGGACGGGGCGGACCGCCCGGAAGACCCGGTAGGAGGCGTGGTTGTCCTCGCCCGGCGCGTCGAGGACCTCGACGCCCTCGACGCGCAGCCCGTGCTCGGCGAGCAGGTCCGTCCAGAGCTCCGGGGTGAGCACCCACATCCGGACGGTCGTCTCGCCGCCGCCGGCGAGCGAAAGGATCTCGGGCCGGGACGCGAGGACGGACGAGGGACCGTCGCCGTGCGAGTTGGTGTGGAGCACGGTGAAACACAGCGTCCCGCCCGGCCTGAGCGCACCGGCCAGGGCAGGCAGCAGCCGACGGGGATCGATGTACGGGACGGCGTTGACGGAGTAGATGACGTCGTACGGCTCGGACGCACGCAGGTGCTCGACGGCGTCGGCCCGGACCAGCCGCAGGCCGGGCAGCGACCCGTAACGGGCGCGGGCCCGCTCGTACTGGCTCGGCGAGGAGTCGACCGCGTCCACGCGGGCGCCGTGGGCGCGCACGAGGTGCGCGGCGTGCCGGGCCGGACCGCAGCCGAGGTCGAGGACGCGCCGGCCCGACAGCTCGCCGAGGATCTCGGCACCCGGGCCGGTGTCCCGGATGCCCCAGTCGAGCCGCTCCACCTCGGGCAGGACCGTGCCGCGCCGCAGGTGGTGGGTGCCGTACGCCTGCCAGGCGTCGGCGTTGACCGACTCGGCCTCCTCCGAGTCGGGGTGGTGGTCCGTCAAGATGCCTCCTGGGTAACCCCTGCTCGACCTACGGTCGGTGGCCGCCGACGGTGATGAAGCCAGTGGTCTTCGTCGCCGTGGCGTTGTCGTAGACCACGTCACCGGTGGACTTCTTCCAGATCTCGATGCGGAAGGTGTCCGGGCCGTCCGTGGCGGTGACACGGAAACCGTAGCCAGCCGTGCCGCCCAGCGTGCCGGATCCCTGGTAAACGGCGCGGGTTCCGGTGACCACCAGCCAGTCGGAGCCGGTGGAGCGGAACTTCAGCCGGGCCGCGCCGAAGTCGAAGGTCGCCGTCCCGGACGGGACGGTGGCGCCCTTCTTGTAGTCGGCGGCGAAGGAGAAGGCGGCCTTGCCGGTCAGTGCGGGCCCGGCGGGGTAGGCGCCGACGGGCGAGGTGAGGACACCGACTCCGGCCGCGGGGCCGGCGCTCCGGTCGTAGATGACCAGGTCGGGCAGGGTCGTACGGTCGAAGCCGCCGTCGTCGTCGGTCACCGTGACCACGGGCCGGCGGATTCCGGCCGTGGTGTAGGTGTGGGATGCCGCGCAACCGGAGGCGGTGACGGTGCCCGCCGTCGGCTCGGTGCCGTCCTTCCAGTCGACCGTGCAGGTGTGGGTGTCACCCGCGCCGGGGTCATCGAACGTGGTGGTGACGTCCGTACGGCGGCCCGCCGCGACGGGTGACTTCGGGCCCTCGGCGGAGGTGATCGCCGGGGCCGCGTTGGCGACGGCGACGGTGGCCGTGTCGCTGCTGCGGCCGCCGGTGAGGGTGACCTCGTAGCTGCCGTCGTCCGTGCAGGTGAGCGTGGTCCGGGCCGCCCCGGCGTCCGCGAACGTGCAAGGCGCACCCTGCTCGACCGTCCACTTCGGGGCGCCCGCACCCGACACGGTGCCGTCGATCCGGATCGCGTCGCCCTCGGTGCCGTCGGCGTCGGCGCCCGCGTGGACGACGGTGACCGGGTCGATGCTCGTCAGGGTCGGGACGACCTTCTTGATCAGGCCGTCGGAGTCGAACTCCAGCTTGTCGACGGTGGTTTCGCGGTGGGTGCCGTCACCGCCGGGGATCGCGAAGCGGTGGTAGGCGATGTACCAGTCGTCCGTGCCGGGGACGTCCACCACGGAGTGGTGGCCGGGGCCCTTGATACCGAGCGAGAGGTCCTTCTCCAGGATGATGCCCTGCTTGGTCCACGGGCCGGTGGGGGAGGGGCCGGTGGCGTAGGCGACGCGGTAGTTCTCGTCGCGGGTGTCGTTCTCCGACCACATGAAGTAGTAGGTGCCCTTGCGCTTGATGACGAAGGAGCCCTCGTTGTAGCCGCTCGGGGTGATGTTCTTGATCTTCGAGGTGTCGAGGGACGTCATGTCGTCGTTCAGCGGGACGACGTAGGCGCGGCCGTTGCCGAAGTAGAGGTACGACGTGCCGTCGTCGTCCGTGAAGACCGCCGGGTCGATCATCTGGCCGGTCAACTGGCCCGCCTTGAGCAGCGGTTGGCCCAGAGGATCCTTGAACGGGCCGGTGGGCGAGTCGGAGACCGCGACGCCGATGTTCGCGTCGGCGCTGAAGTAGAAGTAGTACTTCCCGTTCTTCTCGGCCATCGTCGGTGCCCAGGCCCTGCTGTCGGCCCAGCTGACGTCCGGTCCCAGGTCGAGGATGACGCCGTGGTCCTTCCAGTGGACCAGGTCGGTGGAGGAGTACGCCTTGAACTGCGTCCCGCTCCAGCCAGGGAAGCCGTCGGTGGTCGGGTAGAGGTAGAAGGTGTCGCCGAACCTGACGATGTTCGGGTCGGCGTTGAGCCCCGGCAGGACCGGGCTCTTCATGACCAGTGCCGTGACCGTCCAGGTGCGCTTGGCGCCGTCCGAGCCGGTCACCTCGTACGTCACCGGCTCGGTGAAGTCGCGCAGTGTGCCGGAGGCGGGGCTGATGGACGCGCCGTGGGCGAGGGTGAACTCCGGTGCCAGGGCGGTGAGATCGCTGCCCTCGGCCAGCGGCAGGGTGATCCTGCTGCCCGCGTCGTCGATGATCGCGTCGGTCTTCAGCGCGGGGTGGGTCGCCGCGGCGATGCCCGTGGTGTTGCCGCTGAGCTCCAGGACCTCGGTGGGCGACAGGGCCCGGTTGTAGATCCGGAAGTCGTCGACCTCGCCGCCGAAGTAGGGGTCCGGGGAGTACAGGGACTTGCCGATGTAGCCGGAGTAGCCCTTGGCGGGGTCGTAGAGCTCCGACGGCTTGATGGTGACCCCGGTGGCCCGGGCCGCCTCGATGCCGTTGACGTAGAGGACCGCGGTCTCGGTCGCGCTGTCCACGGTGACGGTGACGTGCTGCCACTCACCGGGGGTGAGCCGGGAGCCCGCCGTCATCTGCTTCTCGCCCGACCAGGTGGCCTTCGTGATCGCGGAGAAGAGCTTGCCGCCGCCGTTGGAGGGGGAGGCGAAGAGGTACTTGTTGCTGTCGGGACCCAGGCCGAAGAGCCACTGGAAGTTGTCCCCGCCCTTCCACTTGACGTGGGTGGAGACGGTGACGCTGTCGGCGTCCTTCAGGACGCCGTTGGGGATTCTGACGTACGGCGAGGTGGTCGAGCTGCTGGTACCGCCGGACATCTTGAACGAGCCGCCGTCCACGCCGGTCCCGAAGTCGGGCGTCCGCACGTAAGTGCCGTGGTAGCCGTGGCCGCTGGAGTCGCGGGCGATGTTGCCGCCGGTCTCGTCGAAGTCGTAGTCCAGGAGGAGATCGGCGGGGACGTCGGGGCCTTCGGCGGAGACCGTGACCTCGGCCTTCAGGGTGACCCCCTCGGGCAGGGCGCCCGTCACCGTGAAGGTGCCGGCCTGGGCGTACGCGGATTCCGGTACGTCCGCCCAGTCGACGGAGACGGGACGCTCGACGCCGTCGGCGTACTTCGCGATCACCGTGGCCGGCAGGACCGGGGCTTCGCCGGTCCGCGTCTTCACCGCGATGTCCTCGACGCTCTCGACGAGTTGGTCCGGCTGGTAGGCGCGCAGCAGGCGGTCGTACTCGGCCTGGGTGACCGGGAGTACGGTGCCGTGGCGGGGCTTGGCGGGCAGGTCGTAGCCGGTGGACGGGGTCCAGGTGCCGGAGTCGAGGTCCGTCGTCTCGAACGGGATGTAGCCGCGACCGCCGAACTCGTCGAGGAACGCGTACCACTTCTCCTCGGTGTTGGACTTGAACACCAGGGGCCCTTCGGCGGCGCTCATCGCGCCCTTGCCGATACCCTCGGCGACCGCGGTCCAGGACGTGTCCAGGAGTGAGTCGCTCTTCTCCTCGAAGATGAACTTGCTGTTGGGCGTGGAAGAGGTGTTGTTCCGCTCGTCCTTCGACAGTCGGAAGTACGTTCCGTCGTGCTGGATCACCGTGGAGTCGATGACCGAGTAGCCGCGGTCGATCCACACCTTGGGCTCGCTGAAGGTGTGGAAGTCACGGGTCGTCGCGTACATCATGCGGTTGTACGTGTCGCCGGAGTGCGCCTCGTTGTCGTACAGCTTCGACGCCCAGAAGACCACGTACGCGCCGAGCTTCGCGTCGTAGTACGCCTCCGGTGCCCAGGTGTTGCCCGCGCTGTCCGGGGAGACCTTCACCAGGCGCTGGTCGGTCCAGTGCACGAGGTCCGTGGACTCCCAGACCATGATCGACTTGCTGCCGGTGCGCTGGGAGGCGTCCCAGTCGCCGTTGCCGTAGATCCTCAGGTCGGTGGCGATCTGGTAGAACTTGTCGCCCTCGGGGGAGCGGATGATGAACGGGTCGCGCAGGCCCTTCTCACCGAGCGTGGAGGTCAGGACGGGCTTGCCGTCGTTCAACTCCCGCCACTTCAAAGGGTCGTTGCCCTTGCTGAGGGCCGCGTAGAGCTGCTCGCCGTCGGCGGTGCCCTCGCCGGTGAAGTAGCTGAACATGTAGCCCTTGAGGGCCTGCTTCGCGGGGAGTTCGGGGACCTTGGCCGTGAAGGTGCGGGTGGCCGTGGCCTCGCCCTTGGTGACGGTCGCGGTCAGGTCGACGGTGGTGGCGCCGTCGCCGTGCGCGGGGCGGTGGACCGTGCCGTCGGCGGCGACCACGTCCGGCCGCGCGGAGGACCAGGTGACGTGCGTGCCGTAGGCGCCGTCCGCGGGGAGGGTGAGGTTTCCGCGCACGTCGTCGAGGTTGTGGACGCTCAGCGCCTCGGCGGCCTGCCGGGTGGCGGTCTCGTCGTCGAAGGCGGCGGGGACCGTGACGTCGAAGGACTTGGTGGCGGTCACGGTGCCCTTCTTGAGGGTCGCCGTGAGCGTGGCGTGGCCGTCCGGTTCGCCGGCGGCCGGGCGGGTCACTCTGCCGGTCTCCGACACCACGGCAGGGTTGTCGCTCGCCCAGCCGATCGTGGAGCCGCCGGCGGGGCCGGTCTTCGGCAGGTCGAGGTCGGCGGTGACCGCGCTGGTGTCGCCGAGGGTGAGGGCGCTCTTGTCGTCGGCGACGCCCTGGGCGGCGACGGGGAGGGCGAGTTGCTCGACCTCGGTGTCGGCGAGCGCCCGGTCGTACACCCGGAAGTCGCGCATCCGGCCCTTGAACAGCTTGTCGCCGGAGTACACGGACTTGCCGATGTGGTTGGCGGTGGTGCTGCCGGAGCCGATGGCGCCGGGAGTGATGGTGACGGAGGTGTTGCGGGCCACCTCGACGCCGTCCTCGTAGAGCACGCCGGTGGTGCCGGTCTGCGTGTACGTGACGTGCTTCCACGCGGCGCGGGTCAGGTTGTGGGAGTCGGCGGGCCGGGTGGTCTGTTCCGTCGACCAGTTGCCGGTGGCGATGGAGGTGCGGAAGGAGTTGCCCGTGGTGAACAGGTAGCCATTGCCGTTACTGCCGCTGGAGTTGCCGAAGCCGTAGAGGAAGTACGGGGTGGTCTGGGCGGAGTCGATCAGTACGTCCATCGAGACGGTGATCGCGTCCATGCCCTTCATGACGTCGTCCGGGACCTTGATGGAGGTGTCGGAGCCGTTGAACGCGAGCCCTTGGCCGGAGGCGGACCAGCCGGGGGTGCCGTTGACCGTGCCGGTCCGGCCGTTGCCGGAGGCGTCGGTGGCGGTGGTGCCCGAGGTGGCGTCGAGTTTGTACCAGAGGGCGAGGCCGTCGGTGATCTCCGCGGTCTCGGCGGCCCGCACCGGAGTTCCGGCGAGGCCCAGCAACAGTGACGCGGCGGTCAGTCCGGCGAGTCGGCCCGCCCAACGTCTCGCGCGGCCGTGGAGTCGTGCGCTGTACGTCATGTGGAGTTCCCCTGCTGAGACACGGTGGGCGAAGGGGCCTCGGCCAGGGGCGCCCCGCTGTTTCGACTGTGTGACGTCGTGTTGCGAGAGTGTCAATCGGGGCGTGCGGCAGCGTCAAGAGTTTTCGAACGATGTCCGGCGGGTCGAACGATCTGATGGGGCGAGGCTGCTGGGGAGGAGGGCTCGAACCGGGCCGGCTCGATGTCAGGCCGGCCGGACCAGGCCGGACTCGTAGGCGAAGACCACGGCTTGCACCCGGGCGCGGGCGCCGATCTTGCCGAGGATGTTGCTGACGTGGGACTTGACGGTGGTCGGGGCGATCGACAGCCGCGTGGCAATCTCCGTGTTGGACCAACCGGAGGCGACGGCGACCAGGACGTCGCGTTCGCGCTCGGTGAGGGCGTCGAGTCCGATTTGCCGCTCCGTCGGGCGGCCGGGGCGCTGCTGGCGTACGGCGTCGATGAGCGCGCGGGTCACGCCGGGGGTGATGACGGCGTCTCCGGTCGCGACGATGCGGACGGCGGCGGTCAGTTCGTCCGGGGTGGCGTCCTGGAGGAGGAACCCGCGGGCTCCGGCGCGCAGCGCGGCGTAGGCGTACTCGTCGCGGCCGGTGCTGGTCAGGATCAGTACCTGCGGGGGTTTCCGTACGGCTCGAACGGAGCCGGAGGGGTGGGGGAGTGCGGGGGCCCGGGCGATGCGGCGGATGGTGTCGATGCCGTCGGTGTCGGGCACGCGGGAGTCCATCAGGACGACGTCCGGGCGCAGTTCGGTGCTCAGGCGGATCGCCTCGAATCCGCCGGAGGCCTCGTCGACGACGGTCAGGTCGGGCTGGGCCGCGAGGAGCATCCGGAAGCCGAGGCGTTGCAGGGCCTGGCCGTGGACCACGAGTACGGAAGGCATACCGGGTGCACCCTTCTCATCCTGAACGAAACTGTTTCGTTCACGTGGGAAGGCTAACTCTCGCGACTATCGAAACGGTGCCGTTTTCGTTGTGGTGTGGGTCTCATTTCGGTGGCTTCAGGTCCCGGATGACGGCCGGTTCGGCGTGGGTCTGCGGGGTCCCGCGGGTCAAGGGAGCGTTGGCAGTGCGTTGCGTGCGGCGATGCGGCCGACGGCTTCCGTGTCGATGTGCACGGTGGTCAGAGCGGGCGAGAACAGCGTCGGTGCGGGGTGTCGTCGAACCCGACGACGGCGAGGTCGTCGTTGTAGGCGAGGACGGCCGTCACCTCCGGGTGTGCGGCGCGGAAGGACCGCAGCCGCTCGGCACTCTCACGGTGCCCCGTCGGCACAGCGGAGTTCGGCATGCCGCTCGGCGGGGGTGCGCTTCGCCGGTGACAGGGCCCGACCTCGACGGGTTGGCCGTGCTCGCCGACTCCACCGGCGAACGAACCCCTTCGCCCGGACGGGCGGCTTTCGACCGCGCCGATGCATGGCGGAGCGGGTCCCGCGTGGTGCGGGATCGTGAGTGCGGGGTACTCAGTGGCCCAGCGGCTCGCCCGATGGAGGTGTGATCGTGGTGGACGAGGCTGATCGCATAAAGAACCCGTGGGGCGCCCGTACCCCCTACGGCCCCGGAGCCCCGTGGCCCCCGCGCACCGACGCCCACCTGGCGCCCGGAGTCGCCGAGGACGAGGTGGAGCGGTGGGTGCCGTCCGCCTCACTGCTGCACTCCAACGGCGACGCCATGGACATCGCCGTGCGCCAGGGACGGATCGTGGGCGTGCGCGGCCGTGCCACCGACCGGGTCAACCGCGGCCGGCTCGGCCCGAAGGACCTTTACGGATGGCAGGCGAACGCCTCGCCGGACCGGCTGACCCGCCCGCTGGTGCGCGAAGGCGGCCGGCTGGTGGAGAGCGACTGGGACACCGCGATGGGCCGGATCGTGGCCCGCTCGAAGGACCTGCTGGAGCGGCACGGGCCGGGCTCGATCGGCTTCTACACCACCGGGCAGCTGTTCCTGGAGGAGTACTACACCCTGGCGGTGCTCGCCCGGGCCGGCATCGGCACCAACCACCTGGACGGCAACACCCGCCTGTGCACGGCCACCGCCGCCGAGGCCCTCAAGCAGACGTTCGGCTGCGACGGGCAGCCCGGCTCCTACGAGGACATCGACCACGCCGATGTCATCGCCCTGTTCGGGCACAACATGGCCGAGACCCAGACCGTGCTGTGGACCCGCGTCCTGGACCGGCTGGCGGGCGCCGAGCCGCCCCGTCTGGTCTGCGTCGACCCGCGCCACACGCCGGTGGCCCGGCAGGCGGCCGTACACCTGGCCCCGCGGGCGGGGACGAACCTGGCCCTGCTCAACGCGCTGCTGCACGAGATCATCCGCACCGACCGGATCGACCGCGGCTACCTCGACGCGCACACCGTCGGCTTCGCCGAACTGGCCGCCGGGGTCGAGCGGTGCACCCCACAATGGGCGGCCCGGATCTGCGACGTACCCGCCGCGTCGATCGAGCACGCGGCGGAGATCATCGGTGGCGCCGAGCGGCTGCTGTCCACGGTCCTGCAAGGCGTCTACCAGTCCCACCAGGCCACCGCGGCCGCCGTCCAGGTCAACAACCTGCATCTCGTCCGGGGCATGCTGGGCCGCCCCGGGTGCGGAGTGCTGCAGATGAACGGCCAGCCCAGCGCACAGAACACCCGCGAGTGCGGCGCCGACGGCGACCTGCCGGGCTTCCGGAACTGGCAGAACGACCAGCACGTCGCCGACCTGGCCCGGGTGTGGAACGTGACCCCGGAGCGCATCCCGCACTACGCGCCGCCCACACACGCGATGCAGATCTTCCGCTACGCCGAGCAGGGCTCGATCGGGATGCTGTGGATCACCGGGACCAACCCGGCCGTCTCCCTGCCCGAACTCTCCCGCATCCGCTCCATCCTGGCCAAGGAGGAGCTGTTCGTGGTGGCCCAGGACCTGTTCGCGACCGAGACCGCACAACTGGCCGACGTGGTCCTGCCCGCGGCGACCTGGGGCGAGAAGACCGGCGTCCTCACCAACGCCGACCGCACCGTGCACCTGTCCGAGAAGGCCGTCGAACCGCCGGGCGAGGCCCGCCCCGACCTGGACATCTTCCTCGACTACGCCGCCCGCATGGACTTCCGTGACAAGGACGGCGACCCGCTGATCGCCTGGCACGACCCGGAGTCCGCGTTCCGGGCCTGGCAGCGGTGCAGCGCCGGCCGCCCGTGCGACTACACCGGTCTCAGCTACGACCGCCTGCGCGAGGGCAGTGGTATCCAGTGGCCCTGCACCGAACGCGCCCCCGAGGGCACCGCGCGCCTCTACACCGACGGGATCACCTGGGCGGACCCGGACACCTGCGAGAGCTACGGCAAGGACCTGGTCACGGGAGCGTCCGTCGAGGAGGTCGAGTACCGGTCCCGCAACCCGCACGGCCGGGCGGTCGTCAAGGCGGCCGAGTACCTTCCGCCTCACGAGGACACCTCCCCGGACTTCCCCCTCCAGCTGATCACCGGCCGTACCGTCCACCACTTCCACACCCGGACGAAGACCGGCCGGGCCCCCGAACTGAACGCCGCCGCCCCCGACGTCTGGGCCGAGCTGTCGCCCAACGAGGCTGCCCACCAAGGCCTGTCCGACGGTGATCTGGTCCAGGTCGGCACGCCTCGCGGCGCGGTGCGCGCCCGGCTGCGCACCACCGGCATCCGGGACGGCGTCGTGTTCCTGCCCTTCCACTACGGCTACTGGGACACGCCCGCGGGGCACCGCCCGCCGGACCACTCCGCGGGCCGCGCCGCCAACGAGGGCACCGTCACCGACTGGGACCCGGTCTCGAAGCAGCCCCTGTTCAAGACCGCCGCGGCCCGCGTCACCCTCGTCGCCCGCCGTGACACCGGGGCCAGGAGCACCAGCGCGACGGCAGGGAGCAGGACATGACCGGTATCACCGCCACGCTCCGCGTCCTCCACGACGGTGAACGCACATTGGAGCGGGACCTGTTGACGGCCGCGGCGCGTCACCGCACCGAGCACGAGATCCACCATGTCGCGACGGACCTCTCCCGCTGGTCCCGTGAGCACGCCACCCGGCTCGCCGACGTGGGCCGCCACTACGACCTCGACCTGCCCGGCCCGCAGAGCGACGCCTCGCCCGGAGCGCTTACCGCGCTGAAGGAGAAGGCCGCCGAAGCCCTCGGCCGCCGTCCGGAGACCGGCCTGCTCCTCCTGTACGACCTGCGCGAACTGCACCTGGCCGCCACGCGGAACTCGCTGCACTGGGAGATGCTCGCTCAGGCCGCACAGGCCACCTCGGACGACCGTCTCCTCGGACTGGCCGGCGCCTGCCACCCGCAGACGCTGCGTCAGATGCGGTGGACCAACACCATGATCAAGGAACTCTCGCCGCAGGTGCTCGTCAGCGCGTGAGCTGGCCGGTGTGTGAGCTCGCCGGTGTGTGATCAGGGGTGTTGACGGTGGTCGAGGTAGGCGAGTACGGCCTGGACCCGCCGGTGACCGCTGTTGGCGGCGGGCAGGCCGAGCTTGGTGAAGATGCGCCCGACGTGTTTGTGGACGGCGTTGTCGGTGACGGCCAGTCGGTCGGAGATGGTGGCGTTGTCGTGTCCCTCGGCCATGAGGGCGAGCACTTGGTGTTCGCGCGGAGTGAGGTGGGACAGGGGGTCGTTGTCGCGGCGGAGGAGAAGCTGGGAGATGACCTCCGGGTCCATCGCGGTGCCCCCGGCGGCGACGCGGCGCAGCCCGTCGGTGAACTCCGCGATCCGGCTCACCCGGTCCTTGAGCAGGTAGCCGATGCCCCCTTGGCCGTCGGAGAGCAACTCCCGGGCGTACTCCCGCTCGACGTACTGCGACAGCACGAGCACCGGCAGACCCTCGTGGAGGCGGCGTGCCCGCAGGGCGGCGTGTATCCCCTCGTCCTTGAAGGAGGGCGGCAGCCGTACGTCGACGATCGTCACGTCGGGCCGGTGCTCGGCGACAGCGGCCAGGAAGGCGGGGCCGTCGCGGGTGACTGCGGCGACCTCGAAGCCCTTGGCGGCCAGGAGCAGCTCCAGGCCGCTGGACAGCAGCACGTTGTCCTCGGCGATCACGACCCGCACGGCACCTCCACGGCGACCGTGGTCGGTCCGCCCGGGGGACTGGTGACCCGGACGGTGCCGTCGAGGGCGAGCACGCGGCGGCGGATCCCGGCGATGCCGGTGCCCTGCGTCTCGTCCGCGCCGCCGATCCCGTCGTCGCTGACCCGGATCGACAGCCGGGCGCCCGTGCGTCGGACGTGTATGTCGGCCCGGGTGGCGCGGGCGTGTCTGGCCGTGTTGGTGAGTGCCTCGGCGACGACGAAGTAGGCCACCGACTCCGCCGCGGCCGGGGCCGCGTCCAGGGTGCCGACGTCGAGCCGGGCCGGCACGAGGGAGTCGGCGGCCAGCGCCGCCAGCGCTCCGCCCAGGCCGCGGTCGGCCAGGATCGGCGGATAGGTGGTGCGGACCACGGTGCGTAGCTCGGTCATGGCCTCCTCGACTCCCTCGTGCGCCTCCCGCAGCAGCCTGTTCATGCCCTCGGGAACATCCGTGAGCGACTCGCGGGCCACACCGAGCCGCACCGCGACGGCCACCAGCCGGGCCTGTACGCCGTCGTGCAGGTCACGCTCGATCCTTCGCAGTTCCGCCGCGTGGGCATCCAGTGCTCCCGCCCTGGTCCGGGTCAACACCTCGACCCGCTGCGCGAGTTGTTCGCTGGCCGACGGCGACAGCAGCGCCAGGCAGAGCCGGGCGTGCGCGCGGGCCAGCAGCGGGCCGCCCCACCAGGCCGCCGCGGTGAGAACCACAGCCTGTAACGGTGCCGCGGTCAGCGCGATCGCCCAGCCGTTCACCGGGATGTCCCCCTGCAGATGCGGCGTCGCCACCGCAGGAAGCGCCCACCACAGCGTCATGGCCCACACGGCCGTGAAAATGTTGCCCACGCACAACACGACGGCCAGGCCGAAAGGCAGCGCCGTGGACAGGTGCACCACCGGCCACAGCAGATCTCGGCGCGTGCCCGGATCGGTGCGCATCCGACGCCACCAGGCACGAGGTCCCCCGGGCGGGGCCGCGGGCCGAGCCGGAACCGCGACGCCGAGCAGCCTCCCGGCACGTCGCCGGTGCCGGTCCCCCCAGGCGCGCGCCGGAGCCGGCAGCAGGAGCAGCGGCAACGCGATGACGGTGCCGAGGGCGGTCAGCAGGCCACCGAACAGGTAGGCCGCACTGCGCAGCGGCTGTGCCCATCGTCTCGGCACGCCCGCCCCCTTCCGCCCGTCGGCCGAGTACTCAGTATCGGGGCACGGCGCCGACCGGGGGAGTACAGCTGGCTGTACCTTCGACCGGCAGTGGGCACCATTCTCCGGGTGCCGAGCCGGACCTAGCGTCGCGGTCATGACGAAGAAGACACGACTCGGCATCCTGGCGCGGTGGTTGGGCGCCCCCGGGGCCGCCGTGGCCCTGGCGGCCTCGGGCACCCCGGTGCTCGCCACCGACGACCCCACTGCGGGGCTCGCCGACTACCGTCGGCAACAGGTGAGTTGGGCGGACTGCAGGCAGGGAGCGGACGACGAACTGGGCGCCGGCCTGGACCGGGCCGGGGCCCGGTGCGCCCAGGTCACCGTGCCCCTCGACTACAGCCGGCCGCAGGGCCGGACGATCAAGATCGCCGTATCGCGGCTTCCGGCGGCCGATCCGGCCCGCCGGATCGGCACCATGGTGCTCAACCACGGCGGCCCCGGCGAGCCGACACTGGGCATGCCCTTGGAGACCCGCGCGCACATGGGCAAGGTCGGCGCACGGTACGACCTGATCGGGGTCGACCCACGCTTCGTGGGACGCAGCGCCCCGCTGGACTGCGGATGGCCCGTCGGCCTCTGGCTGCGCTCGGCCGGGACCGACCGGGCAGGCTTCGACCGCCAGGTCGCCTTCCACCAGGACCTCGCCGAACGATGCGCGCGTCGGCACGGCGATGTGCTGCCGCACGTCAACACCCGTAACACCGCCCGGGACATGGACATCGTCCGCGCCGCGCTGGGCGAGCGCCGGATCTCCTTCCTCGGCTATTCCTACGGCGCCTATCTCGGTGCCGTGTACGCGCAGATGTTCCCCGGACGGACCGACCGGATGGTGCTCGACAGCGCCGGCGATCCACGCCAGTGGGGCCCCAGGGCGCTGATCGGCAGGGAACCTTCCACCGAACGGGCCCTGAACGCCTGGGCGTCCTGGACCGCGGCACGACACCACGACTACGGGCTGGGCCATACCCGGCACGCGGTGCTCGCCACCGTCGAGCGAGTCGTCGAGGCGTCCACGACGCGTCCGCTGCCCGTCACCTCGTACGCGGACACGCTCGACGAGCATGTGGTGCCCTTCCTGGTCTCCGGCGGTGTCGGCACCGACGACGACCAAGAGCGTGCCGGGTTCGCGTCCACCGTGAGGGTGCTGAACAGGGCGGCGGAAGCGGCGACCGGGACGACGGTCGCCCCGAACCCGGAACTGGAGGCGTCTGTGCGGTTCCTCCTGGACGGCGCGAACTCACCCCTCGTCAGTCCTGCGGCCGCGATCATGTGCGGCGATGGCGCCGCCCCACGCGACCCGGAGGTCTACTGGGACGACATACAGCGCAGCCGGCACCGCCATCCCCTCTTCGGGCCGATCACCAACAACATCTCCCCCTGCGCCTTCTGGCCCGAACCGCCCCGCGAGCAGCCGACCGAGATCGCCAACCGGGCCGAGGCACTGATCGTCTCCGCCACCGGCGACACCGCGACCACCTACCGCGGCGCCCAGGCCATGCACCACCTGATGACCGGCTCCCGCCTGCTCACCCTGCGCGGAGCCATCGGCCACGGCATCTACGGCGAGTACGGCGAGTACGGCGACGACTGCGTCGACCAGAAGGTGAACGCCTACCTGGAGTCCGGAACACTCCCCACGAAGGGTCTGACATGCCTCAAGCCGTGATCGGAACCCGTGAGAAGCCCGCTGTCCCGACCGCGTAGTAGTCGCAGGCGGTCCGCTCTCGGCCCCACTGCTCCCCGGAACCGTGCTTGCCGCCATGCCCCGGGTCTGGCACGATCACTGCGCCCGTCGCCCACCGCAACGGTGGCGGTCGGCAAGGAGGTTCGGTGCACAGACGGTGGCTGTTCCTGTCGGCGGCCGCGGCGCTCATAGTCGTCGCCCTGGTCGCGGTGCTCCTCCCCGACGACGAGAGCGACGCCGGGCGTACCGCAGCCACGCCCGTGGCCGACGCCCCGGCGAAGGTCTCGCCCTCGGGGTCACCGTCCCCCTCCGACAGTGCGTCCACCGCGTCGGCGAAGCCCTCGGCCAAGGTCACCCCGCCGAAGGCCTCCGCCGGCGCGACCAGCGCGTCCGCGAAGCCGTCGCCCACGGACAGGCCGCAAGCGGCGTCCGCCGGCGCCCCGTTGGCGGGACGCATACGACCCGGCGTCACCTACGAGGGACTCGCGACCTTCTACGACTCGGACGGCGGGGGCGCGTGCCTGTACGACCCGAGCGGTGACGTCATGACCGGGGCGATGAACTCCACGGACTACGAGTCGGCCATGGCGTGCGGCGCGTACGTGTCCGTCCGCGCGGCCGACGGAACGTCCATCACGGTCCGTATCACCAACGAATGCCCGGGGGAGTGCGCACCCGGGCAGATCGACCTCAGCGCGGAGGCCTTCGCCGAACTCGCCGACCCCACGCTCGGCCGGATCGCGATCACGTGGAAGCTGGTGAGCCCCGACAGCTCCGGCACTATGTCCGTCCGGTACAAGACCGGGTCCAGCCGCTATTGGTGCGGCATCCAGGCGATAGGTCACCGGAATCCGGTGGCCCGGCTGGAGGTCCGGGCCGGCAGCGGCTGGCGTCAGCTGTCCCGTACCGACTACAACTACTTCATCTCCGAGGACGGCACCGGGTGCGGCGGCGCGATCAGGATCACCGACATCTTCGGTGAACGACTCACCGTCGACGGCATTGCGATCCGGCCCGACGTCGTGCAGCCCACCTCGGTCCAGTTCGCCAAGCACTGACGCTGCCGCTGCCGCCCGGGCATGTGGCCCACCGGCCGGAACATGCCGGGCCCTGTCACATCCAGTCGTCGGGGCCCGGGTCGCCGCCCTCTGCCCGTACGGTGAGGCGCTGCACGTAGTGCGTCCAGCCCTCCCTGTGCGCGGCGCAGGCTTCGGCGGACGGCAGGCCGCGATGGGCCAGGCGCAGCAGGGTGCCGTCGGCGACCGGTTCGAGGGTGATCTCGACGGTGCTGGAACCCGCGGGCACGGGCATGCCGTGGTCCAGCGAGACCGTCTACGCCATCACGGACCTGACCACCGAAGAAGCGAACGCGGCCGAGATCGCGTCTTGGGCGCGCGGGCACCGGACGGTGGAAAACACCGTCCACTGGGTCCGAGATGCTGTCTTCGGAGAAGACAAGTCCCCGGTCAGAACCCACAACGCGCCCGCCGTAACCGCCGCCGGACGCCGAGCCCACACCGACCGCCTAAGACCGACCGGCAAATGGTGCGGACGGGCGGCGGCCTACAGCTCAGATGCAAGGCAGGCACGGGCCTGAGTGAT
>NZ_JBWLKM010000134.1:0-16046 GCF_059026085.1 Streptomyces sp. a15 | reverse complement strand
ACTCGGGTCGTGGAAGCACGACACTGCCAAGAAGCGAGTGGCCCAACGGCAACCTCGCAGCTCCGGCCGCCGTGTCCGACCTCTCAGTCGGCGTCCGTGACGTACAGGATCAGGGCGGCGAGGCCGACGGGGGCGGTGGTCAGGATGACGTCCGGGGTGTCGCTCTCGCGGAGGCGGATCGTTCCGTCGGGGGCGGTGGCGACGTAGAGGCAGTTGCCTTCCGGGCCGCCGCTGTACGACGACTTCTGCCAGTGCAGTTCGGGCATCCGCGCCTCCTCAGAGGGTGTAGAGCACGTGCTGGATGAGGGCCAGCGAGTCCTTCACCGAGTGTGTTTCGGGGGCCAACGATACGTCGATAGGGGCGAGGGCGTTCTTCGCGATCCGGTCGAACAGCGAGTTGTACTCCTGGAGCTGGCGCTGCTGGACCAAGTAGTGGGAGCCCAGAAGCTGTTCGACCACTACCGTGCCCAACTTCGGGTTGGCGGGGATGATATGGGCGAAGTTGCCGGTGAGAGCCGCGTGTGCCTGGGACGTGAACGGATAGACCTGGATGGTGACGTTCGGCATACGCGCCAGCTCGATGAGATGCAGCAACTGCTCCCGTACGACCTCGGTGCGGCCGAACCGCATGTGCAGCGCGGACTCGTGGATGACGGCATGCACGGAGGGCGGGTTCTCGCGCGTCAGGATGTGCTGCCGTTCCATCCGGAACCGCAGCCCCTCCTCGATGTTGGCGAAGCCCAGGTCCTCACTGGTGAAGATGGCTCGCGTGTAGTCGGCGGTCTGGAAGAGGCCCGGGATGAACAGTGGCTCGTGCGTCCGGATGGCCGCGGCCTCTGATTCGAGCTCGGCCAGGTTCAGCGCGTGCGACCCCATGTGCTTCCGGTACGTGCGCCACCAGCCTTTGCCGCTCGTCTCGGACAGAGAGACCAAGGACTCGACATAGGGATCCTCTGAGCAACCGTAAACCAGGCAGAGCTCGAGCAGTCGCTCGGTGAGGATCGAGGTCCGGCCGGCTTCGATGTGCCCCAGCTGCCCGCGTGTCATGCCGATCCGGTCGGCGGCTTCGCTGGTGGTCAACCCGGCGCGTTCGCGCAGTTGTTTGAGTTCGAAGCCGAGTCGCCGCTGTCGCTCGGTGATGGTGGTGCGCAGTCCCACGGGTTCTCCTTGGTGATCGGCCCAAAGTCTGCCCCGTCGGCGGTAGTTAGTCCATCGATTCTGGCGATCAGGTTGCTCGCGAGAACCCTTCATCGCTACCTTGAGTGTGGCTTCGGTGACTTACCGAAACCGCACAACCTCCCCTGCCCATAAGCCGACAGAGCACCCGAACCCCCACCCGGGCATCGCCATCGCAGGGCAAGCCACCCCCTCGTACCAAGGAGCCCCCATGGACCCAGCCCGCCACCCCGCCGCCCACCGCCCTACTCAACTCACCCACGAATACAGCCTCTTCGCCCCCGCCGACGCCACCGCCCCCCGCCTCTGCCGTGACTTCGTACGGGCCGTTCTCTTCACCCACGACCGCGAGCCCCTCGTCATGCCCGCCGCCCTGTGCACCTCTGAACTCGTCACCAACGTCCACCTGCACACCAAGGGCACCGCCATGCTCCGCGTCCGCCTCACCCCGGCCCGCTTCCACGTGAGCGTCTTCGACGAGAGCCCCGACCCGCCCGTCGTCACGCACCCCGCCGCCGGAGCCGTTGCCTGCTGGGGGAGAGGGCTCGCGCTCGTCGCGGAGATGGCGGACACATGGGGTGTCGCAGCCGAGAGGGCCGGTCGGTTCGCGAAGGGGGTGTGGTTCGAGCTGGGCGGGAATGGTGGATCGTTCCGCCCTCGCTCGAACGGGTGAGCAGGGGGTATTTCCCCTGCTCAGCCGTATAGCCGTACCTACCGTGATCGCGTTGCTTGTGCCCCAAGCACGCCCAGCCCACACTTGAGGAGGTGACGCCACCATGACTGCTGTTGCGCACGAAAGGCCGGAGACCATGACCGAGACCATGACCGAGTCTTTCTCCCCGGCCGAGAACGGCCCCGAGCTGGACGAGGTCCTGTGGCAGCTATGGAAGGCCAGCGAACTCCCCGAGGGCTACCGCGCTGAGATCATTGAGGGAGCCATCGAGGTGTCGCCCACCGGACGCTTTTCGCATGCCCAGATTGTCAACCGTCTGCGGGACGCCTTGGGGATCTTTCTGCACGACAGTGACTACGGTGCCTGGAACGACACGAATGTGATCCACGCGCTCAAGGCCTGGATTCCGGACGGATTGGTAGCTCCTCGGGACGCGGAGCAGGCCGAGGCGGAGGATGGCCTCGGTATCAAGGCTTCTGCGGTCGAGATGGTCGTCGAAGTCGTCTCCCCCGGCAAGCGCAACCAGGACCGCGACCGCCTCCGCAAGCGCCGCGAATACGCCCGCGCCGGCATCCCCGTCTACGTGCTCATCGACGACTACGACGACCAGGGCGCCGTCACCCTCTTCACCGGCCCTCGCCCCGACCAGGCCGACTGGGAGGACATCCACCGCGTCCCCTACGGCACCGAAGTCACGATCCCCGAAGGCCCCGCCAAGGGATTCGTGATCGGGGAGGCGATCACCGGCCCGAAGCGGGCCTGAGGTCAGCGAGGGGGCGAAGCTGCCGATGTGCGCCTGTACCGGGCCGGCCCGGCAATGCTCTGGTCTGCACGGAATCTTCATGCCGCCGCTGCGGAAAAGCCCCAGAACAAACACTGTGTGATCGCACATCCTTGGTTGATGCGTCAAGCAATCGCGATAGCGTCAGTTGACCGATCAACAAAGACCTCTTCATTGCAGGGACACCCTGCAACGAATGATCCGAAGTTCGGGGTGAAGTGAATGAGCGCGACCACCACTGTGAGCGGGCAACTGAGCGGCAAGGCCGCCTTGGTGACCGGCGCGAGCCGCGGCATCGGCGCGGCCATCGCCCGTCGCCTGGCCCGGGAGGGCGCGGCCGTGGCGATCACGTACAACTCGTCTCCCGGCCACGCCGACAAGGTCGTCGAGAGCATCACGTCCGAAGGCGGCAAAGCCGTGGCCATCGCGGCCGACGCGGGGGACGCGGAAGCGGTCCGGGCGGCGGTCAACGGCACCGTGGAGGCCTTCGGCCGGCTGGACATCCTGGTGAACAACGCCGGGGGCGGTGCCGTCGGACCGATCGAGCAGCTCACCGTCGACGACTTCGACCGGTCCGTCGCGTTGAACATACGCTCGGTGTTCGTGGCCACCCAGGAGGCGCTGCGGCACATGGGGGACGGCGGCCGGATCATCTCGATCGGCAGCGTCTTCGCCGAGCGGATGCCGATGCCGAACGGCACGCCGTACGCCCTCACCAAAGCGGCCATCGGCGGTTTCACCCGGGCGCTGGCCCGGGAATTGGGGCCGAGGGCGATCACAGTGAACAACGTCCAGCCCGGCCCGGTCGACACCGACAGCAATCCGGCCGACGGTGACCTCGCGCCGCTGATGATCCCGCTGACCCCGGCTGGACGGTTCGCCTCCCCCGAGGAGCTGACCGGCCTGATCGTCTACCTCGCCGGCCCCGAATCGGGCTTCGTGACGGGCGCGACGATCAACATCGACGGCGGCTACACGGTCTGAGCCGCTCGGACGCCTGACCGGCACCCTTGTGTCACCGGGTAGTTCCAGCCGGCCCGCGTACCGGCCCGCGTACCGGCCCGCGTACCGGCCCGCGTACCGGCCCGCGTACCGGCCCGCGTACCGGCCCGCTTCTGGCCCCTCACCCCACCCGAGTGAACTCCACAGTCACCTCCGGCAACCCACCAGCCACCCCCCGATAAACCCCCTTGTGCGGCGTCACATCGTCATAGTCCCGCCCCCGCCCCACCACCACATGCGACTCGTCGGCCCGTGTCCGGTTGGTGGGGTCGTAGCCGCACCAGTCGCCGGCCCAGTACTCGACCCAGGCGTGGCTCTGGCCGGCGACGGGGCGGTGGAGTTCCGCGTCCCGTTCGGGGTGGAGGTAGCCGGAGACGTAGCGCGTGGGGAGGCCCAGGCCTCGCAGCAGGGCGAGGGTGACGTGGGCGATGTCCTGGCAGACGCCCGCGCCCTGTTCCCAGGCCTCGGCGGCGGAGGTGGTCACCCCGGTGGAGCCGGGGAGGTAGGAGACGCGGTCGGCGACCAGGGCCGAGACGGTGGCGGCCGTCTCGTGCGGGTCGAGGCCGGCCGACGCGGCCCTCGCCTGCTCGATCAGGTCGGCGGGGAGGGTCGTACGGAGAGTTTCGCCCGCGAATTCCAGGAGGCGGGAGCGGGCGGTGTGTGCGGCTACTTCCGGCCAGTCCGGGGGCTGGGGGAGGGGGCCCGGCGCGTGGGTCTCGACCAGGCTGGAGGCGGTGATGGTCAGGTCGGCGTGCGGGTCCATCAGGTCGAAGCCGGTGACCTGGGTGCCCCAGTAGTCCCAGTACGACCAGGTGGTGGCCGTCGGGCTGACGGTGACCCGGGAGTCCAGCGTGGTCTGGTGGGGCAGGGTCAGCGGGGTCATGCGGACCTCGTTGTGCGAGGAGACGGCGGCCTGGGCATAGGAGACCCGGGTGACGTGCCGGATGCGGAGGCGGCGCATGCCCTTGGTGGTCATCGTGGTCATGGTCGTCATCTCAGGCTCCTTCGGTGGCCCACTCGACGGGGCCCTGGTAGGGGAAGAACCGCTCGGCCACGCCGTCCGCGGACGCCATGCAGGCCTGCTGCAAGTCGCGGAGGAGGTGCGGGAGCTGGTCTTCCAGTGCCTGGGAGTCCAGGTACTCGAGGCGGGTGCGCATCCGGCCGATCGGGCGGCGCGCCGGGTCCTGGCGGGGGCGGCCGAGCGCGGCCAGGCACTCCTCCGCCGTCGTCAGGGCGTGCAGCGCGGAGCGCGGGAACTCCCGGTCCATGAGCAGGAATTCGGCCACCCGCGAGGTGTCGCCGAAGCCGCTGTGCACGCGCGCGTACGCCTCGTCGGCGCCGGACGCGCTGAGCAGGGTCGGCCAGTCGGGCGCGTGCGCCGCGTCGAGTACGCGCACGGACAGCAGCCGTACGGTCATGTCCACCCGTTCCAGGCTCCTGCCCAGGACGACGAAACGCCAGCTGTCGTCGCGGCTCATGGTGGAGTCGGCCAGGCCGAAGAAGAGGGCCGCCCGGCGGCGTACCAGTTCCAGGTACGCGTACGGACCGGTACGGCGGGCCGCGAGCCGTTGGTCGGCGAGGGCGTGCCAGGTGGAGTTGAGGCACTCCCACATCTCGGAGGAGACCGCCTCGCGGGCGCTGCGGGCGTTGAGCCGGGCCGCGCCGAGCGCGCCCTCGATGGAGCAGGTGGAGCGGGCGTCGAAGGCCAGCTGGTCCAAGACCTGCTGCATGTCGACGCGTTGCTCGCCCGCGTCGACGCCGAGGATCGCGTACAGCGACCGGCAGGCCGCGTCCTCGTCGCGCCAGGGATCCTCCAGCATGCGGTGCAGGTAGGCGTCGAGGATGCGGCCGGTGTTGTCGGCGCGCTCGACATACCGTCCGGTCCAGGTGAGGGCCTCGGCTATCCGGGACAGGATCACGTCGTTCACTGTTGCTGCGCCCCTTCCTGTACGACGGCGGGGGCGCCGTCGGGTCCGAGCTGGCGGGGCGCCACGTCGGGCACCGAGCCGTTGCCGACCGGGGCGGGCTGCTGCGCGGGCCCCTCGGCGAGCACCCAGGTGTCCTTGGAGCCGCCGCCCTGGCTGGAGTTGACGATCAGGTTGCCCTCCTGGAGGGCGACGCGGGTCAGGCCGCCGGGCAGGACCCAGACGTCGTTGCCGTCGTTGACGGCGAAAGGCCGTAGGTCTATGTGGCGCGGCGCCATGCGTTCGCCCGCGAGGGTGGGGGAGGTCGACAGGGCGACGGGCCGCTGGGCGATGAAGCCGCGGGGATCGGCGATGACGGCCGCGCGGGTGCGTTCGAGGGTCTCGCGGTCGGCCTTCGGTCCGATGACGATGCCCTGGCCGCCGGCGCCGTCGACCGGCTTGATGACCAGCTGGTCGATCTGGTCGAGGACGGCATCCAGCTGGCCGGGTTCGTCCGGCCGGAAGGACTCCACGTTGGGAAGAATCGGTTCTTCGGAGAGGTAGTACCGGATCAGGTCCGGGACGTACGTGTAGAGCAGCTTGTCGTCCGCGATGCCGTTGCCGACCGCGTTGGCAAGGGTGACGTTCCCCGCGAGGGCGGCGCCCATGATGCCGGGGCAGCCGATCACCGAGTCGGGGCGGAAGTGGAGCGGGTCGAGGAAGTCGTCGTCCAGGCGCCGGTATACGACATGGACGGGTACCTCGCCGCGGGTGGTCCGCATCCACACCCGGTTGCCGCGGCAGGCGAGGTCGTGCCCCTCGACCAGCTGCACGCCCATCAGCCGGGCGAGCAGCGCGTGTTCGAAGTAGGCGGCGTTGCTCGGCCCGGGGGTCAGGACGACCACCCGCGGGTCCTGGGTGCCGTCGGGCGCGGCGGCGCGCAGGGCGGCGAGCAGGCGCTGGGCGTATCCGTCGACGGGGACGACGTGCTGCTCGGCGAAGAGGGACGGGAAGATCCGGGTCATCGCGCGCCGGTTCTCGATGACGTACGAGACCCCGCTGGGCACGCGCACGTTGTCCTCGAGGACCCGGAAGTCCCCGGCCTCGTCCCGGACGAGATCGATGCCGGCGACGTGGATGCGTACGCCTCCCGGGGGCTCGACCCCATGGGCCGCACGGTGGAAGTGGGGGGAGTTGAGGAGCAGCCGCCAGGGCACGACCCCGTCCTCGAAGGCACGGGCGGGCCCGTAGGCGTCGGAGAGGTAGGCCTCCAGGGCCCTGACTCTCTGGCTCACCCCGCGTTGTATGAGATCCCATTCCAGGGCGTCCAGGATCCTGGGCACGAGGTCCAGCGGCCAGGGCCGCTCCTCGCCCGCGAAGGCGTAGGTCACTCCTCGGTCGGTGAACGCTCTGGCCATCTGGTCGGCCCGGAAGCGCAGTTCGCTCGGCTCGATCGGCTGCAGTGCCGCCAGCACCGGCTCATAGGCGGTCCTGACCTCACCCGGCCGCTCAAACATCTCGTCCCACGCGTCGGCCAACGCGTACGCGTCAAATATGTCCGCCATGGCCTGACGTTAGAGGCGGGACGTAACGCGACGATCACTCGGGCATTTCCGGGAACGCACGCGGAACAGGGGTGCGGGTGTGGTGTCCGGGGCGAGTGGCGCCGCGGAGTGTCGTGGCTGTGGCGGCGCGGGTTCCGCCGGGTGCCCGGCGGGTACTGAACACCACCGTCAGCTTGTTGCAACCCGACTGGCGGAGGCGTGGATGTAGTGGGGCATACCGGCGTTTTCTCCCTCCTGAGGCGGGAGGAGCCGTGTTGCGGAGCGGGTCGGGTCCGCGCATAGTTGCGCTGCGAAAGACGCTGGAACCGGGGGTGGAACGGGCGATGGCCGGGCACGGGACGGACGAGCATCCGCACGGTGCCGACCGGCTGTGCGAGGCCGGGGATCGCGTGTATTCCCGGGCCGTGCGGCGGGGCCGCGTGCCGCGCGAGGACGCCGAGCCGGTGCCCTGCCTGCTGGATCTGGCCCTGCTCCACCCGGACCCCGACGACATGGCCTGGCTGGTGCCGACGGCACCCCAGGAGGTCATGACGCGGCTGCTGCGCGGACTGTACGACGAGGTCAGCGCGAGCCAGCGGCGGGTGGGCTCGGCGGTCGCGGCCTTCGAGTGGTACGCGGGCCTCGGCCCGCAGCGGCAGGCGGCCACCGCCGAGGGCGGCGCGATCCGCGTCCTCGACGGACTCTCCCGCATCCAGGCGGCGATGGACGAGGCGACGGAGGCCTGCACGACGGAGGTCCTGACCGTCCAGCCCGGCGGCATCCGCCCCGAGCACGAGCTGACGGAAGGCCTGCACCGGGCGCTGGCGCTGCGCGGCCGGGGCGTTCGCATGCGCGATCTGTACACGCACGTGGCGCGGCACGGGCAGGGCCTGCTCAACTACCTGGAGTTGATGGGCGGCACGGTCCAGGCGCGGACCCTCGACGAGGTGATCGACCGCCTGATCCTGTTCGACCGTACGGTGGCCTTCATCCCGGCGAACGCCGACCGCACCCTGGCGCTGGAGCTACGGCATCCGGCGCTGGTGGAGTACCTGGTGACGGTCTTCGAGCGTCTGTGGCGCCTGGCGATCCCGCTGACCGCCCCCCTCCCCGACACCGGCATCGAGGGCATCTCGCACCGGGAGCAGTCCATCGCGGCGCTGCTCGCGGAGGGCCACCAGGACGCGGTGATCGCGGAACGGCTGGGGATCAGCGTCCGGACGTGCCGGGCGCACATCGCGCGCCTGTCGGAGACGCTCGGTGCGGCCAGCCGTACGCAACTGGGCGTCCGCATCGCCCAGGTGGGCCTGGACGGTAGGTCCCGTCCGGCCGATGTGGGGTTGGGGTCCGTCCCTCACCCTTCCTGATCAAGGATCCCGGACCGTCCGATGAGATAACCGAGCTGCGCCCTGCTCTCGCTGCCGAGGGTGGAGGCGAGTTTGGCGATGTGGACGCGGGCGGTGCGGATGTTCATGCCGAGGCGGTCGGCTATGACGGCATCGGTGTGGCCCTCGACGAGGAGGGCGGCTATCGCGCGTTGGCGGGGGGTGACGCCGTTCAGGGCGGGTTGTTGGACTGCCCGGGGGTACATGGGGGTGGCCAGGCGCCAGAGGCGGTCGAAGGTGGTGGCCAGGAAAGTGACGATGGCCGGGTGGCGGATCTCCAACGCCAGCGTCCGGTCCGCGTTCGCCGGGATGAAGGCCACCGCACGGTCGAGGATGAGGATGCGCTCCGTCACTTCGTCCAGGGAGCGGGCTTCCACGTCACCTCGCAGTTCTTCGTAGCGGCGGAGGACGGTCGGCGCGTGGCGGAGGGTGTGCTGGTAGAGCGTGCGGATGCGGCCGCCGCGGTCGAGCAGGGCCTGGTCGCGGACCACCGCTTCATCAATGACACTGGGGGTCAGGCGGGTGTGGCTGGTGTGTGGCTGGATGGCGAGGAGCTCGCCCGAGGTGTCGGCCATGGCCTGGGCTATGGCCTGCCTGATCCGGCCGAGGCCGCTGAGAACGGTGACCGTGGGGGTGTTCTCGGCTCCCGTCATGCGGCCGTCGATCCGCAGCAGCGGTTCGAACATGTCCGCCAACCGCTGTTCGCGCCTGCGCTCGTCCGCGATGCGTTCCTCGGCGGTTCGCAGCATCCGGTGCAGGGCGACGGCCGGGGCGACGGGCTCCAGCCGGTTCAGGTCCGCCACGGAGGGATGCAGGAGCCCGAAGTCGACCAGACAGGGTGCCGCTTCCGCGTCGGCCGAGCTCACGTGGCCTTCGCGCAGGGCACGCTCGTACAGCACCGTTCCCGTCGCGCACAGGTCTTCCACGCTGTGCTCCCGGTGCGGCGCGGCCACTTGCGTCGTCGTAGGGGTGCGGACCTCGCTCACGGATGACCGTCTTCCTTCACGCCCGCGTGATCCTGGTCCAGGATCCCCGACTGGGCGATGAGAAAGCCGAGTTGTGCCCGGCTCCCACTGCCCAGGGCCGCGGCGAGTTTGGCGATGTGAGCGCGGCAGGTGCGGACGTTCATGCCGAGTCGCCTTGCGATCGCCTCGTCCACGTGGCCGTCGATGAGGAGCTTGGCGATGGATCGCTGGACGCCGGTGATGCCCTCGGGTGTGGATTCGTACCGGACTTCGTCCATGAGGGGGGTTGCCCGCTGCCAGAGCTGTTCGAAGACCCTGATGAGGTACTGCACGAGACCGGGATGGCGCAGTTCCAGGGCGACCGTCCGGTCGTCCTGGGCGGGGATGAAGGCGACCGTGGTGTCGCAGATGATGAGCCGCTCGATGAGTTCTTCGAGCGTGCGGATCTCCACCTTGGCGCCGGCCATCTTGTCCATGTAGGCGTAGGTGCTCTGGCTGTGCCGGACCGTGTGCTGGTAGAGGGTGCGCATGGAGATGCCGCGCTCGATCAGCGGCTTGCTGCGCTTCAGTGCCTGGCTGAGGATGTGCTCCGGCCGACTGCCGCCGGGCTGGATCGTCAGGACTTCGGTGCGGGCCTCGGCGATCGCCACGTCGAGCGCCGAATGGATGCGGTCGATGCCCTCCAGCACGGTGATGGCGTGCGTGGTCGCGGGTTTCTGGGCACTGATCTCCAGGAACGGCTGGAAGGTGCCCGCAAGGTCGAGGGTGAGCCGACGTCGGTCCTGGATCTCGCGTTCCAGGGGCTGGAGCTGCTGAGCCAGCACGACGGACGGCGGAACCGGGCGGAGCCACTGGGCGTCGTCCGGATCGGGGTGGAGCAAGGCGAACTCGAGCAGACATGGGGCAGGCTCGACCTCACGGCGAGAGACGCGTCCTGCGCCGAGGGCGTTGGCATAGATACGCGCACCTTCGGCACATAGATCGGCTATGCCATGCGGATGTATCCCTTTTGTGTTCTTCGATGGCAAATCTCCACCCCCCAGGGTCCTGAACGTGCAGGAACATGATGCATCGCATGTGTGGCATTGACGTGCCTGAATGAGCCATCGTCTTGTTTCACGGGGGAGAGGAAGCCATCAAGTGAGGACGAAGCCGACTATGAAAAAGAGAATGCTTCGCTCGGTGCTTGCCACTGCCTTCGTTGTTGCGCTGGCCAGCGGTGCGGCCGGTCCTCTCGACGTCGGCTGGGCGAGTCCCACTGGAGAGGCGAGCACGGCCGCGGTGAAGGATGTCGGCTGGGCGACTGTCGCCGGTGCCAGCGCGGACGTCGGTTGGGCGATCACCCCCGGCGCCAGTGATGACGTCGGCTGGTCGACCCCGGCGGGCGCGGACGCATGACCACTCCACCCGACGACCGCTCCTTCCGCCGCGAAATGGCCACCGCCTACCGCTCGGGATGGCACTTCATCGACCTCGTCACCGCGATCCCCCACGCCGGTGACTCGCTGATGGTGACCGTCTTCGGTGAGCCGGTCGTCGTGACGCGCGACGAGGACGAGGACGTACGGGCCTACCGGTGCCTGAGGAAGCCCCGGGGTGCGCCGCAGCCTGTGCGGTGTGCCATTCGGTACGGAATGATCTTTGTGAACCTGGACCAGCGGGACCATCGACTGGTGGAGTCGGACACTCCGCCCGTAAGGACCATCTCAGCCACCCCCCGCAGTGCCTGACGCGATTCCCCCGTCGTAACAGATCGCTCAGGTGCTTCCCCCCCGCAGCGGCGTCACCGTGACCTGAACACGGTGACGCCGCTGCAGTTTTGCGGGACATTTCCGGGTATCGGGTGGATCGAGGTGTGGCCGAAAGCGGTCGATCTTGCGTACGGGGCGGGTTTCGGCGGCCCTCGAAGACCGACCGTTCGTCCTCTTTCCCTCCCCCGACCCCTCCCCGGCCCTTCGGTCCGGCCCTCAGCCCCGCCCCATCGCCCGCGTCAGCGCTATCTCGATGACCACCCGCGTCGGGTTCGGACGCGGTGCGTGCCCGTAGCGCTCCTCGTAGCGGTGCTCCGCCTCCGCGACGTGTTCCGCCTCCGTGCGCACGAACGCCCGCCCCTCCAGCGTGGCCCAGCGGCGGCCGTCGACCTGGCAGACCGCGACGAGGGCCCCAGCCGGCCCCGCCGCCAGGATGTTGCGGACCTTGGTGCTCTTCTTGTCCGCGATCACCCGAGCCAGACGGCCCTCGGGGTCGTATGTCACTCCGACCGGTACTACGTGCGGGCTGCCGTCCGGGCGTGGTGTCGTCAGGGTGCACAGATGCCGTTCGCGCCAGAAGCTGAGGTACGGCGCGTCCGGGGCACCCGGGTCCTGAGGGTATGCGGCCATGGTCCGGAAGTTAGCCGGTCCAGGACCCCCACCGGACACCTTGAGTGGAATAGACTCAACTTTGTGTACGTTGATTGAGTCATGTGAGACGGGACGGCTGACGCAAGGACGCCGAGGAGGAGACAGCGAACGTGGACGCCGAGCTGACCAACCGGAGCCGGGACGCCATCAACGCGGCCGGCAACCGGGCCGTGACCGAGGGGCACCCGGACCTCACCCCGGCCCACCTGCTCCTGGCGCTTCTGCAGGGGCGAGGCCATCAAGCAAACGAGAACATCGTCGATCTGCTGGCCGCCGTCGACGCCGACCAGGCCGCCGTGCGGGCCGGCGCGGAGAAGGTGCTGGCCTCGCTGCCCAGCGTGACCGGGTCGACCGTCGCGCCCCCGCAGCCCAACCGCGAACTGCTCGCCGTGATCGCGGACGCCCAGGAGCGGGCCAAGGAGCTCGGTGACGAGTACCTCTCCACCGAGCACCTGCTGATCGGGATCGCCGCGAAGGGCGGCCCGGCCGGGGACGTACTCTCCGGGCAGGGGGCCACGGCGAAGAAGCTGTCGGAGGCCTTCCAGAAGGCAAGGGGAGGACGCCGCGTGACCACCGCCGATCCCGAGGGTCAGTACAAGGCCCTGGAGAAGTTCGGGACCGACTTCACCGCCGCCGCGCGGGAGGGCAAGCTCGATCCCGTCATCGGGCGGGACCAGGAGATCCGCCGCGTGGTGCAGGTGCTGTCCCGCCGGACCAAGAACAACCCCGTGCTCATCGGCGAGCCCGGCGTCGGCAAGACCGCCGTGGTCGAAGGGCTCGCCCAGCGGATCATCAAGGGCGACGTGCCCGAGTCCCTCAAGAACAAGCGGCTCGTCGCGCTCGACATCAGCGCCATGGTCGCCGGGGCGAAGTACCGCGGTGAGTTCGAGGAGCGGCTGAAGACCGTCCTCGCGGAGATCAAGGACTCCGACGGGCAGGTCATCACCTTCATCGACGAGCTGCACACCGTCGTGGGCGCCGGCGCCGGCGGGGACTCCTCGATGGACGCCGGCAACATGCTCAAGCCCATGCTCGCCCGCGGTGAGCTGCGCATGGTCGGTGCCACGACCCTGGACGAGTACCGCGAGCGGATCGAGAAGGACCCCGCCCTGGAGCGCCGCTTCCAGCAGGTGCTGGTCGCCGAGCCGAGCGTCGAGGACACCATCGCCATCCTGCGCGGGCTCAAGGGCCGCTACGAGGCCCACCACAAGGTCGTGATCGCGGACAGCGCGCTGGTCGCGGCCGCGACCCTCTCCGACCGGTACATCACCTCCCGCTTCCTCCCCGACAAGGCCATCGACCTGGTCGACGAGGCGGCCTCCCGCCTCCGCATGGAGATCGACTCCTCGCCCCTGGAGATCGACGAACTCCAGCGCGGTGTCGACCGGTTGAAGATGGAGGAGCTCGCGCTGGTCAAGGAGACCGACCCGGCCTCGCGCGAGCGGCTGGAGCGGCTGCGGCGCGATCTCGCCGACAAGGAGGAGGAGCTGCGGGGCCTGACCGCCCGCTGGGAGAAGGAGAAGCAGTCCCTCAACCGCGTCGGCGAGCTGAAGGAGAAGCTCGACGAACTGCGCGGCCAGGCCGAACGGGCCCAGCGCGACGGCGACTTCGACACCGCCTCCAAGCTGCTGTACGGCGAGATCCCCACCCTGGAACGGGACCTGGAGGCCGCCTCGCAGGCCGAGGAGGAAGCCTCCAAGGACACCATGGTCAAGGAGGAGGTCGGCGCCGACGACATCGCCGACACCGTCGCCGCCTGGACCGGCATCCCCGCCGGGCGTCTCCTGGAGGGCGAGACGCAGAAACTCCTGCGCATGGAGGAGGAGTTGGGCCGTCGCCTCATCGGGCAGACGGAGGCCGTGCAGGCCGTGTCGGACGCCGTACGGCGCACCCGCGCCGGCATCGCGGACCCCGACCGCCCGACCGGCTCCTTCCTCTTCCTCGGCCCCACCGGCGTCGGCAAGACCGAACTGGCCAAGGCCCTCGCCGACTTCCTGTTCGACGACGAGCGGGCGATGGTCCGCATCGACATGAGCGAGTACGGCGAGAAGCACACGGTGTCCCGGCTCGTCGGCGCCCCTCCCGGCTACGTCGGCTACGAGGAGGGCGGCCAGCTCACGGAGGCGGTGCGGCGGCGGCCGTACAGCGTCGTCCTGCTCGACGAGGTCGAGAAGGCGCACCCGGAGGTCTTCGACATCCTCCTCCAGGTGCTGGACGACGGCCGCCTGACGGACGGCCAGGGCCGAACGGTGGACTTCCGCAACACGATCCTGGTCCTCACCTCGAACCTGGGCAGCCAGTTCCTCGTCGACCCGATCACTAGCGAGGCGGAGAAGAAGGAGCAGGTGCTGGAGTTGGTCCGGTCCTCCTTCAAGCCGGAGTTCCTCAACCGGCTCGACGACCTGGTCGTCTTCTCGGCCCTGTCGAAGGACGAGCTGAGCCGGATCGCCCGCCTCCAGATCGACCGCCTCGCGGTCCGCCTCGCCGAACGCCGCCTCACCCTGGAGGTCAGCGAGGACGCCCTGGCCTGGCTCGCGACCGAGGGCATGGACCCGGCCTACGGCGCCCGCCCGCTGCGCCGCCTCGTCCAGACCGCCATTGGCGACCGGCTCGCCAAGGAGATCCTCTCCGGCGAGATCAAGGACGGCGACACGGTCCGGGTGGACACGTTCGGGGACGGCCTGATCGTCGGGCCGTCGACCGGCAAGACGCTCTGAACGGACGGACGACACGGGCGGGGATGCCGGTCTTCTCGGCCCCCGCCCGGGTCACGGTCACGGTCACAGTCACAGTCACGGTCACAGTGTGAACGCCACGAACCGCACCCGGGACCAGTCCGGCCCGTCGTGAGTGATGTCCACCTGTACGGCGCCGTGGTCGCCAAACTCCCCGGGGCCCAGGTTCAGGCAGAGGTCGGCCGTGGCCTCGCCGCACTGCGAGGTCCGCGGCTCGGGCCCGCCCCGGTACGTGGCCGCCAGCCAGTCGTGCACCTCGTCGCGGGGCATACGGAAGCGGGCGTCGTAGCGGGTGTCGATGCCGGACTGCACCTCGCAGGCGGTGTCGTCCGCGCCGGAGGGCAGTTCCGCCCCGCCGAAGGCCAGCGCCTCGGCGCAGGGTGCCTTCTCGACCCCCGTCCGTACGGTGTCGTCGGTGAACAGCCACAGGACGAGCAGCACGAGCGCTCCCGCCACCAGCAGGCCCGGTAACGCCAGGATCGCCGCGAACACGCCCCAGCGGGTCCTGCCGGGCGTCCTCGGCTCCGTCACGGGTTCGTTGCCGCTCCGCGTCATGAGTTCCCCTCCGTCGGGTACCGGTCGGTACCTGCTTCCTGCACCTGCTTCCTGCTGACCGGATCATGTCAGCCCGTGGCTCACAGACTCGCCTGGGCTTGCCACCCCCCTCCCCGCATGGGGGAGGATGGCAGGATCCGTACGAAGGGAAAATCACGGTGACCATCGACCCGTCCTCGATTCCGAACTTCGGGGGCCAGCCCGAGCCGCAGCCGTCAGGTCCGGCGGGCCCCGTCGTCCCGGATCAGGACCTCGTGAAGCAGCTCCTCGACCAGATGGAGCTGAAGTATGTCGTCGACGACGAGGGTGACCTCGCGGCGCCGTGGGAGCAGTTCCGTACGTACTTCATGTTCCGTGGTGAGGGAGACCAGCAGGTCTTCTCGGTGCGGACGTTCTACGACCGCCCCCACAAGATCGACGAGAAGCCTCTGCTGCTGGAGTCCATCGACGACTGGAACCGGCGCACCCTGTGGCCCAAGGTCTACACGCACACGCATGACGACGGCACCGTCCGTCTGATCGGCGAGGCGCAGATGCTGATCGGCACCGGCGTCAGCCTGGAGCACTTCGTGTCCTCCACGGTCAGCTGGGTGCGGGCCGCCATCGAGTTCGACAAGTGGCTCGTCGAGCAGCTGGGCCTCGAGCAGGAGGTCAACGACGCGGAGAAGCCCGAAGAGGACGAGTAGGTCCCCCCGGGCCCGTAACGGCCTGTACCGCCCGTAGCGGCGAAGAGAGCCCGGCCAGGGCGCCGACCACCACGGTCGCGTGCCAGGGCCGGGCTCTCGCCGTCCACAGCCTGTGGGAAACCTGGTCAGCCCGCGGACCTCGCTGCCGCCTCGACGGCTACCGTGAGGTGGGCCGCCGGGCGAGGTGCCAGCCTGTGGGGCTGGTCCTGTTCCCAGCGGCCTCCTCCCGAACCCGTCG
>NZ_JBWLKM010000133.1:0-16192 GCF_059026085.1 Streptomyces sp. a15 | reverse complement strand
TTCGGAATGTCCCGGAGAACACCGTCCTGTTCGAGCGGATCGTCAACGTGCTCATCGACCTCCAGCCGGGCATCCGGTTGAGCTTCAACACGCATCCGAGCAACGCGCTCGAGGCGCTGCAGCGCTGGCTTGACCGCTAGAAGGTCGATGAAGATCCTGGTGAGGGGCTGTCCGTCAGGCCGGACAGCCCCTCCGGTCATGCACCGGCTGGCGCGATGGGCCAGATGCCCCTGATGTACGCGAGCCCGAGGCTGATCAGCCGGGAGGTTGAGGGCGGCGGCTCGGGTGTGGAGCCAGGTGGCGTTCTTGATGGTGCCGCGGTAGCGCAGGCGCCGGTTGCCGTGGTGGACGAGCCGGGGACGGCGTGTCCGGCCGGGCAGGTCACGACGGCGGTTGTGGTGTCGACAGCGAAATCGTCGAAGGTGAAACCGCCGGGGACGTTAGGTCGCAGCGGGGTCGGGGACGTTTCCGCCGTCCCGCCCGTTCTGTTCCGCCCGCTGGCCCCTTGTTCCTTTGCCGGGCCTCTTCCTGTTCGGCGGGCGGCTTCCTCGAAAGCCTTCATCACGTCCTTGCCGACGATCATCCTGCCGACGCAGCCGTGACGCGCCTCTGGCCCACCTGCGCAAGCGGTTGCTCCGCTCCAGTACGTTCCTCAGATCCTGCTGTGTTCGTGTTCCGCTCTGGCCGGATGCGGATGAAGACCGTCAGCGCCGAAGAACTCGCCGTGATGAACACGGACTCCGACTGCGCGGCGATCGAGGGGAGCGCGTGGTGGACGCGGCCGTGGACGTGATGGCCTACGCCTGCCTGGTCGCGATCATGTCCCGGGGCCGCGGCGCACACCGCGGCATCGAGAAGCGGCTGATCAAGACCGCGGCCGACGCGGGCGCGCCGGTGGACATCTTCTCCAGCGCCGGAGCGCTCATCGTAATAGGCCCGAATTCGGCATCTTCCTCACTGCGAGTCGCGACAGGCGCGGCGACCAGGCCGGTCGCGTGACGTGGACCGCATCCGAGGACTGAACGACGAAAGACGCGTCAACTAAGTAAGCTCATGCTGGATGCGTCAACTAAATTTCGGAGCGGTCACGAGCCGCGCAACACGGGCGGGCAGCCCACGAGGAGAAGTCCGGCGATGCGAATCGCGACCGTAGCCCAGCAGATGGTGGACATCCTGCGCCAGGCGGGCGTGGAGCGGATCTACGGAGTGGTGGGCGACAGCCTGAACCCCGTGGTAGACGCGGTGCGGCACACCGAGGGCATCGAGTGGGTGCACGTACGCAACGAGGAGGCCGCCGCCTTCGCCGCGGCGGCGGAGGCACAGCTGACCGGCAAGCTCGCGGTGTGCGCCGGAAGCTGCGGCCCCGGCAACACCCACCTGATCCAGGGTCTGTACGACGCACACCGCTCCGGTGCGCCCGTACTGCGATCGCCTCGCACATCTCCTCGCACCAGATCGGCACCGGCTTCTTCCAGGAGACGCACCCCGAGCGGGTGTTCACCGACTGCAGCGACTACTGCGAGATGATCAGCACCCCCGAGCAGATGCCCCGCGTGCTGCGGATCGCCCTGCAGCGCGCACTCGGCCACAGCGCGATGTCGGTGCTCATCGTCCCGGGCGACGTCACGCACGCCCAGGCGACCCACCCGACCGGGACCAGCGACCTGGTCACCGAGCGCGGCCGCGTGGTCCCGCCGGACACCCAGGTACGGGCGCTGGCGGAGAAGCTGAACGCGGCACGGAAAGTGATGCTGTTCGCCGGCGCCGGGGTTCGGGACGCGCACGCCGAGGTCATGGCGCTCGCCGAGAAGGCCGCCGCCCCGGTCGGGCACACGCTGCGCGGCAAGGAGTGGATCCAGTTCGACAACCCCTACGACGTCGGCATGAGCGGACTACTGGGCTACGGGGCGTGCTTCGACGCGATGCATGAGGCCGACCTGGTCGTCCTGCTGGGCACCGACTTCCCGTACAACGACTTCCTGCCGCAGGCGCGGACCGTACAGATCGACCACGCCGCGGGGCGCCTCGGCCGCTGGTACTCGGCGCCGTAGCCGGCCATGTAGCGGTCCTGCCGTACGGTGCTGGAACTCGGTGTCCACGGCGACGTACGGGAGACGCTGCGCGCGGTGCTGCCGCTGCTTGAGGCGAAGCGGGGCCGTTCTTATCTGGACGGCAGCCTGCGCAAGCACGCCAAGTCCCTGGAGACGGTGGTCGCCGCCTACACCCGCAAGGTCGAGCGGCACATCCCGATCCACCCCGAGTACGCGGCCTCCGTCCTGGACGAACTCGCCGCCGACGACGCCGTGTTCACCGTCGACACCGGCATGTCCAACGTCTGGGCGGCGCGCTATCTGACCCCCAACGGGCGGCGCCGGGTGATCGGTTCGTTCCTGCACGGCACCATGGCCAACGCGCTGCCGCACGCCATCGGCGCGCAGTTCGCCGACCGCGGCCGCCAGGTGATCTCGATGTCGGGCGACGGCGGACTCGGCATGCTGATGGGCGAACTGCTCACTGCCAAGCTGCACGACCTGCCGGTGAAGACGATCGTGTTCAACAACTCCTCCCTCGGGATGGTCAAGCTGGAGATGTTGGTCGACGGACTGCCCGACTTCGAGACCGACCATGAGGCGGTGGACTTCGCGGCGATCGCCCGCGGCGCGGGCATCGAGTCGATCCGCATCGAACGGCCCGAGGATGTCGTCGCCGGCCTCAAGCAGGCCCTTGCCCATGACGGGCCGTTCCTGGTCGACCTGGTGACCGACCCGAACGCGCTGTCGATCCCGCCTCACATCTCGGTCGGCCAGGTGAAGGGGTTCGCCTTCGCGGCGGGCCGGACCGTGCTCGACGGAGGCGTCGGCAAGATGCTGGACCTGGCGCGCGCCAACCTGCGCAACATCCCCCGCCCCTGAAGCCCGTCCACCGTGGACCTGTGAGGAACCGTCATGACTTCGACCGGCCCGGGCCCTGCCCACGGGGCGGCCCTGCTCGCCGACCCGCTGCTCAACAAGGGCACCGCCTTCAGTCCGCGAGAGCGCGCCGAACTTGGCCTGGACGGGCTGCTGCCGCCCGCGACGGAGACTCTTGAGGAGCAGGCGGACCGTGCGTACGAGGCGTTCCTCGCGTACGACAAGCCGCTCAACCGGCACATCTAGCTGCGGCAGCTGCAGGACACCAACGAAGTTCTCTTCCACCACCTGCTCACCAGGCACCTTCAGGAGATGCTGCCGATCGTCTAAACCCCGACGGTCGGCGAGGCATGCCGGCGCTTCAGCGAGATCTACCGCAGGCCGCGCGGTCTGTTTCTGACCTACGAGGACCGGCATCGCTTCCGGGAGACCCTGTGCAACCGGCCCCACCGCGAGGTCGACGTCATCGTCGTCACCGACGGCCAGCGCATCCTGGGCCTGGGCGACCAGGGCGTCGGCGGCATGGGCATCCCGATCGGCAAACTCAGCCGATACACCGCCATCGGCGGCATCCACCCGGCGCGCACCCTGCCGATCCTGCTCGATGCCGGCACCGACAACGAGGAATTGCTGGCCGGCGACCACTACCTCGGCCGCAGACGCCACCGCGTCACCGGCGACGCGTGCGACGAAATGATCGAGGCGTTCGTCTCCGCCGTGGAGGCCGAACTCCCCGGGACCCTCCTTCAGTGGGAGGACTTCGCCCCGCGCACGCCCGTCCGATCCTCGGCCGCTACCAGGACCGGCTGCTGACCTTCAACGACGACATCCAGGGCACCGCGGCCGTGGCGCTCGGCGCGCTGAGCACAGCCACGAAGGTCACCGGAGCACGATTGCCCGACCAGCGCATCGTGGTCCTCGGCGCGGAATCCGCGGCGATCGGCGTCGCCGACATGATCCGCACCGCACTCGTCGACGAAGGGCTCTCCGAGCAACAGGCGGCCGACCGCTTCTGGTTCGTCGACATCGACGGCCTGCTCGTGCGCTCCCGAACCGATCTCACGCCCGAGCAGCGCGTCTACGCGCGCGACGACACGGACGTACGGGACTGGGACGCCGGTGCGCTCGACCTGGCGCGGGTCGTCGACGAGGTGAAGCCGACGGTGCTGATCGGACTGTCCACGGCGTACGGCGCGTTCACCGAGGAGATCGTGCGGACGATGGCCGCCGCCTGCGACCGGCCGGTGATCCTGCCGCTGTCCAATCCGACCTCGCACGCCGAGGCGGACTCCGCCGACCTCGCCCGCTGGACCGAGGGCAGGGCGCTGATCGCCGCCGGTTCCCCTTTCCCGCCGCTGAAGCTGGACGGGCGCGAGGTGCCGGTGGCGCAGGCCAACAACGTCTACGTCTTCCCGGCCGTCGGGCTGGCCGCGGCCGCCTGCCGGGCCACCCGGGTAACCGACCGGGCGCGGACGGGGCCACCCCGCTGCTGCCACCGCTGGCGGACATGCGGGACGCGGCCCGCGACATCGCGCTGGCCCTGGCCAAGGCCGCGGTCGAGGACGGCGTTGCCCCCGAGGCCACGGATGCCGAGCTGCGCGACGCAATCTCGGCGGCGCAGTGGACACCGCGATACGCGTCCTGACGCGGAGCCTCGCACGCCGTGCGCGGGGTTGGGGTCTTGATGGGGCGTCCTTCGCTTCGCTGGGTGACCCGTCAACTCCTTTACACTCGCTTGTATGGATGAAGAAGTGCGGTGGTTGACGGCGGAGGAGCAGCACGCCTGGCGGAGTTTTGTTCGGTTGCATGAGCGGCTGGGGGGCCGTCTGTCACGCATGTTGCAGACTCAGTCGAAACTCTCGGCTGCGGATTTCGGCGTGCTGGTCAATCTCACCGACGTGCCGGACGGCCGGCAGCGCTACCAGGATCTGGCCCGCGCGCTCGAGTGGGAGAAGAGCCGGATGTCCCACCACATCGCGCGGATGGCCGGACGAGGCCTCGTGGTCCGCGAGGAGTGCCCCGATGACGCGCGGGGAGCGTTCGTGGTGATCACGGACGCCGGGCGGGCGGCGATCGAGACGGCGGCTCCGCTGCATGTGGGGGCGGTGCGGGAGCTGTTCCTGGACCATGTCACCCCGGCGGAGCTGCGGACGCTGGCCGACATCTCCGACCGAGTGGTGGCGAAGCTGGACGAGGATCCCGCCTGATCGGCTGCACCGGCCTTCGGCCGCGGCGGCAGGGCCGGTAACCCGGCTCTTATGACTCGCAGGGATAGTCCGTGCTGTTGGCGGTCACGGTGGTGTGGAATCGGACGGGCGCTCCGGCGCTGTGAAGTCCCGATGGCATCGTTTGCGCGACGGCCTGGGCCGCAGCACTCTTGTCCGACCATCCACTCCGGTCCTTTCTGTCCCGGCAGTGCCCGAGGTCCCGGATCGAGGAGCGGGCTGAGCCTCGATCCGCATGACGGCTTCGGATCCGTCGCGCGGTCCCTCAGTGGAGTTGCGCTGCGGCCCGCGTGAGGCTGTCCTCGATCCGGCCCAGGACGTCGAGAGCCTCGGCCTGCTCCTCGGGGGTCAGGTCGTTGACGACGCCGGCCTCGAGATCGAGCCATGCACGCTCCACTTCTTGCCGCAGGGCGTTGCTGGCGGCCGTGGGTTCGACGATGGTGGCCCGCTTGTCGCTGGGGGAGGGGTGGCGGCGTACGAAGCCCGCGTTCTCCAGGCGTTGAATGGTGCGGGTCATGGTGGCGGCGTCGGAGCCGAGCAGTCGGACGAGGTCGGTCTGGCGCTGGGGGCCGCGGTCCCACAGCTGCATCATGACCAGTTCCTGGCCGGGGTGGAGGCCGACGCGACGCAGTAGCTGCCCGGCGAGCATGCGGTGCACGCGGGCCGCGCGGAAGATCGCGTGGCTGAGTGGACCGGCCGCGACGGAAGGCGGCAGCGGCGAGGGGCCGTCCGCCGGCGGCGTCGTCCGGGCTGCGGTCGAGCGACTTACGTCCGCTCTCTCCGGCTGGGTCATTTCTTCCTCGCTGGGCGGTCGGAACTTGCTTGAACAAGTAGACGCTACCGCTTTGCTGGGTCTCAACGGCTGTGACAAGGGCGGCGTTTTCCCCTGTGCTGCTGCGTGAGGATTGTCGATGTGACGTGGATCACGGGTGCGGGGGGATGGCTCCATGCGATTTACTTGTTCAGACAGTTAACCGCGCGATCGGCGCTGGTACGTCATGGGCCGCGGGAAACGGCGGCCCGCCTGTGAGACAAGGAAATTGATTCGTGTCAACGGCCTTTCAGCCCTACGACCTCAGCGGCAAGCAGCTGGCCAATCGCATCGCGATGGCTCCGATGACCCGCAGTCGCGCATACGATGACGGGCAGTGCGTGACCGACCTGACGGCCACCTACTACGCGCAGCGGGCGAGTGCCGGTCTGATCATCACGGAGGGCACCCAGCCGTCGGTGGTCGGCCAGGGCTACCCCGCCACGCCGGGCATTCACTCGGCCGAGCAGGTCGCGGCCTGGCGCAAGGTGACTGACGCCGTGCACGCCGAGGGCGGTGTGATCTACCTGCAGCTGATGCACACCGGCCGGGTCGGTCACCCGAGCCTCATGGGCCTTCAGCCGGTCGGCCCGTCCGCCGTCACGGCCAAGGGGCAGGTCTACACGCAGACCGGCCCGCAGGACTTCGTGGAGCCGAAGGAACTCACCGAGGCCGAGATTCTCGAGACGATCGCCGACTACGCCGCAGCCGCGCGCAACGCGATCGAGGCCGGCTTCGACGGCGTGGAGGTGCACGGCGCCAACGGCTACCTCATCCACCAGTTCCTCGCCCCGAGTTCCAACCAGCGCACCGACGGCTGGGGCGGTTCGCCGCAGGCCCGCATCCGCTTCGCCGTCGAGAGCGCCAAGGCCGTCGCCGAGGCCATCGGCGCGGACAAGGTCGGCTTCCGCATCTCCCCCGGAAACCCCTTCAACGACATCGACGAGTCCGACCGGGCCGACGTGGAGGCGACCTACACCGCGCTGGTCGACGCGCTCGCCCCGCTCGGCCTGGTCTACCTGCACCAGATGGAGGCCCCCGAGAGCCGCGACCTGACCATCCGTCTGCGCAAGCAGTTCCCGGGCACCTACATCCTCAACCCCTTCACCGCGCCGCAGCCGACAGGGCCGGAAGCGCTGGAGCTGATCGAGGACGGCACCGCCGACCTGATCTCCTTCGGTGCCCTGTTCCTGGCCAACCCCGACCTGCCCAAGCGGCTGGCCGCCGGCGGTCCCTTCAACGCCCCGGACCCCGCCGCCTTCTATGGCGGTGACCACACCGGTTACACCGACTACCCGACCCTCGACTGACCTTCGGCCGTCAGGCCCGCACGTGTGCCCCCGGCCAGGTGGATCTGGCCGGGGGCACACGTGCGGGTGCGCATATTTTCCTGCCCGAACAACTCATGGGTCGACAGCAGGGGCTCAGAGGATGTAGTTCTCACCGGTCGTGCGCACGGGGATTTCGCTGATCGACACCGCGGCGAGTGGCTGGTTGATGGTCGGCACGTTCGCCAAGTCGGGGCCCTGCAAGCGCGGCGAGTCCGGTGCCGGACTGCTCGGATCAGGCCGGTGTTTCGTTCGGCGTGTAACAACGCCGTGGCGTCATGTCGGTCGGCCAGTTCTCGCAAGACCACGCACATGTGCGCGGATCCGGTATGGACGCTCTCGTAGCCGATGGCCCGCACCATCCCGTGCACGGTGGGTATCGGGGTAACCGTGGTACGCCAGATCTGCGGCTCGTGGCCGCGCCGGTAGGTGATCAGGTCGGCGATCGAGACGAGCGGAAGTTCATGCTTCGTGGCGACCGTGACCCGATGAGTGCCTACTTGGGGTTTCGACAGCTCAGGCCGGCCGTAGCTGGAGGTGCGCCGGACTGTGAACGCGACAAGCCGCAGTGTCGCAAGGCTCGCACTGCCGGTCACGTTGCCGTCGTCGACGACCACGATGGGACGTGCGGCCGCTACCGCAGCGTGGCGTGCCGAGCCCTGTGGCCCATGCCGGCAGGAGGAGCCGACTGCAGCGCCCCATCATGCCTCTGTGTCGTGATCAGGCTTCGGCCACCCTGCGAGCGCGGCCGGCGACAACGTCATCCGCGATGGCCCCGACCGTCGAGAAGACGTGGTCGTGGTAGACCAGCGGTGAGCGCTGGTCTATCTCGGCGTGTTCGACGGTTCCCAGCACGACCACGTGGTCGCCACCGTCGAGAAGTCCACTTGTCCGGCACGCCAACCAGACGGCAATGCCGGGCAGCCGCGGCAGTCCCGCATCGGGACGCCAATCCACAGACGCGAACTTGTCGGGACTCTTCTTACTGAAGTTGGCCGCGAGCACCTTCTGGTCACTGGCCAGCACGTTGACACCGAAGCGCTCGGAGCCCCGCAGTTTGGCCAGCAGCTCCGACTGCCGGTCCAGGGCGACGGAGATCATCGGTGGATCAAGCGACAGGGAAGTGAACGCGCCGACGGTAGTGCCGTGCGGCCGCTCCTCCGAGAGCGCTGTCACGACGACGACCGGGGTCGCAACCTGAGACATGGCAGCACGAAACAGATCCGGTTCGACCATGACGCCTCCTTGAGTACTGGTCGATTCTGTCTACAGAATGGACCCATAACCACGCGTTCACAAGGCCAACTTCGTGCCGAATCACCTTGACGCTAGGTGAATCTGTCGACAGAATGCTGAACGTCGGCACACGGACCGAGTACACGCAGGGGCTATGACGATGGTCGAACGATCACCAGATTCGCTGACAGCGGCAGAGCCCGGGAGTGAGGCGGGTCAGGGAACTGTCACCCTCGACGCGGTTCACGACCTGCTGCGCAACCGGATCCTGCACGGTGAGCTCCCGCCAGGATCGGTCGTGTCCCAGGCTGATCTGTCCCGGGACCTGGGGGTGTCCCGCTCCCCGATCCGCGAGGCGTGTCGGCTGTTGGAGCGAGAAGGGCTCGTGGTCTCGCGGCACAACCGCCGCGTCCAGGTTGCCGACTTCTCAATGGAGGACCTGGAGGAGCTTTACGCCTCACGGCTGGTGCTGGAGCCGCTGGCGCTGACCGTGCGTGTCCCGTCTCTGACGGCGAGGGAACTGGATGAGATGGCCACGGCGCTCGAGGAGATGCGGCAAAGCGCCGAGCAGCGCGACTACGACCGGTTCAAGGCTCCGCACGACCGGTTTCACTCGGTCCTCTACTCGGACACAAATGGCCGGTTGCTGCGGCAGATCAATCAGTTGTCCGATCACGCGAGCCGGTATCGCCGCGTCTACATGACTCAGTCACCGAGCGCCTGGGACGTGGTCCTAGGGCACGACACCAGAATCCTGCAAGCGGTGTCCCGAGGGGAAGCCGTTGCCGCCGGTGCGGAGTTGGCCCGACACCTGGCTGCCACAGCGCTGTCGATGATGGCGCTGATGGATCCGCTCCACGACCCACGCCTGCTGCGTGCCGCGCTGCACCAAGCCTGTCACAGCGAGGAAGGAACGAGATGAGTGATTCGGAACCGACCACCTACGAGCGGTCGACGGTGAGCTACGAGACGGCTCGACGACTGCTCGAGGCCGCTGTCGGGAGCGCACGCGAGGCCGGTATGCCGGCGGCCATCGTCGTCAGCGATGTCGCCGGTGAGCCGATCGCGATCGCGCGCACGGACGGCGCCGGCCTGCTGCCCTTGAAGGTGGCATCCGACAAAGCCTGGACGGCCGCCAATGCCGGTGCTCCCACCGAACAGGTGCACGCCTTCGTCAGTTCGGACCCGGCGGCGCTGGCGTGCATGCCGACGGTGCCCAGGTTCAGCTCGGTCGCCGGCGGTCTTCCCATCACCGGCGGCGGTCGCGTCATCGGTGCGATCGGGGTGAGCGGCGGCGCCAGCGCTCAGGATGCGGCCGTGGCCAGCGCCGCGCTTGACGCCCTCGGGGAGCTGTAGAGATGTTCGGCGTCAACTGGCGAACGTCGCCACGACAGTACGACGTTCGGGTCGAGCGCCATGTGCGCATCGTGATGGACGACGGCGTCGAACTCGACGCGCAGGTGTTCCGGCCGGACTCCGACGGCCAGTTCCCTGCCCTGCTCGGGGTGCACGCCTACGACGCTGCCATGCAGACCGCGCACTCGCACCCTCGCGCGATGAGGCTGGCGAACGCTCAGGCCGAGGCCGGCGACCCTTACTTCTACGCACGGCGCGGATACGTCCATGTGATCGTCAACGCGCGCGGGACCGGCGCTTCGGGCGGCCGCTACTCCCACTACGGACCACGCGATGTCGACGACATCGTCGCCGTCATCGAGTGGATGGCGGCCCAGCCGTGGTGCACGGGCGGTGTCGGGATGTTCGGCGTGTCCTACTTCGCCGTAGCGGCGAAGCAGGTCGCGGCCCGCAATCCGGAACCGCTCAAGGCCGTGTTCGCGCCGTTCGGGTACACCGATTTCTATCGTGACAAGTTCTACCACGGGGGCATCCTCGCCCGGAACTTCGTCACGTCGTGGACCAAGCAGCTGGCCAACGTCGAGGTCGACGGATGGAGCCAGAAGGCGCTCGGCGAGGAGGAGTACGCTCGCCGGTTGGAGGAGCTGCGCGCAGACCCGGACATCACAGCGGTGCCCGAGCTCGCGGCCGCGCTCGCCGCGCCGGACACGAATGCGCATCCGTTGATCGTCGACGTGTTGATGAACTCGGTGGACGGCCCCTACTGGCACGAACGCAACCCCGACCTCACGGCCATCCGGGTGCCCATCGTGCTGGGCGCCTGCTGGGGCATGTACGGATTGCACCTGCCTGGCGAGTTCCGGGCATGGAAGCAGATCGACGCACCCAAGAAGTTGATCGTCGGGCCGCCGATCTACCTCGACCGTCCGGTCTACCAGTACGCGGAGCAGTCACTGCGCTGGTTCGACCACTGGCTCAAGGGCAACGACACCGGTTACCTCGACGAGCCGCCCGTGCAGTTGTTCCTGCCCGGCGACGACGGCAAGGGCTCCTGGCGCGACGCCCACGAGTGGCCGCTGCCGAAGACCGCGTGGCACAGCTTCTACCTTCACCGCGAAGGGCTGCTGTCGGAACACGAGCACTGGCCGCGCGAAGGAGCGTCCGGCTACGAGGACAACATTTACAACGGCCGTGACGCCGTCACCTTCACCACGCCCCCTCTGGTCGAACGCACCGAAATGGTCGGGCCGGCGACCGCGACGGTGTACGCGGCCACCACCGACGACGAGTTGCTGCTGTTCCTCTCGTTGTGGGTGGTCGATGCCGACGGCAGCCGCCACCTTCTCACCCGTGGCTGGCTCCGTGGAACTCTGCGCGAGGTGGACGAGGCCCGATCCGAACCCTGGCTTCCCGAGCACCCCTACACCAGCCCCGAACCCGTGACACCTGACGCGGTGCACCGTTACGAGATCTCGCTGTCCCCGACCGCCTACGTGTTCACTCCCGGCCAGCGTATCCAGCTTCAGGTCAGCTCCTCCGACCTGGAACATCCCGAAAGGTTCGTCGATGTGGTCGGTCAGGGCCATCTGCTCAGGCGCAGTCCCTCCTGGGTCAGCATCCTGCACGATGCCGAACACCCGTCAGAGCTGATGCTTCCCATCGCCGATGGCAACCGCATCGGTACCTACATGTCCGCCGGAACCGCCACTTCCGTAGAAATCCCCTGACCTCAGCAATCCGCCAACGACGTCGGAGGCAAAAAATGATCACCCCCTGGCTGTTCGACATCTTCAACTACCCCTGGGCCCCTGACGCCACGAAGTTCGACGCCGAGGCCACCCAGGAGCTTTTCGACTGGCACCTCGACTCGTGGGAGCTGGCCGAGCGGGCCGGATTCGAGGGCGTGTTCTTCAGCGAGCACCACTACACCCCCTACGCCTTGACCCCGTCACCCAATCTCCTGGTCGCCGCGATCGCTCAGCGCACCCAGCGGCTGAAGCTCGGCGTCATGGCGAACATCGTGCCGATGCACAACCCGCGCCGGCTGGCCGAAGAGTTCGCGATGCTGGACTATCTCACCCACGGGCGGCTCGAGATCGGCCTCGGCCGGGGTGTCGATGAACGGGAGTTCCTCCGCGAAGGCATCCCGCTGAAGGAAACGCGACCCCGTTTCCAAGAAGGTCTGCGTCTGATCGAAGAGATGCTCTCGAAGCCGGTCTTCACGCATACCGGTAAGTACGCGAACTTCGAGGAGACGTCGGTGTGGCCGCAACCGCGGCAACCCATGTCGGAGCGGCCCCCGATCTGGATCACCGCACTCAGCCCGGATACCGTCGACTGGTGTGCCCAGGAGGGTTACCGCATCTCCACCGCTTTCCAGCCCACCCCGGCCCTGCGTGCCGTACACGACAGGTATCGTGCTGCGGCACAAAAGGCGGGGAACCCTGCGGGGTCGGAAACCGTGATGGTGCTCAGGAACGTCTTCGTCGCGGAAACCGACGAGGAGGCCCGCGCCATCGCCGAGCCCGCCCTCAACCATCTGTTCGGGCTGTTCAAGGAGGACCTCATCTGGAACGACATCGAAAAAGCCGTTCCTGAAGGGTACAACGCCGAGTTCTACCAGTCGTTCTTCCGTCCCTTCGCCGGATCCGGTCCGGTCGACTGGCAGACCCTCGTCGATCTCGGGATCTTCATTGTCGGGTCACCGAGCACCGTCCGTGACAAGCTGATCAAGCAGGCGCACGAGATCGGGTCCTCGAACCTCCTGTTCTGGGGCTCGTTCGGGACCTTGACGAAGGACCAGACGATGAACTCCTATGAATTGCTCGGGCGCGAAGTCCTGCCCGCGCTGCGTGAGGAGACCGTCGACTAGCACGGTCTCAGTATGACCGTGGGGCGGGCCGTGCCGGCAGCGATTCCCGGCACGGCCACCCGCCTCCGTGAAGGAACAGCAAGTCTCCATTGAGGCCGCCCGCGCCGCCGGCGGCCGAGTACTACGCCGTCGACGTTGCGGTAGAGGGTCCCGCGCGCGGACCTGATCCCCTTGGCAGCGCTCGCCGATCGTGACGTCTGCACTGGCACGCCAGGAAAAGAGCCGTACGGCGGCCTCGTTGACGCACTGCCCCCCCCCGCGCCCGGTTAGCGCTGTCCGAGGGTTTCGCCCGGTCGGCACGACGGCCTTGAAGGAGATGACATGAAGACCTTGGCCGGTAAGACGCTTTTCATAACAGGTGGCAGCCGCGGCATCGGTCTCGCGATCGCATAGCGCGCCGCCCGTGACGGGGCAAATGTGGCCATAGCTGCAAAGACGACGGAAGTCCACCCGCGGCTACCCGGCACGATCTATACGGCCGCACACGAGATCGAATCGGCTGGCGGCCACGTGTTGCCGCTGGCCTGTGATGTTCGTTCCGATGACAACTGAGATGAAGCGTTTCGACCTGATGCACCAGGTGAACGTGCGTGGCACTTACCTGGTGTCAAAAACCTGCCTGCCCCACCTCGCTTACACGATGTCCAAGATGGGGATGAGTATGTGCACTCTCGGCCTGACGGTTGAACTCCGAGACAACGGGATCGGAGTCGACTCGCTGTGGCCGCTCACGTTGATCGACACCGCGGCTGTGCGCAATGTGGTCGCCGCCGCCGCAGGTCCGGCAGCCGGCCGAAAACCCGCCATCGTCGCCGACGCCGACGCCGACGCCGCAGTCCTGGTCAAGCCGGCGCAGCACTGCACTGGGAACTTCTTCATCGACGAGGAGGTCCTCCGTGCGGAAGGAGAGCACGACCTCCGATCGCTACTCCACCCAACCCGGAGCTACGCCGGCAGTCGACTTCTTCGTGCCGGACGGACTTGCTCAACTGCTCGACAACCGCACTGTGCCGACGGGTTCGGACAATCTTCCAGCGTGACCGCGTAATCGCGTGACCACCCGCACTCGCCGGGGCCTTCATAGGCTCGACACGCAAGCCTCGTCGCCCGCCGTCACACGACTGATCAGGCGTGGCGCGCGGCGGGCGTTCACAGCATCCGCAGAGTGGAGGCCTTGCGAACCAGGCTGACGAGCATTGAGTCGGCTGCCCGATCCATGACGTCGTTGGCTCGCACACGACCGTTGTCGTTGATGTACGGAGAGTGGAAGGGACTGCTCACCGAAGTCTCGGATCGTTCCCTTGTCGTCCAGCACGCCGGTGCAACAGGCGGTGCCGTGGACGTGGATCGTGGTCGGCGTGTCCGCGGGGCTCCGCAGCCGACCAGCTCCAGCGCCGCGTTCAGACCGTCCGGTCACCTGACCGCACCGTGTCGGCGATCTTGCCGTCGTCCACCACCGAGTGATCGACACCAAGACTCCGCAGCATGTCGGCGCGAGCCGGGCTGCGGGTCGTGGCGATGACGGCGGCGCGCATGTCCTTTGCCATCGCGCCCGCGCCGACCCGACCGTGGACGTCCCGCCGGATCAGCAGGGTCTGCCCGGACCTGAGATGCCAGGCCGGTGGTGAGGGAGCCGAGGCCGTCTGGAACATCTCCGGCAGCGCGCCCAGCGTCGACCACGGCAGGTCCGAACTGAAGGGGATCACCTGGCTCTTTCGGGGTGTCGTCCACCACGCCGACACCCTCGATGCCCGGGATGCGCGGCAAGGTCACATCCGAGTCGGCGAGCCCCTTGCCGGTCGTCACCTCCGACTTGTTCACCCCAAGCACCTTCATCCGGAGCCGCGCCCAGCCCGGCTTCACCGCGGGCAGGGGATGTCGTTCACGACGAGCTTGTCCACGCCGCCCGGCTCGGACAGCACGATGGCGCGCATCGTCATGGACATACCGGGGCTGCTGAATCCGTCATGGCGGTTCCGCCACACATCGATGGGACCCCCGCCGGGCAGCGGGACCGGGATGCGGGCCCGTCACCGGTGCCGTGCCGTGCCCAGCTCGTCGGTGAACCGGGCGACGACGTCTTCGGCCGTGGGGACGGGGCCGAACAGCTGCTCCTGGCGACGGGGGTCGGCGACGTAGCGGCCCTTGTCGAACCAGCCGAACATCGCGGCCATGTCCTTGACCACCGGAACGAAGCGGCCGACGACGGCTCCTGCGGCGCGGGTGACGGTCGAGGGGACGGCCCACACCTTGATTTTCTTTCCGGCCCGGTTGCCCATCAGGTCGGCCATCTCGCGCATGCTGACCGGGCGGTCCCAGCCGATGTCGATGCGCTCGCCGTTGTTGGCCTCGGTGTCGACGGCGGCCGCCAGGTACGCCGCGAGATCGGAGGTGTGGACGAAGGTCAGCGGGACGGTGGCCTTGCTCATCCAGATCAGGCGGCCCTTGTCGACCGGGTCGCCCGCCATGGTCGCGATCTGGTCGAAGAACGCCCCCGGGCGCAGTGCTACGAACGGGACGCCGAGCTGTTCGAGCTTGTCCTCGGCGACCTTCTTGTGCCAGAAGTGCGGGACGTGGGGCGTCTGGTCGCTGGTGAGGATGCTGGTCAGGACGAACCGCCGGATGCCGGTGCGGTGGGCGGCCTCGGCGAGGTTGGCGTTGCCGACGGTGTCGATGTCGTGCGCGTTCTTGCCGCCGCGGGTGTAGCCGGCGGCGGTGGTGATGACGGCATCGGCGCCGTTCATGGCGGCGACGAGCGAGTCGAGGTCGAGCATGTCGCCGCGGGCGATCTCGACACCCCGGTCTTCGAGCCTGCTGGCGTCGGTGGTCGGCCGGACCAGGGCGCGGACGTTCTTGCCGCGCTTGAGCAGTTCGTCGACGACCTTGCCCCCGAGGGAGCCGGTCGCGCCGACGACGAGGACGGGGAGGGTGGTGGTCATGGGGGTCTCACTTTCCATCAGGTCAGTAGTGGGGGGATTGGGTGGGCGGGGGAGTAGCGGCCGGACGTGGGCGCCGTCGACCCGGGTCGCTCAGGGGGCGGGTCTGTGGTGGGCGGATCCGCGGCGCGGGGCGCGGGTCACCGCCGGCCCTCAGGAGCTTGCCGAAATCGAAGGTGGGCCGGACGCGTGTGATGCGGCCATCCTCGATGTAAGCCAGTTGGCGACGGGGAAGGATCGCCGTCCCCGCGGAGGCGTTGCCCTTCCCCCGGATGAGTTCCGCCTGCCTGCACCGGGACAGCTCGCGCTTGAATGACGCTGAGGCCCCGCAACCAGTCGTTCTCTCTGATGGGCAGAAGTTCGCAGTGACTCCGCCACATCCAACCTATTTGCAGCCCATGTCCGCATACCCACCCGACTGTCGCGTGGGGCACACCAACATGGGGTGCAAACGGGGGAGTTACTTGGACTCTTCTTCCGGAAGGGGGCGGTTGTTGATCGCGTCGGTGATGGCGTAGG
>NZ_JBWLKM010000132.1:5288-17368 GCF_059026085.1 Streptomyces sp. a15 | reverse complement strand
AGCGAAGTCGAGAGTGGGGGAATCGGCAACCGACGACAACGCCGCAGATCGGCGCCCGCCGCGGAGCGGCTGATGTCGCTGCTGCCCCGCGTCTGCGGCATGATCCGCCGGACAGGCCCTAGTTGTCCCGGTACGCCTCCAGCAGTCGCAGCCACACCTCGCTGATCGTCGGATAGGACGGCACCGCGTGCCACAGCCTGCTGATCGGCACCTGTCCCGCGACCGCGATCGTCGCCGAGTGGATCAGTTCGCCGACGCCGGGACCGACGAACGTGACGCCGAGCAGGATCTCGCGTTCGAGGTCGACGACCATGCGGGCGCGTCCCTTGTAGCCGTCGGCGTACAGGCCCGCTCCGGAGACGGAGGCGAGGTCGTAGTCGACCGCGCGGACACGGTGGCCGGCCTGTTCGGCCTCCGCCAGTGAGAGCCCTACGGCAGCCGCCTCGGGGTCGGTGAAGACGACCTGCGGGACGGCCGCGTGGTCGGCGGTCGCCGCGTGGGCGCCCCAGGGGTCGGACTCCAGGATCGGGGTGCCGGAGGCGCGGGCGGCGATGGCGGCGCCCGCGATCCGGGCCTGGTACTTGCCCTGATGGGTGAGGAGGGCGCGGTGGTTCACGTCGCCCACGGCGTACAGCCACTTGCTGCCGGTGACGCGCAGGCTGTCGTCGACCTCAAGCCAGGAGCCGGGCTCCAGACCGATGGTGTCCAGGCCGATGTCGTCGGTGCGCGGGGCGCGTCCGGTGGCGAAGAGGATCTCGTCGGCCTCGATGCGGTCACCGGTGTTGGTGACGACCACGACCGTGCCGTTCTCGCGGGTGACCGACTCGACGGAGGTGCCGGTGCGCACGTCGGCGCCGGCCTCGACGAGGGCTTCGGCGACCAGTTCGCCGGCGAACGGCTCCATGCGGTTGAGCAGGCCCTTGCCGCGGACGAGGACGGTGACCTGCGAGCCGAGGGCCTGCCAGACGGTGGCCATCTCGGTGGCGACCACTCCCCCGCCGACGACGACCAGCCGGCCGGGCGCCGCCTTGGCGCTGGTGGCCTCGCGGCTCGTCCAGGGCTTGACCTCCGCGAGACCGGGCAGGTCGGGCAGGACGGCGTGGGTGCCGGTGGAGACGGTCACGGCGTGCCGGGCGGTCAGCACGTGCCGCTCGCCTTCGGGGCCGGTGACCGTGACCGTGCGCGGTCCGGTGAGGCGGCCGTGTCCGCGGTAGAGGTCGGCGCCGATGCTGTCGAGCCATCCGACCTGGCCGTCGTCCTGCCAGTGGGAGGTGTAGTAGTCGCGGTGCGCCAGGACCGCCGCCGTGTCGAGGGGGCCCTGCACCGCCTGGCTCAGTCCGGGTGTGCGGCGGGCGTCGGCGCGGGCGATGACCGGGCGCAGCAGGGCCTTGCTGGGCATGCACGCCCAGTACGAGCATTCGCCGCCGACCAGCTCGCTCTCCACGACCGCGGTGGAGAGGCCGGCCGCACGGGTGCGGTCGGCGACGTTCTCCCCCACGGGCCCGGCACCGAGCACCACGACGTCGTACGCGATGGATTCCGTTTCCGTCATGGGGTCAGTCTGGTGGGTGGTGTGCGCGGAGGCCACATGGGTAAGTGCGCGGAATATGTACCAGGGCCGCCGTGTTGTGCCAGCGGCTTCGCCCCCACACCAGGAAGAGGGATCACGCCATGAGCAGCACCGTGGAGCTCACCAAGGAGAACTTCGACCAGACGGTCACGGACAACGAGTTCGTCCTGATCGACTTCTGGGCGGCCTGGTGCGGTCCGTGCCGTCAGTTCGCGCCGGTCTACGAGAAGGCCGCCGAGGAGAACCCGGACCTGGTGTTCGGCAAGGTGGACACCGAGGCGCAGCCGGAGCTGGCCTCGGCCTTCGGCATCCAGTCGATCCCGACACTGATGATCGTGCGTGACCAGGTCGCCGTGTTCGCCCAGCCGGGCGCCCTGCCCGAGGCCGCCCTGACGGACGTCATCGGGCAGGCCCGCAAGCTGGACATGGACGAGGTCCGCAAGGCCGTCGCGGATCAGCAGGCACAGACCGAGCAGAACGGCCAGTAACCCGCCGTACGAAGGCACTTGGACGTACTGATTGCTTAGAAGGGGTACGGCGCCACGTCCGCGCGCACCGTCGTCCAGCGCACGTCGGTGAAGGCCTCCAGGTTGGCCTCGCCGCCGAAGCGGGCGCCGGTGCCGGATGCGGCGACGCCGCCGAACGGGGCGACGGCCTCGTCGTTCACGGTCTGGTCGTTGATGTGGACGATGCCGGTCGGGATCCGCTCGGCGAGGTCCAGTCCGCGGGCGGCGTCCCGGGTGACGATGCCGAGCGAGAGGCCGTACGGGCCGGTCGCGGCCAGGGCTGCCGCCTCCTCGGGCGTACCGAAGGACCGTACCGGCGCGACCGGGCCGAACACCTCCTCCGCGTACGCGGGCGTGCGGTCGTCGACGTCGGCGAGGACCGTCGGCCGGTAGAAGAGTTCCTCGTGCGTGCCGCCCGCGGCCAGCTTGGCGCCCTGGGCGGTGCTCGCCTCGACCAGTTGGTGGATCTTGGTGAGCTGGCCGGAGTCGATGATCGGGCCGAGATGGACCTGACCGCGGTGCGGGTCGCCGACGGCGAGTGAGTCGGCCTTCGCGGCCAGCCGCTCGACGTACTCGCCGTACAGCGACTCGTGCACCAGGTGGCGGCCGGTGGTCATGCAGATCTGGCCCTGGTGGAAGAAGGAGCCCCAGGCGGCCGTGGAGATCACGGCGTCGAGGTCGGCGTCCTCCAGGACGATCAGGGCGGAGTTGCCGCCGAGTTCCAGGTGCGCGCGCTTGAGGTGGCGTCCGGCGGCCTCGCCGACGGCCCGGCCGGCCGCGGTGGAGCCGGTGAAGGAGATGACCGGTACCCGCGGGTCGGCGACCAGGGCCTGGCCTGCGTCCGGGCCGCCCGGCAGGACGTGGAACAGTCCCTCCGGCAGGCCCGCCTCGGCGAAGACCGCGGCGAGTGACAGCCCGCCGCAGACCGCGGTACGCGGGTCCGGCTTCAGGACGACCGCGTTGCCCAGCGCGAGCGCCGGGGCGACCGAGCGGATGGAGAGGATCAGCGGGGCGTTGAAGGGCGAGATCACGCCCACGACGCCGACCGGGACGCGCCGCGTGTAGGACAGCCGGGCCGCCTCGCTGGGCAGCACCTGGCCGGCCGGGCGGGAGGCGAGGGCTGCGGCCTCGTAGCACTCCTGGGCGGCGACGTGCAGTTCGAAGTCGGCCTTGCCGGGGATGGACCCGGACTCGCGGACCAGCCATTCGCGCAGTTCGTCGGCGTGCGCGGCGAACAGGTCGCCGGCCTTGCGCAGGACGCCCGCGCGGACGAAGTGGGGTACGCGGGCCCACTCCGCCTGGGCGGTGCGGGCGGCCTCGGCGGCGGTCCCGACGTCCTCGGCGGTGGCGAGGGTGACGGTGCCGAGTGTGTCGCCGGTGGCGGGTTCGGTGACGGCGTGTTCAGGTCCCGACAGGGTGCGGGACTGCCAGGTCTTGGGGTCGAGCAACGGCATGACGGCTCTCCGTTCGGTCACCGGCGGGACTCACAGGGCGAGCGGAAGTCCCGAGTAGTTCGCGGCCAGTTCGGCCGCCGCGTGGCGGGATGCGGTGATCCGGCGCAGCCGCGCGAGCTGCATCCGCTGGTCGAACGCATCCCCGTTTGGTTGAGCGTGCAACATCCTAGTCATGTCGTACGAGAATCGGGTCGCCTGCCACACGCGGGCCAGGCACGACTCCGAATAGCTGTCGAGGAGTCGCGCGGACCCCGTGCGGTGCAGCTCCGTGAAGGCGCGAGCCAGGACGCGGACGTCGGACACCGCGAGGTTGAGGCCCTTGGCCCCGGTCGGCGGGACGATGTGGGCGGCGTCCCCCGCGAGCAGCAGCCGTCCGTGGCGCATCGGCTCGTGGACGTAACTGCGCATTGGCGTCACGGACTTGGCGGTGATCGGGCCGCGGTCCAGGGTCCAGTCGGCGTCGATCGCGAAGCGGGCGGCGAGTTCGTCCCAGATGCGCTCGTCGGGCCAGTCGCCCGGATCGGTCCCGTTCGGGACCTGGAGATAGAGGCGGGAGACCGACGCGGAACGCATGCTGTGCAGGGCGAAGCCGCGTTCACCGCGGGCGTAGATCAACTCGTCGCAGGACGGCGGGACGTCGGCGAGGATCCCCAGCCAGGAGTACGGGTAGTCATGGGCGTACGTCCGGCTCGTCTCCGTGGGGAAGGCGCCGCGGGCGACGCCGTGGGAGCCGTCGCAGCCGACCACCCAGTCGCAGCTGAGCGTCCGTTCGCGGCCCTCGTGCCGGAAGCGGACGACGGGCCGCTCACTCTCCGGCTTCTCGACCGCCAGCGCCTCCGCCTCGAACAACAGCGGTGGCCCGTCAGCCAGTTGGAGCGCGATGAGATCCTTCACGATCTCGGTCTGGGCATAGATCGTGACGGTACGGCCGCCGGTGAGGGCCGGGAAGTCGATGCGGTGGCGCTCGCCCGCGAACCGCAGCTCGATGCCGTGGTGCACCAGCCCCTCGGCGTCGAGACGGCCGGCGGCGCCCGCCTCGCGCAGCGCGTCGACCGTGCCCTGTTCCAGCATTCCGGCGCGCTGGCGTTGTTCGACGTACTCCCGTGTCCTGCTCTCCAGGACCGCGCAGTCGATGCCCGCCCGGTGCAGCAGACGGGCCAGGAGCAGTCCGGCGGGGCCGCCGCCGATGATGCCGACCGTCGTGCGCATGGGCCGCCTCCCTGGGGGTCAGGTGGAGTCGCGGTGCACCACCGAGGCTCCCAGCACCGTGTGCGTCTCGGGCGCGGCGCCGGGGTTGCGCACCGCGCGGTCGACCAGGTCGGCCAGATCGCGGCCGGACGGCAGCTCGATGTGCACGGTACTCAGTCTGGGCCGCAGCAGCCGTCCGAGCATCAGGTCGTCGGCGCCGATCACCGCCGTCTCCTGCGGGATGCCGACGCCCTCGTCCTGCAGGGCGCGCATCAGCAGCATCGCGTACTCGTCGTTGTAGGCGAACACTGCGTCCAGGCCGAGCTCGCGCCAGCGGGCCGCGAGCCGTGCGGCGGCGGCCTCCTCGTAGGCGAGGGGCAGGTCGGTGACGGTGGCCTCGGTGCCGTGCAGGGCCCGTCGTACGCCTTCCAGGCGGGGCATGGAGAAGGCGTCCAGGCCGGGTTCCTCGGGGACGACGACGCCGATGCGGCGCCGGCCGCGGGCGTACAGATGGGTTCCGGCGCAGTGGCCGACGGCCTCGTGATCCATGAGCAGGGCGTGGGCGCCCTCGACGGCCTCGGGGCCGAGGGTGACCACGGCCCGGGCGCCGGAGCACTTGAGCACCGTGACGTCCTTGGAGCCGAGGCCGGAGCCGGGCACCAGGACGGCGACGGGACGCAGCTCGGCCCAGGCGCGGGCGGCCTCGGCGCCGCGCAGGCCGACGGTGCCGAACTGCACGACCGTGTACTCGAGGCGGCCCAGGGCCCACTGGAGTTCGCTGATGAACTGGCTGTAGAGCGGGCCGACCGGGAAGGTGGGCGCGGGCATCAGGACCATCCGGCTGTGCCCGGCGCGCAGGCTGCGGGCTGCCGCGTGCGGCACGTACCCGAGTTCCTTCGCGGCCTCGTGGACGCGGCGGCGGGTGGGCTCGCTGATCCGGACGGCGCTGGTGTTGTTGAGGACGTAGGAGACGGTCGCGCGCGACACGCCGGCCAGGCGGGCCACATCGGCGCTCGTGGGCACAGAGCGCGGTACGGGCGACGCGGGCGCGGGCGTTTTCGGTATCTGCACCATGACGTACCGCATCTTTGCAGAACCTGTGCGCGGTGCTTTCGGGTGGGGGAACTTCGCGACCAAAGCGATGGTCAGCGCGGCTGCAGGGCTGCGGGGGCCGTCACCCGGTCGACGAGGTCGCACCAGCCGGCCTCCAGGCGCTCCATCGGCATCCCGCACTGCACGGTGAGGTGATGGACCAGGACGGGGCTGAGACAGCCCATGAGGGTGTGGGCGACGAGCTCGGTGTCGGTGTCCGGAACCGCCTGCCGCAGCAGCATGGCGACATGGCTGCGCTGGACGCGGCGGGCCGGGACGGAGAACCGGCGTTCCGGGCTCGGTTCGGCCGCCAGTTGCAGGTCGAGTTCGCCGGCCGAGCGGCGCAGCAGGGCGCAGCCGAACGCCCGCAGCCGCTCGGCGGGGGGCGCCCCGGGGCCCAGCGGCGGCGGGCCGCTGAGGAAGGCGGCCTGGAACTTCTTCTCGGAGTGGTCGAGCAGCGCGGTCAGCAGGCCGGTGCGGTCGCCGAAGCGTCTGAAAACCGTGCCCTTGCCGACCTTCGCCGCGGCGGCCACCGCCTCCATCGTCACGCCGGCCGCGCCGTGCTCCGCCACCAGCCGGGCGGCCGCTTCCAGCAGCCGGGCCCGGTTGCGTGCGGCGTCGGCGCGCAGGCAGGGCTCCTCCTCGAGAGGGCCGACCTGGAGCAACTCGGGCTGCGGGACGGGCTCCTGGGACTGCGGGAAGGGCGGCAGAACGGCGGACATGAAAACAGCGTAAAGCATCGGGAAGAAAACTGGACCGCGGTCCGGTTAGGATGCTAGAAAGTTAAACGGACCCCGGTCCGGATCGTAACGGCAGTGTTTCAGCACCCTGGAGTTTCGTATGTCTGTTCGTATTCTCGCGCTCGTCGGCAGCCTCCGCGCCGGTTCGACCAACCGCCAGCTCGCCGAGGCGGCCGTCAAGCACGCTCCCGAGGGCGCCGACGTGGTGCTGTTCGAGGGCCTGGCGGACATCCCCTTCTACAACGAGGACGTCGACGTCGAGGGCAGCGTCCCGGCCGCCGCCGCCAAGCTGCGCGAGGCCGCTGCCGCCGCCGACGCCTTCCTGCTCTTCTCGCCCGAGTACAACGGCACCATCCCGGCCGTCCTGAAGAACGCGATCGACTGGCTGTCGCGCCCGTACGGCGCCAGCGCCTTCGGCGGCAAGCCCGTCGCGGTGGTCGGCACCGCCTTCGGCCAGTACGGCGGCGTCTGGGCGCAGGACGAGGCCCGCAAGGCCGTGGGCATCGCCGGCGGCAAGGTGATCGAGGACCTCAAGCTCTCCATCCCCGGCTCCCTGACCCGCTTCGCCGAGACCCACCCGTCCGACGACGCCGAGGTCGCCGCGCAGCTCACCGAGGTGGTCGCCCGTCTGCACGGCCACGCGGGCGAGGTGGCCGCCGCCTGACGCGTCCTGGACCTCGCACGGGGGCTGTTACGCGGAAGAGGGCCGGAACCCGTACAGGGCTCCGGCCCTCTGCTGCGTGTGGTTGTACGTCACGCCACCGCCGTCGGCGCCAGCTCCCGCAGCTCCGCCAGCGCGGCGACCACCGCGGGACGGGTCCGGCCGCCCCGGCGGGTGCAGGTGAGCAGCTTGCGGTGCGGGTTGCCCGTGCAGTGCACCCGCGCGATCGGCAGGTGCGGGGTGAGATGGGCCAGCCGTGGGATCAGCGCGACGCCGAGGCCGTTGGCGACCAGGTGGGCGGTGACGTTCCAGTCCAGGGCGTGATGGACCACGTCCGGCGTGAACCCGGCCTCACCGCAGGCCGACAGCACATGCGGACGACAGGGGCTCTCCGGCACCGGGGCGATCCAGTCCTCGTGCGCCGCCTCGGCGAGCTCGACGCGGGCGCGCCCGGCGAGCGGATGGTCCTCGGGGACGACCAGGTCGAAGGGGTCGTCCAGCAACGGCTGCTGATCGAAGCGCGCGTCGCCGAGCGGCGGGTTGTGCGGGGTCGCCTCCACGATCGCCAGATCGGTCTCTCCCTCGAAGAGCAGGTCGAAGCTCTCCGGCACCGGCGCCTCCTGGATGCGGACGACCAGCCGCGGATGCCGCTCGCGCAGCCGGACCGCCATCGGGGCCAGCAGCACCGAGATGGCCACCGGGAAACCGCTCACCCGCAGCGGCCCGGCAGGTTCGCCGCGGTCGGCGCGGAGATCGAGTTCGGCCTGTTCCCAGCGGGCCTGGATGGCGTCGGCGTGCGCGAGCAGGCTCTCGGCGGCCGGGGTGAGCCGTACCCCGCGCCCCTGCGGTTCGAGGAGATCGACGCCCAGCTCGCGGGCGAGCTGACGGATCTGCTGGGAGGCGGCGGAGGGCGTGAAGTGCAGCGCACCGGCAGCGGCGGTGACCGTGCCGTAGTGCGCCACCGCCCGCAGGACATGGAGCCGGCGCAGATCAATCATGAAGCCCACGCTTCAAGGTGGGATTCGGAAAGTCAACCTGGACGTGCACGAAGACTCCGACGCACCCTGGCTGTGTCGCGACGGCCCACCAGCCCTTGGTACGAAGGAGTTCCCATGACCAGCACGACCGGCGCCGTCTGCCCGCACTGCGGTTGGCCCGACGGCGCCGAGCCCTTCCAGGTGGTGTCCCGGCACTGCACGGCGGCGGGCACCACGGTGTGGACCCGGTGCGGCTGCGGTTCGCTTCAGGTCCGGGTCGTCGACGGCCGGGGCACGCGGATCGTCTCCCGCAGCCGCCCGGCCGCGGCTCAGTCCAGCTCGGCCAGCCGCTGAACGGCCGGGGCCACGAAGCGCTCGATCCACTCGGCCGGCTCCCCGATGCGCGGCGCCAGGATCACCGTGTCGATGCCGAGCTTGGTGTAGCCCGCGATGTCCCGGGTGAAGGCGCCGAGGTCGCCCTCGGTGGCCGGTTCGCCCGTGTAGGCGACGGTCTTACGGATCTCGTCGGGGTCGCGGTTCTCGGCCTCGCAGTGGCCGCGCAGGACGTCCAGCTTGTGCCGGACCTCTTCCGGCGAGGTGGCGAACAGGTTGCAGGCGTCGCCGTAGCGGGCGACCAGGCGGAGCGTCTTGCGCTCGCCACCGCCGCCGATCATGATCTCGGGGCGCGGGCTGCTCACCGGCGCCGGGACGCACAGGGTCTCGGCCAGCCGGTAGTGCTTCCCCTCGAAGGGGCCGTTCGCCTGCGGGTCCCACATCTGCCGGCAGATCCGCAGGGTCTCCTCCAGCCGCTCGAAGCGCTCCGCGAGCGGCGGGAACGGCACGCCCAGCCCCTCGTGCTCACGGTCGTACCAGGCCGCCCCGATGCCGAGGGTGGCCCGGCCCTCGGACAGGACGTCCAGTGAGGTGACGATCTTGGCGAGCAGGCCGGGGTGGCGGTAGGTCACCCCGGTGACCAGGGCGCCGAGTCGGACCGTGGAGGTGTGGGCGGCGAGGTAGCCCAGCGTCGTGTACGCCTCCAGCATCGGGGCCTCGGCGCCGCCGTTGAACTCCATCTGGAAGTAGTGGTCCATCACCGACAGCCAGCTCACGCCGGCTTCCTCGGCCGCGGCGCCGGTGGCGGCGAGTTCGGCGCCGAGCGCCGGGCCGCCCCCGCCGTGGTCGAACCGGTTGATGTGCACGCCCACCCGCATGTCCGCCTCCGCTCCCCGGGATCACCCGGTCCTTCACCGACCCTGGTGACGCTAGGCCTTGAAGCGCTCTCGAAGTCAAGCGTGACCGCGGCGCCCTCAGGCCACGGGCTCGGCCTCGGTCGCCTCCTGCTTCTTCGCGGCCCGCAGGCTCGTCAGCGTGGTGACCACCAGCACGAGCACGATGAAGCCCAGCGAGAAGGGGATGCCGATCTCCGGGACGTGCACGCCGGACTCGTGCAGCGCGTGCAACACCAGCTTGACGCCGATGAAGCCCAGGATGATCGACAGGCCGTAGCTGAGGTGGACCAGCTTCCTGAGCAGGCCGCCGATCAGGAAGTACAGCTGCCGCAGGCCCATCAGCGCGAACGCGTTGGCCGTGAACACGATGTACGGGTCCTGCGTCAGCCCGTAGATGGCCGGGATCGAGTCCAGGGCGAACAGGACGTCGGTGGAGCCGATCGCGAGCATCACGACCAGCATCGGGGTCATCACCCGCTTGCCGTTCTCCTCGATCCACAGCTTGGTGCCGTGGTAGCGGTCGGCCACACCGAAGCGCTTCTCCACCGCCTTCAGCAGCTTGTTCTCCTCGTACTCCTCGTCATGTCCCTCTTTGCGGGCGTCCTGGATCAGCTTCCACGCGGTCCAGATCAGGAAGGCGCCGAAGAGGTAGAACACCCACGAGAACGCGGAGATGATCGCCGCGCCGGCCGCGATGAAGCCCGCGCGCAGCACCAGGGCCATGATCACGCCGACCATCAGCACGCGTTGCTGGTACTGCGACGGCACCGCGAACTTGCCCATGATCAGGACGAAGACGAAGAGGTTGTCCACGCTCAGCGACTTCTCGGTGACGTATCCGGCGAAGAACTCACCGGTGGGCCCCGAACCGCCGAAGAAGAACAGCCCGACGCCGAACAGACAGGCGAGGACGATCCAGACGACCGTCCAGGTCCCCGCCTCTCTGACGGACACGTCATGGGGTTTTCGGCCGATGAAGAAGTCCGCGGCGACCAGCGCGCACAGGCCTGCGACGGTCAGCAGCCAGACGGTGAGGGAGACGTTCACTGATGCTCCTGTTGCATGGGGGGCATCGACAGCGTTGCCAGCCGTCGCAATCCGTTCCACCAACAGAAGATGAAGATCAGGCCACGCCCTGGCAAAGACGGCAGGTCACATTGGGACGTGGCCGGAAAGCGCGGGAGCCCACCCGCCGAACGGCGGGCAGGTTCCGCCGCACGGCGGCGCCCCGCGCGTCGGCCGGTGCGCGAATCATGGCGCAACGAGCCGCCGCGCCCCCGCGTGAGGAGATCACATGAGCCACGTCCCGCCCCCCTTCGACCCGGAACTCGCCGCCGCCCTGGACCTGATCAAGGACTTCCTGTCGCCCGGTTTCACCCCGGACGAGATCGACGCCGTACGCCAGGGCCCGGGCATCCAGCTGCTCGCCGAGCTGGACCTGACCATGGACGGCCATTTCAAGGTCGAGGACCGTACGGTGCCGGGGCCCGAGGGTGCTCCCGAGATCTCGCTGCTGATCTGCCGGCCCACCGCTCCGGAGCTGGCGGGCGTGCCGCAGCCCGTCGTGTACCACGTGCACGGCGGCGGCATGGTCCTCGGCAACAACCGGGTGGGCGTGGACGGCCCGCTGGCCTGGGCGAAGGAGCTGGGCGCGGTCGTGGTGTCGGTCGAGTACCGGCTGGCGCCCGAGCATCCGCATCCGGCGCCGGTCGAGGACGTGTACGCCGGTCTCGTCTGGACGGCCGAGCACGCGGCGGAGATCGGCGGTGACCCCGAGCGCATCGTCATAGCGGGCGCGAGCGCGGGCGGCGGTCTGTCCGCGGCGCTGGCCCTGCTCACCCGGGACCGCAAGGGCCCGCGGCCGATCGGCCAGCTGCTGATGTGCCCGATGCTGGACGACCGCAACGACACCGTCTCCAGCCACCAGATGGCGGGCCTCGGCGTGTGGGACCGGACGGCGAACGAGACCGGCTGGGGTGCCCTGCTGGGCGAGGCGCGCGGCGGCCCGGACGTGCCCGCCTACGCGGCACCGGCCCGCGCCGAGGACCTGTCCGGTCTGCCGCCGGCCTTCCTCGACGTGGGTTCCGCAGAGACCTTCCGGGACGAGGTCGTCGCCTACGCCTCCCGGCTCTGGCATGCGGGAGGAGCGGCCGAGCTGCATGTGTGGCCCGGCGGCTTCCACGGCTTCGACGGCTTCGCCCCGCAGGCGGCGCTGTCGCAGGCGGCCCGGGCGGCGCAGTTGGCTTGGCTGCGGAGGCTGCTGGGTGGATGACGGGGGGATGACCAGGGGGGGCCGGGAATGGGTGAGGGACGGTTGGGGGATGACCGCGGCGTGAGTGGCGGCTGATCGCCGCGTCATGCGGCCGACTGACGGCTGGCCGACGGCTGACTGACGGCTGACGGCTGACGGCTCGCGGCTGGCCGACGGCAGATCGGTGACTGCGGGGGCTTTCGCGCGGCTGTTCCCGTGGACTGGCCCCGGCCGCTCCCGTGGACTGGCCCGGCCGCTCCCGTGGACTGGCCCGGCCGCTCCCGTGACCGGCCCCGGCCGGCCGCCCCTGGTGCCGGCCGCACGGCCGCGGAGCCTCCGGCCGACGGATTCGCGGCTGCCCGGAGCGTCTGTGCGGCTGTTCCCATGCCCGACCTCCCGCTGCCCCCGCGAC
>NZ_JBWLKM010000132.1:0-5188 GCF_059026085.1 Streptomyces sp. a15 | reverse complement strand
TGTTCCCATGCCCGACCTCCCGCTGCCCCCGCGACCAACGCCCGCCCGACCCCGCCGCCCGCGGCCGCGGAGGGTCCCGGGCAACCGATTCGCGGCCATCCGGAACGCCTACGCGACTGTTCCCATGGTCGGCCTCCGGCTGTCCTGGCAGTCGGCCGCACCGCCGCGAAGACGTCCGACCGACCGATTCGCGGCCGCCGTGGAACACCGTCCAGCCCCCCGCTGCGCTTGCCACCAATCCCCGCCCGCCCCGGGCTGTCCTCGCGACCCGCCCCCGGCCGCCCCGGCCGCCAGCCGCACGGCTGCGGAGGCTTCCTTGCGACCGATTCGCGGCGCCCCGGAACACGTATGCGGCCACTCCCAATGGCCGACCCCACGCTGCCCTCACAGCCAACCCCGCCCAACCCCACCGCCGCCCGCACCGCCGCGAAGGCCTCCGCCCAACCGATGCGCGGCCACCCGGAACGCCACGCGGCCGTACCCATGGCCGCCTCCCGCTGCCCTCGCCGCCGACCCCCGCCCAACCCCACCGCCGCGAAGATCTCTGACCGACTGATTCGCGGCCGCCCGAAAACGCCTACGCAGCTTGGCACGTCCCAGAAGCTCGGGATGTAGGGGTTTCTGGGATGCCGTCCGGCCTGCGGTGGCATGGCCTCCGGGGTGCCGGCGGTCTGCCGGGCGGGGCCGCCTCGAGGTGTCGGTCCGGCTGCTCGGCCGTAAGCCGGAAGTCTTCCCTCCCCACAGCTCCACGGAACGTGGCCGCATAGCGCACCATGGACGCATGAAAGAGCTGGCCGGGCGTCTCACCGCGCTCGACCCGGACGCCGGTGCCGCCGTCCAGGTCATCGCCTACTTCGACCGGCTGGCCGAGTCCCGGGCCGGTCTGGAGGCGCTGGTGCGTGGGGCCGCCGTGCTGGCCGGGGTGCCCGCGCGGCTGGTCGACACGGACCGGCGGGTCTTCGTCCGGGTGGAGGCCGACGGCACCCGCCGGGACACGGAGAACCTGCCACCGGACCCCGCGTGGCCGTCAGCGGCGCTGACGCCGGGCGGGGCCGCCGCCCTGTGGCTGGAGCGGGCGGAGGCGGCGCCCAGTGTGGTCGACGCGGTGATCCTGGAGCGGGCCGCCGGTGCCATCCGCATCGTCCTCGACCGCACCCGGGGCCGGGTGCCCGTCGACGATCCCGCGCTGGTCGAGACGGTACTGGACGCCACGGCCCCGGAACCGGCCCGGCTGCACGCGGCCCGCGGGCTGGGCCTGGACCCCGCGGCGTCGGCGCGTGCACTGGCCCCGCGTGACGGGCGGCCCCGGATCGTCGCCGGGGAGGCAGAGTTGCCCGTCGGCCGGCTCGGCGTCGGCCCCGCCGTCCCGGTGCTGGACCTGCCGCGCTCCTGGGCCGCCGCCCGTACCGCCCTGCGGTTCACCGCGGACGGCACCGCACAGGACCCGGGACCGCGTGTCGTGCACGCCGACGAGCTCGGCGGCGTCGCCCTGCTGGCCGACCTCGTCGCCCCGGGCGCCGAACCCCCGCCCGATGTCCGGACGTTGGAGGCGGCGGCCGCGACCACACCCTGGCTGCTGGCCACCCTGCACGCCGTGGCCGCGACGACGAGCCTGCGCGCGGCGGCCGCCGAGATCAACGTGCACCACTCCACGCTCCAGGACAGGTTGACCCACGCCGAGCACCTCCTCGGCTGGCCGCTGCGCACCCCGCAGGGTCGGCTGAGACTCCATCTGGCCCTGACCATGCGGCACTTGGCACGGTCGTAGCGGTCCCGTCCGTAGCGGTCACGCCGGTGCCGTCCCGACCGTCAGCGGAACTCGTGGACGACCTGGATCCTGCCGACGATGTGGGCGTTGAACTCGTCCAACTCCTCGGCAGGCACCCATAGTTCGAGGATCGTCCGGCCGCCGGCCTGCTGGACGGGGTAGCGGCCCAGGAACTCCGTGTCGACCTCGAAGCGGGTGACGTAGCCGGCTCCATCGTGCTTGACGTTCCAGTCCCGGGCGATCCGGACCGCGTAGTCCTCGTTGAGGACCGGGTAGAAGATCGGCTGCTCGGGCAGCCGCGGCGGCCAGGCACGCCAGTCCAGCTCGCGGACCAGGGCCAGCTCCTCGGGTCCGGTGGGGCGCCAGAGGGTGGTCGTGGCTCGGCGGCCGGTCATGGGTATCGCTCTCCGTGCTGGGTGCGGCAGTTGGGGTCTGGACCCTATCGGGGCGCGTGCAGGAGAGCTACGGATTACATGACAGTACTTGCATGCGCGCGATAAACGCGTTCGCGGGAACTTTCACGGATGCCCTATCCTGGACGGTCAGTACCTCGGGACGGAGGAGCAGGCCCCATGACCGCCACAGACCCCGCACTCACCGCCCTCGCGCAGGGCTGGTGCGCCCTGTCCCTGCTGCACGGCAGGATCGAGGCCCACATCGAGCGGGCCCTGCAGGCGGGACACGACCTGAGCGTGCGCGAGTACTCCCTGCTCGACGTCCTCAGCCGCCAGCACGACGGCGAAGGCGGCCACCTCCAGATGAAACAGGTCGCCGACGCCGTCGTCCTCAGCCAGAGCGCCACCACCCGCCTGGTCACCCGCCTCGAAGACCGCGGCCTGCTCTCCCGCTACCTCTGCCCCACCGACCGCCGCGGCATCTACACCGACGTCACCCCGGCCGGCCTCCAACTCCTGGAAGAGGCCCGCCCCACCAACGAGACCGCCCTGCGCGAAGCCCTCGACACCGCCGCCCACAACCCCGAACTCGCCCCACTCGTACGAGCGGTCGAGACCCTCCGCACGCCCGCCTGAGGCCAGGTGCGGGCGGGTTTCACTGGCGTTGGTTCATCAGGGCCAGGGCCTCGCGGGAACTCCGTGCTGTGCCCTCCGGACCGGCCGTCCTGAACGGTCTTCGGTGCCTCCAAGTGCCGCATTGGTGCGTACAAAGCGCCGACATGACGCCGAGGGTTTCGCCAAGACGTCGGGAGGGTGTCGAAGAGCACAGGTGGCAGGCGGGTGGCCGCCGTTGACAGGCTCTCGAATTTGGCCGTACAAATGGGCCGTATGAGCGTCCCGCAGCGGCCCCTGGCCGGGATCACCGTGGTCAGCCTGGAACAGGCCGTGGCCGCTCCCTACGCCACCCGGCAGCTCGCCGACCTCGGCGCCCGGGTCATCAAGGTGGAGCGGCCGGGCGACGGCGACTTCGCCCGCCGGTACGACACGACCGTGCACGGCCACTCCAGCTACTTCGTCTGGCTCAACCGCTCCAAGGAGTCCCTCACGCTGGACCTCAAGGACCCGCGGGGCCTGGAGATCCTGCACCAACTCCTCGACGGCGCCGACGTGTTCGTCCAGAACCTCGCACCGGGTGCCGCCGACCGCCTCGGCCTCGGCGCGGCCGCCCTCGCCGAGCGCTTCCCCCGGCTGATCCCGTGCACGATCTCCGGCTACGGCACCTCCGGCCCGTGGGCCGACCGCAAGTCGTACGACCTGCTGGTGCAGTGCCAGACCGGCCTGGTCTCCCTGACCGGAACCGCCGAGGAGACCGCCCGCGTCGGGATCTCCGTCGCCGACATCGCCGCCGGGATGTACGCCTACAGCGGCATCCTCACCGCCCTGTACACCCGCGCCACCACCGGCACCGCACACCCGGTGGAAGTCTCCCTGTTCGAAGCGCTGGCGGAGTGGATGGGCCAGCCCGCCTACTACACCCGGTACGGCGGCACGCAGCCCGCGCGCCTGGGCACCCAGCACGCCACCATCGCGCCCTACGGCGCCTTCACGGCCGCCGACGGCAAGGACGTGCTGTTCTCCATCCAGAACGAACGCGAGTGGATCGCCCTGTGCGCCGGCTTCCTCGGCCGGCCCGAACTCGCCGACGACCCGCGCTTCGCCACCGGCTCCGACCGGGTCGCCCACCGCGAGGAACTCAACGCCGTGGTGGCCGAACGCTGCACCCGGTCCGACGCCGCACAGATCCTCAAGGACCTTGAGGACATCGGCATCGCCTGCGCCGGGGTCAACGACGTCGCCGCGTTCCTCGACCACCCGGTCCTGGCCGCCCGCGACCGCTGGCGCGAAGTGGGCGTGCCGGGCGGTGCCACGGTGCGGGCACTGCTCCCGCCGGCCGACCTCGCGGGCATGTCCGCGCGGATGGACCCCGTTCCGGCGGTGGGCGAACACACCGGGGCGATCCTCGCCGAACTCGGCCGCGACCTCGACGACATCGAGGCGCTGCGCGCCGACGCGGTGGTCTGAGGACCGCCATGGAGGAGACACGAGTGACTGCCGTGGAGCAGACCCGAGCGATGAGGAGCGTGGCGGTCGCGGCGCGGCCGGCGGAGCGGGGTGGGCCGCATGGCTGAACCCGCACAGCGAGAAAGCACCTACCTGCGGCTCGCCCGTGAGCTGCGGGCGGCGATCCTGCGGCACGACTACCCCGAGGGCGTACGGCTGCCCACGGAGGCCGAGCTGGCGCAACTGCACCGGGTCAGCAGGCAGACCGTGCGGCGGGCGTTCCAGGACCTGGTCGCCGAGGGGCTGGTCCACCGGGTGCCGGGCCGCGGCACCTTCGCCGCGCCCCGCGACGAGCAGTACCTGCGCCAGTTCGGCTCGGTGGACGACCTGATGGGGCTGTCCATCGACACCCGCATGGACGTCGTCACGCCCCTGCACCGGCGGGTCGACGTCGACGCGGCGGGCCGCCTCGGTCTGCACACCGACCAGGTGTACAAGCTCGCCTTCCTCCGGCTGCACGAGGACACCGCGTTCTGTCACACCTCCGTCTTCCTGCCGCCCGACGTCGGCCGGCTCCTCGAGCCGGTTCCGGAGCTGGCGGAGCCCAGTGTCCCCAGCGCCTTCACCGTCATCGGGCTGCTCGACGGACGGCTTCCCGAGCCGATCGCCGAGGCCGAGCAGAGCATCACCGTCGCGGACGCCACACCCGAACTCGCGGAACATCTGGGCTGCGAACCGGGCCGGGCGCTGCTGCGCATCGACCGCGTCTACCAGTCGGTCGCCGGACAGCTCGTGGAGCTGGCGATCAGTCACTTTCTGCCCGAGCACTACTCGTACCGCGTGCGGCTTCGACGCAGCGGTCACTGACATGGAAACAGGAGAGGGTTGTGAGCTTGAGGATCGTTGTCACTGTGAAGTACGTGCCCGACGCCACTGGCGACCGGCACTTCGCCGATGACCTGAC
>NZ_JBWLKM010000131.1:0-17374 GCF_059026085.1 Streptomyces sp. a15 | reverse complement strand
CGAACCCCGAGGCGGCCGGCAACATGGCAACGCCGCTGATCCTCCTCCCGCTCATCTCGTCCGCCTTCGTCCCCATCAACGCGATCCCGGGCTGGTTCCAGCCGATCGCCGAGTACCAGCCCTTCACGCCCGCCATCGAGACCCTGCGCGGCCTCCTCCTCGGCACCGGGATCGGCCGCAACGGGTGGATCGCGCTCGCCTGGTGCGTCGGCCTGACCGCACTCGGCTACCGCTGGTCGACCTCACTGTTCAACCGAGACCCGAAGTAACCGCCACGACAGCGCGGGCCGCCTCCCGCAACTCGCCCCGCTCCAGGGCGGCGTACCCGACACCGCATCGGCGTACGCCGCCCTGGCAGCGTCCCCGGCCACCCCGACCGCCTTCCGGGCGCGGTCCGCCGACATCGTCGGCTGGAACTCACGCAACACCCGCGATCCGCTTGAACCACGAGCTGCGCCTCGACCTCGCGGTCGTGTGGCCGTGCCTTTGACTCCGTCTGTCCGATCCGGTAGGGACCGAGGTCACCGCCGCACGTACGGCCCTCACAGCGGGCGGCTGGGCGCCCTGTACGCCCCGCTCACGCTCTGGTGGCCTGCCGCCGCCCTGCTCACTGCGGCCCTCGTACGCGTTGCCCGGCACCGCACACGCGCGGCCGCCGGCACCTGCGCCCAGCTGGTCAGTTCCCTTGGAGGGCAAATGGCAAAGGCAAGGAGAACTCTCTCCTTGCCACTCTCAACGTATAGCGCGCTGGGGGGCTTGCCGCAAGACCCGGGTCAGGGCGGAGAATCGTCGGCCGATGCTCCAACCTGCGGAGATGGGGGCACGACGTGCGTGTGTTGTTGGCGACGCATGGGGACGCGGTGACGTCGAATCGGTGGCGGGACCGGCAGGTGAGGTTGCGGGCGCTCGGCGCGGAGGTGCGGGGGTGCGGGGGTGCGCGCCGCCCGCCTCGGCGAAGCGGCCGGTCGACTCGTCAGAGGGAAAGCAACCAGAGATGAGGACGTGCTCGACAAGAGGTTCGACAGAGTTGGAGGAGCCGGTGATTCGATCGGCCACCGCAGTGCAACGGAGCACGGCTGCCTCGGAGGTGTCGCAGTGATCGAGCCGTACGTGCTGGGTCTTCAAGAGGTTGACGAGACGACGGTCGCCGTCGTTGGCGGCAAGGGCGCGCACCTGGGCAGGCTGTCGCGGATCGAAGGCATCCGCGTGCCGGGTGGCTTTTGCGTGACGACGGACGCCTTCCGGCGGGTCATGGCGGGAGGGCCGTCGATCGATGATCGGCTCGATCAGCTGTCGCGCCTGGACCCGGACGACCGGGAGGCGATCCGCACGCTCAGCGCGCAGATTCGCCGGACCATCGAAGGGATTGCCATCCCGGGCGATCTCGCGGCGGCGATCACCCGCGCGCTCGCCCAGGTCGGCGAGCAAGCCGCCTACGCCGTCCGATCCAGCGCGACGGCCGAGGACCTGCCGACGGCCTCCTTCGCCGGCCAGCACGACACGTATCTGAACGTCGTGGGGCCGACGGCGGTCCTCCAGCACGTCAGCCGGTGCTGGGCCTCGCTGTTCACCGAGCGGGCCGTGACCTACCGCCAGCGCAACGGCATCGACCACCGTACGGTCCACATGGCCGTGGTCGTGCAGCAGATGGTGTTCCCGCATGCGGCCGGCATCCTGTTCACGGCCGACCCCGTCACGGGCAACCGGAAGGTAGCCACCGTGGACGCCGGTTTCGGGCTCGGCGAGGCCCTGGTCTCCGGCCTGGTGAATCCGGACGTCTTCAAGGTGCGAGACGGCGAAGTCGTCGCCAAGGCGATCGCCGCCAAACAGCGTGCCGTTCAGGCCCTGGCGGCCGGCGGTACGCAGGAAGTGGCGATCGACTCGCAGCGGCAGGAGCATCCGGCGCTGACGGATGCGCAGGTCGTGCGGCTCGTGCAGCTCGGGCGGCGGATCGAAGCGCACTTCGGTCGCCCGCAGGACATCGAATGGTGCCTGGTCGACGATGGCTTCCAGATCGTTCAGAGCCGGCCGATCACGACGCTGTTCCCCATCCCCGAGACCGGCGACCAGGAGAATCACGTCTACGTCTCCGTCGGTCATGGGCAGATGATGACCGACCCCATGAAGCCCCTGGGGCTCTCCGCGTGGCAGCTGACGGCCATGGTGCCGATGCACGAGGCCGGCGGGAGGCTGTTCGTCGACGTCACCCGGCGCCTGGCCTCGCCCGCGAGCCGCGCCGGCCTCCTGGACGCCATCGGGAGAAGCGATCCGCTGATCAGGGACGCTCTGGAGACCGTCCTCGACCGCGACGATTTCGTCCCGTCGCTCCCGGACACGGGTCCCGGCGCACCGCCGGCCGGCGGTGCGTCCGCCCCGATCGAGACCGATCCGGCCATCGTCACCGAGCTGATCGAGCGCAGCCAGGCGTCCATCGCCGCCCTGGAGCGCGACATCCGGACGAAGACCGGACCGGCGCTGTTCGACTTTCTGCTGGAGGCCTTCGAGGAGCACAAGCGGGTCCTCGGTGATCCGCTGAACCATCAGGCGATCATGGCGGGGATGGAGGCCACGTGGTGGCTCAACGACAAGCTGCTGGAGTGGCTGGGCGAGAAGAACGCGGCTGACACGCTCACGCTGTCCGCCCCCGGCAACGTCACCTCCGAGATGGGACTGGCGCTGCTCGACGTCGCGGACGTGATCCGCCCGCATGCGGAGGTGGTGGCGTTCCTGCAGGGCGTCGAGGAGGAGGGCTTCCTGGACGAGCTGGCGAAGCTCGCGGGCGGGACCGAATCGCGCGACGCCATCGAGACCTACCTCGACCGGTACGGCATGCGCTGCGTCGGCGAGATCGACATCACGAGGCCACGTTGGGGCGAGCGCCCCACCACGCTCGTGCCCGTGATCCTCGACAACGTCAGGAACTTCGAGCCGGGCGCCGCCCAGCGGCGTTTCGAGCAAGGGCGGCAGAAGGCGCGGAAGAAGGAACAGGACGTGCTGTCACGCTTGCGGGCTCTGCCGGACGGGGAGCAGAAGGCCGACGAGACCAAGCGGATGATCGACCGGGTCCGAACCTTCATCGGGTACCGGGAGTACCCGAAGTACGCCATCGTCAGCCGCTACTTCGTCTACAAGCAGGCCCTGCTGGAGGAGGCCGAGCGTCTCGTGCAGGCCAACGTGCTTCCTGAGAAGGAGGACATCTTCTACCTCACCTTCCAGGAACTCCACGACGCCGTGCGCTCGAACCAGGTGGATGACCAGCTCATCCAGCAGCGCAAGGACGCGTTCCGGGCGTACCACGCGCTCACACCGCCCCGGGTGCTCACCTCGGACGGTGAGGCCGTCACCGGGGCGTACCGGCGCGACGACGTGCCGGCCGGCGCCCTGATCGGCCTACCGGTTTCCGCCGGGACCATCGAGGGACGGGCCCGCGTCATCCTTGACATGGCGGAGGCCGACCTCGAAGCGGGCGACATCCTGGTCACGACCTCCACGGACCCCAGCTGGTCGCCGCTGTTCGTCGGAATCGCGGGCCTGGTGACGGAGGTTGGCGGTCTGATGACCCATGGCGCAGTGATCGCCCGGGAGTACGGCTTGCCGGCCGTCGTGGGCGTGGAGCACGCCTCGCGGCTGATCCGGGACGGGCAGCGGATCCGCGTGCACGGAACCGACGGGTACGTCGAGATCCTGCCTTGACCGACCACACCGACCACACCGAGCAGCCCGATCCGTGGCTTCCGACCAAACAATGCCAAGCGGTTGATGACCACCCCACGACCGCCGCCCGCAACGCGCACACGACCCAACTGTTCGGAGGGGCCCTCCGCCTCTGGCCCCTCCTCAGAGGGCACCGTCGGCTGGGTCGCCCTGGCGAGCAGCAGGCGCCCGCGCGCCCCGGCCCGGATCGGGCTGCGCCGCCTCATCCTGAGGTCGCCGTGGCGCATTTCGTTCCCACACCGCACTCTTCACCCAAGTGCCTTCACTGCCCCGTTTTCCGGCAGGGGCACGCGCGTTCCGGAGGTACAGGAATCACAAAGATTGGGCAGAGTGATTGACGCGCTCATGGCGTGACTCTACCTTCTGACCGACTTACCGAACTCCGTTCGGTATTTCGACCAAAACTGTCAGTTTCTCCGACTGATCGTCACCTTGAGGGCACCGCACACCCCTTGGAGCGCGCATGACTCCCCGCCCCGCCCCCTCCCGCCGTCACTTCCTCGGCATGGCCACCGCCACGCCTCTGGCCGTGACCGGCGCCCTGACCCTGGGTGCCGGCACCGCGTACGCCGCCGACTCGGCGTACGTGATGTGCTACTTCACCGAGTCGACCAGCCTTGGCGAGGGGACCGACTACGGCCTCCATCTCGCCGTCAGCAAGGACTCGCTGAACTGGACGCCGCTCAACCAGAACAACCCGGTGGTCACCCCCACCGCCGGCGCGCTGGGCCTGCGCGACCCGTTCATCCTGCGCAAGCAGGACGGCACCTTCGTGGTCCTCGCCACCGACCTCAAGGGCACCGACTGGAGCTACGTCAGCCAGTACATCCATGTGTGGGACTCGGCCGACCTGCGCACCTTCACGGGCTACCGGCGGCTGAAGCTGCACGACATGAACACGCACTGCTGGGCGCCCGAGGCGTTCTGGGACGCGGGCCGCGGCCAGTACGCGATCATCTACTCCGCCGTCAACAGCAGTGGCCACAACGTCATCATGGTCAACTACACGACCGACTTCCTCACCGCCTCCGCTCCCCAGGTCTTCTTCGACCCCGGCTACGACGTGATCGACGGCGACATGGCCGTCGGCGTCAACGGCGTCAACTACATGTACTTCAAGAAGAACCAGACGCTCGTCGGGGCGCGATCCACCTCCCTCGACCCGGGCAGCTTCAAGGAGTTCACCACGGGCGTCGCCCACGGCGGCACCGAGGCCCCGACCCTCGTCAAGTCCCTGACGTCCAGCACCTGGTACCTGTGGGGCGACACCTACACCCCCAACGGCGTCTTCTACGCCTGGCAGTCCACCGACCTCGCCTCGGGCACCTGGACCGCCCTCGACCAGAAGACCTACACCCAGCCCCTGAACTCCAAGCACTGCGGCATCACGACCATCACCACGGCCCAGTACGACAACCTCATCACCAAGTGGGGCGCGCCGGCCTGGAACCGCCTGAAGTCCTACAACCTCCCGGCCCGTTACATCCGCCACTCCAACTACATCGGCCGCATCGACGAGTACCCCATCGACCCGCCCTCCGACTCCCAGTGGAAGCTTGTCCCCGGTCTCGTCGACCCCGCCGGCGTCTCGTTCCAGTCGGTCAAGTTCCCGACGCGGTACCTGCGCCACTACAACTACCAGCTCCAACTCGACGTCAACGACGGCACGTCGACGTTCTCGGCGGACGCGACCTTCTACCGCACGGCGGGCCTGGCGGACGCGAGTTGGGCGTCGTTCCGGTCGTACAACTACCCGACCCGGTACCTCCGCCACTCGAACTACGTGCTGCGCATCGACCCGATCTCCACGACCACGGAGCGGCAGGACGCCACCTTCAGCGTCGGATACTGACGAGGGAGGACACCCGTATCGCGCACGCTTCCGTACGAAGGTGAGCCAGACCTGTCACCCTGCGGGTCGTCGCCCTCGCCCTCGGTCTGGCAGGCCTGACGGCGGTAGCCGGCCGCGAGTCGTCGGCACCGCTGTCCGCCGAGCCGGCCGCGGTCAGCACCACGCAGGCCGGCGTCCCCCCGCCGCCGATGGGCTGGGCGTCCTGGAACAGCTTCGCCCGCAGCATCGACTACGACGTCATCAAGCAGCAGACGGACGCCCTGGTCTCCTCCGGACATGGCGGCAGGGGGCTACCAGTACGTCGACCTCGACGACGGCTGGCGGCAGGGCGCCCGCAACGCCGACGGCAGCCTCGCCGTCGACGCGACCCTGTGGCCGGGCGGTATGAAGGTGCCGTCGCCGACCACGTCCCCAGCAAGAAGCCTGAAGGCGCGCTGCCGCGGATGCGTGCCCTGGGGCGGCGCGAGCTGTGTCCCGATGCTCCGGCCGGCGGCCTCGGCGAGTTCACCGTGACTCCGGCGCGGCGCACTTCTGCATTGAGAGTCCGTCGGCGACGAAGGCCGCGACACCCCGGCGCTGCGCGATGGCGCACACATTGCCGCCGACCAGCGCGTAGTCGAGGTTGTCCGACTACAGACGATGACGGCACCCGGTTCGGCGCGGTGGATGGCTGCGGGCAGCATGAGGTTGTCGCCGGGAGGGCACCGTACCGTGCTGGGCGGGGCGTACGCGTCCACAGTCATGGTGCCCTCCGGTCGGCGGACATCGTAGAGACGTGGCCGGCTGATTGTCAGTACGCGGTCGTGCGCCCGGCCAGCAGTCCGGGGCTGACGAGTCCGCTCTCGTAGGCGATCGTGACCAGGTGGGCGCGGGAGGAAGCGCCGAGCTTTCGCAGGATCCGGTTCACGTGGGACTTGACCGTGAGCGGGCTGATGCCGAGGAGTTGTGCCAGCGTCTTGTTGTCCGGCTGGGTGGCAATCATGGCGAGGATCTGGCGCTCCCTCGTGGAGAGTTGGTCCAGCGCGGGACTCGGCGGAGTGGCGGAGATCTTCGTCGTGGCGGATGGCGAGGAGATGGCCGTTCCTCCCTGGCTTATCAGAGCGAGTGCCGTCACGAAGGGGCCGGCCTCGATGTGTGGGCTGAGAATGCCGGTGACTCCGACCTGCAGGAGTGAACTGATCTCCTCGGAGGGCGTGTCGCCGATGACGGCGAGCTCGGTATGGGCGGCGGCGCGGCGCAGGCACAGCAGTGTGGTGGTCCATGGGGAGAGGGCCAGGGCCAGGGCGTCGATGAGGAGAATGTCGGGTCGCGGAGAAGGGAGTTGCGCCAGAGCGTGGGTGAGGTCGGGGCTCTGGGCCTGGACGGTCAGGAGGGCGGAGTCCTCGATGATGCGTGCGTAGGCGTCGCGCGTGAGAGCGGGGCCGCCCGTCAGGAGCACCCGGTGCATCGTTCGTCCCTTGGGTCGCCATGGGATGTGGGGATTTGGTCGGCTGTGGCGCCGCTCGGGTGGGCGGGCTCGCGACGGGCTCGACGCCGCCCGCGAGCCCGCCCGGTGGGCTCAACGGCTCAGGAGGCAGGCTGGGGTTCTCGCAGGGGTGAGCCTGGCGGACGGCACCGTCACCTGCTGATCTCCCTGGGCACGGTCGGCGCCGTGGCAGTGCTGGCGCCCCCCGGCTCACGTATGTCAGGCCACCGACGCCGGTGTCCTCGGCGAACGCGGCAATCGCCTGCAAATTGGCCGCCTCGACCGACCCGTGCCCGCTGATCGCGTCCTGAGCGCCGATGTAACTGCCGTGCTCGCCGCGGTCTGTGGGTCGTACTTGGTGAGCCGGTAAACGAAGGCGGCGCATTGCTCCCGTGGTCGTTGACTCACCTGTCGGTGTGCGGGGATATCGCGGGGAGTTCCACGGTGATGCGGATCCCACCAGCAGGGCGCGGGGTGAGGGTGAGTGTTCCGTCGTGTGCGTGGGTGATGGTTTTGACGATGGTCAGGCCGAGGCCGACGCCTGCCTGGTCGGTGTGGATGCGTTCGGTGCCGCGCTGGAACGGTTCGGTGAGGGCCGAGACCTGCTGTGGGGTGAGCTGCTCGCCGGTGTTTTCGACAGTGAGCTCCACGGTCTTGGAGTGGACGCCGGTGTGGACCCACACGGTGCCCTGTTCAGGACGGTTGTGGACGATCGCGTTGTGTACGAGGTTCGTGGTCAGCTGCAGCAGGAGCGCCGGCGATCCGATCGTGGGGGTGATGTCGCCGCTGGTCTCGATGGTGACGCCATGTTTTTCCGCGAGGGGGAGGAGTGTTTCGGTGGCTTCTTCCGCCAGGAGGGACAGGTCGACGTGGTCGCGGGTGAAGGACCGCTGGTCGGCGCGGCTGAGCAGGAGAAGTGTCTCGGTGAGGGCGATCGCGCGGGTGTTGACGGCGTGCAGGCGGTCGATGAGTTCGCCGGTGTCGCGGTTCGGATCGGTGCGGGCCACATCGAGAAGGGCCTTCGAGATCGCCAGCGGGGTGCGCAGCTCGTGAGAGGCGTTGGCCGCGAATCTCTGCTGTTCGGCGACATGTGCTTCAAGCCGTACGAGCATCGTGTCGAAGGCGTCGGCGAGTTCCCGGAACTCGTCCTTGCGGCCCGGTAGCCGGATCCGGTGGGAGAGCGACCCGTTCGTGGCCAAGCGGGTGGCCTCGGTGATGCGGGTCAGCGGGGCGAGCATGCGGCCGGCGAGGATCCACCCTCCCACGAGGCCGAACACCAGCAGGAACGCCAGTACGGCGGCTGCCCTCGGAGCGAAAACGTCCAGGAGGGCGGACCGGACGGGAAAAACACCATTCCCAGGCATGTCATCGGGGTTGATGAGCATCGCACGGTCGGGGACATAACGCAGGAGGAACAACCACACCGCGGCGAGCAGCAAGGCACCGGCAACCATGAGGAACCCGGCGTAGCTGAGGGTGAGTTTGAGGCGGACACTCAAACCAGGGGCTCTATCCACGGTCTTCTCCCTCACGTCCGGTGCCGGGCGCTGTGTCGATGCGGTAGCCGACACCGGCCACGGTGGCGATGATCCAGGGTTCGCCGAGACGCTTGCGCAGTGCCGAGACGGTGATGCGCACGGCGTTGGTGAACGGGTCGGCGTTCTCGTCCCACGCGCGTTCCAGGAGTTCTTCGGCGCTGACGACACCGCCCTCGGCGGTGACGAGGACTTCGAGCACGGCGAACTGTTTCCGGGTGAGCGCGACGTAGCGGTCGTCCCGGTAGACCTCGCGGCGGAACGGATCCAGCCGCAGGCCTGCGATCTCTCGCACGGGTGGTCTGTTGTGGGCGCGCCTGCGGTCGAGCGCCCTGAGCCGCATGACGAGCTCTCGAAGCTCGAATGGTTTGGTGAGGTAGTCGTCGGCACCGAGTTCGAACCCGATGGCCTTGTCGTCGAGACGGTCGGCGGCGGTGAGCATGAGGATCGGCATGCCGCTGCCGGAGGCGACGATGCGTTGGGCGATCTGGTCACCGGAGGGCCCGGGAATGTCTCGGTCGAGGACGGCGATGTCGTAGGCGTTGATGCTCAGCAGTTCCAGAGCGGTGCCGCCGTCACCTGCGATGTCGGCGGCGATCGCTTCCAGGCGTAGACCATCGCGGATGGCTTCTGCCAGATAGAGCTCGTCCTCGACGATCAACACACGCATGTCATCAAGGCTACGAGTCGGCGCATATCGTCGACATATCGAAAACCGCATACGTGCCGGCAACACCGCGCTGCCTTGACTGGCGGTATGAGTCGAACCCCACCCTCAGCACGAACAACGACCCGCCGGGTTCGCTGGCTGATGGTCGTCGGCCTGACAGTCGTCTCAGCAGTGATCGCCGCGGTCCTCGGCTACCGGGCGCCGCAGTCCTCGCCTCCTTCGTCTTCCCTGCCTTCCTTGTCTTCCTTGCCTTCTTCGTCGCCCTCGAGCCCCTCGGCCGCAGCACCCTCGCATGCGCCTCGGAGTGAGCACCGTGGTGCGCTCGGTGCGCTCGGTGCGGCCGACGGTGTCGTCCCCGATGGCGTGACGGTCTTCGACGACGCGATTCCGGCTGTGTCCAACCTCGATCCAGGTCTGCTCAAGGCCCTCCGCCAGGCTGCGACGGCTGCCGCGGACGACGGAGTCGAGTTCTACGTCAACAGCGGCTGGCGTTCCCCGGAGTACCAGGAGGAGCTTCTTCGTGAGGCGGTCTTCAGGTACGGGTCGGAAGAGGAGGCCGCCCGATGGGTGGCCACCGCGACGACGTCTCCTCACGTGTCGGGGGACGCGGTCGACATAGGGAACTCCGATGCGACGGAGTGGCTGTCCGAGCACGGTGCCGAGTACGGGCTGTGCCAGATCTACAAGAACGAACCCTGGCACTACGAATTGCGCGCCGATGCGATCGACCGTGGTTGCCCGCGTATGTATGCCGACCCCACCCAGGACCCGAGGATGCAGCAGTGACCGGCAGTGAGCGAGGACAGACGATGACGCAGGTGGACGCGGCGGATGCGGCGGATGCGGCGGACGCGGCGGACGCGGCGGATGCGGCGGGTACGACGGAGACCGGACGGGGCGGCTCCGGTCGCCGGGGTGCCGGCTCCGGTGCCTGGCGCGCGGGCATCCGCCGGGCGATCCGCACCGGCTTCCGGCCGGGGCCCTGGAAGCGCGGCCCGGTGCTCGCGGCGCTGGCCCTACTGCTGGGCCTGCTCATGCTGCTGCACGCGAAGATCCCGAACCGGGTCGGGAACCTCGGCAGCCTCGTGGAGACCTTCCTGCCGTGGTTCGGCCTCTTCATCCCGGTGCTCCTTGCCGGGGCACTGTTGCGTCGCTCCGCCTCCGCGGTGGCCGCGCTGCTGCTGCCGGTCATGGTGTGGCTGAACCTCTTCGGCGGGCTGCTCAGCGACAAGTCCCACCCGGGCAGCGACCTCACGGTGGCCAGCCACAACGTCGGTGCCGACAACCCCGACCCGGCCGGCACCGCCCGCGACCTGGCCGCCTCCGGCGCGGACGTGCTGGCCCTGCAGGAGATGACCGAGCAGGCCCGGGGCACGTACGAGAAGGGCCTGGCGAAGGCGTACCCGTACCACACGGTGCAGGGCACGGTCGGGCTGTGGAGCAAGCTGCCGCTGTCGGACACCCAGCCGGTCGACAGCAAGCAGGACGTCGGGCCGCTGGCGGACACCAAGCCGGCCGACGTCAAGATGGCCGACAACCGGGCGCTGCGCACCACGGTGGCCACGGACCAGGGTCCGCTGGCGGTGTATGTGGCCCACCTGGGGTCCGCACGGGTGACTCCCAGGACGGGCTTCTGGACGGACTCGCGGGACAGAAACGCGCAGGCGCTCGGCAAGGCCATCGCCGCCGAACAGAATGAGCGCGTGGTGCTGCTCGGCGACCTGAACGGCACCATGGACGACCGCGCGTTCGCCGACATCGCCTCACAGCTGCGCTCGGCCCAGGACGCGGCCGGGGACGGCTTCGGCTTCAGCTGGCCGGCCACGTTCCCGGTGGTGCGGATCGACCAGATCCTGGTCCGCGGCGTGAAGCCGGAGAGCTCGTGGTCGCTGCCGGCCACGGGGAGTGACCACCTGCCGGTGGCGGCCGGAATCAGCTGGTGAATCCCGCATAGAGGCCGGCACTCCACCTGCTGCAGATGGCACCTGACTTCGCCAACACGCTGGTGATCCAGGACATACCCGCCGAGCCCAACTGGGCGGATGTTCGCGCCCTCGTGGACAGTTCGGCAGAACGGGCAGTCGGGCCGAGGGCTCCTCCGAGCGAGAGCGGCGAGGTCCGCACTGAAGCAGTCGCTCAGCGCCGTGAAGGTGTCGGTCTTGGTCGTGATGGCCATGGGCGGCTCCTCGTCAGTGATCGAGCTGGACCACCTCGGAGTGGGCGGGTCACCGATGCGGGTGTGCGACGGTGCGCTCCCCTGTCGCCTCTGGCGACGGCGGTGACGGCGTCGTAACGGAAATGCGGTGGCGACGCCGGGGCGCAGGTTGCGATCATGGGCGCAAGCAGTCTGCGACGTGTGAGGAAGCCGACCGTGATGCCAGCTATTCCTGCCGATCCGACCGTGGTGCACCCGATGCCCGACCAACCTCGGGTCGTCCTGCTCAAGCCACTGGTCACATCGCCGCTGATCGACGTGGGAGAGTTCTCCTACTACGACGATCCGGACGACCCGACCGCGTTCGAGACCCGCAACGTGCTGTACCACTACGGGCCGGAGAAGCTGGTCATCGGCAAATTCTGTGCGCTGGGCGAGGGCGTGCGCTTCATCATGAACGGTGCCAACCACCGTATGGATGGCCCCTCGACGTTCCCCTTCCCGATCATGGGCGGCTCCTGGGCTGACCACTTCGACCTGATCACAGCCCTGCCCGGCCGCGGTGACACCGTGGTCGGCAACGACGTCTGGTTCGGATACCGGGCCATGGTGATGCCCGGCGTCCGTATCGGCCACGGAGCGGTCATCGCCTCCGGCTCCGTCGTTGTCGACGACGTCCCCGACTACGGCATCGTCGGCGGCAACCCCGCCAGACTCATCCGCAGTCGCTTCGGCGACGAAGACATCGCCCGCCTCCTGGCGGTCGCCTGGTGGGACTGGCCGGCCCCACACATCACCGAGCACATCCGCACGATCATGTCCGGCAGTATCGAGGATCTGGAAGCCGCGGCCCCGAAGCCGCAGTAGGCCGGCCCCGCCTCAGCGGCGTCGAGCCTCGTGAACATCGCCTGACAGAGAGGATCATGGCGCCGTTGATGACGTGGTCGTGCGTGCGCCGCTCGGGCATGCCCGGCATTCCGGATCTCGGGTGAGTGCAGGCTGCGCAGGCAGCGGCAGTATCCGAGAAACCCCGTCTGATTCTTCTTCGGCTTGATGTGGCCGTAGAGCTTGTCCTTGGCCAGGTCGTGGTGGCGAACAGGCGTCGGACCCCGTGCGGTCGGGTGTAGGTCGCTCGGCGGCGGGGCCGGGGCTCGCGGTCGGAGGCCATGCGCTTCCTACCGAGCGCGCCCCACTGTCGGCCGGGGGGCGGGGATGGAGATTGAGTGGCCCGAACTCGCCCAGGCAGAAGACGACTGCGGGTTCGCCCTTGAGGGATCGGGCTCTGGACCCAACCGTCTGAGCTCCCTCCGACTCCCGGAAACGGCCAGAGCCTACTGGCCCACAGAACGGCGCAAGGGACGGGGAACGCCAGGTCGAACGTTGGTTGGTGCGGACGCCCGGCCTGTCTCGCTGGCCGTCAACGACGTCCGCAACAACGGTCCCCAGCTTTGGGCGAGACGGCGGTGTGGTTCTGTCCGAAGGGCTGACGAGCTACGCAGGCGCTCGTCTCCCAGAGCTGTGAAGCCACCTGTCCCGCCTGCTGCTACGTCAGCTTGTCCATGGCACGGCGGCCAAGGTCGTGGACAATCCCGTCTCTCCACAGGCCACGCCGTCTCTCGGGCCCTCGGACCAGGATTCGGTGTGGTGCGCCGAGTACCGCTTCTTCAGCATCAGCGGCTCCTCCAAGCCGCATTCTCACGCGGGCGACGCCTGGGCCGGCTTCGGGTCCTCGTCGACGCATCCCTGCGCCACGCGATGGATCGCTTCTTGGGATGCCTCCACCACTGCCACTGCCTGCAGAACGGGGAGAAGTTCGATCCCGGCAAGGCATTTCCCGCCGCGTCTACGGCGCCAGTGACCCTCGCGGCTTGGTTGGTGGTGGCTGAGTTTCCGTGGCGGCTACGCCCTGCGTGTCGTCGGCCCTTACCTCGTTGAGTGAATATCAGCCCTCCCCATGACCAGCGCTGCTGGGTTCCTGTGCGCTTGATCGGCGGAACGGCTCGGGTCGGTCGGGGACCGGACGTCGCTGTCCGACCAGCCGGAAAACCTGAACTGGTGTGCACACGCCGGGTGTTCGGACGTAGGTTGTGCCGTGAATGATCCACGCCTCGGTTGAAGGACGGACGCGAGCTATGACCGACCCTGTGACGACGCCCGAACCAGCGAAGCATCAGAAGATCGACACGTCGGTTCCGCACTCCGCCCGTATCTGGAACTACTGGCTCGGCGGTAAGGACAACTATCCCGTCGACGAGGAGGCCGGTGACGCGTACACCGCAGTCTTCCCCGGCATCGTCACCATCGCCCGCTGCAGCCGTGCCTTCCTGCGCCGCAACATCACGTATCTCGTGTCCGAGGCGGGCATCCGGCAATTCCTGGACATCGGCACCGGCCTTCCGACCGCTCAGAACACCCACGAGGTCGCTCAGGGGCTCGCCCCCGAGACGCGGATCGTCTACGTCGACAACGATCCGATGGTCCTCGCCCACGCCCGCGCCCTGCTCTACTCCACCCGCGAGGGCGCGACCGCCTACATCGACGCCAACGTGACGGACCCGGACCGCATCCTCGCGGCCGCCGCCGAGACACTGGACTTCGGCCGCCCCACCGCGCTCATCCTCAGCAACATCCTGGGCCACGTCGCCGACTACGATCAGGCCCGCTCCATCGTCACTCGGCTGATGGACGCCCTGCCCTCGGGCAGTTACCTCTCCATCAACGACGGGTCACGCGGCATCGACCCGGTCTTCGAGCAGGCCCAGGACGCCTACAACAACAGCGGCGCCGTCCCGTACATCCTGCGCACCGTCGACGAGATCACCACGTTCTTCGACGGCTTGGAGCTCCTCGCACCCGGCGTCGTCTCGGTAACGCAGTGGCGTCCGGAGCCCGGTTCGCCCACCCCGGAGGTCATCGCCGAGCACGGCGGACTCGCCCGGAAGGCGTAACGGACACCGGGAGTGGAGCCGTTGCCGTACGGCAGCCACTCATGGTCGATGGAGACCACGGCCGCGGCCGTGTAGATCCGCTGATCAGGGACATCGGTGGACTGTTCCGTGAAGCCGGTCATCCGCGGGCGCCGATCGCGGGCGCGGGCGGGTCGTGCCTCCGGCGCACGCTGCCGCGCGGATGCCATACCCGCGCGGCACGCGCCGTCCTCTACCCGAGCGTGAGCATCGCCTCGGCGACCTCGCCGACCGCCGCATCGGGGATCGCGGTGGCGGCCTCCTTGAGGACGAGTAGCCGCGCCCCGGGGATCTCGCGCGCGATCGCCTCGCCGTTGCCGACGGGGAAGAACCGGTCGCGGCGGCCGTGGACGACGAGCGTGGGGATCTCGATCTCGGGCAGGCGCTCGCGCCAGCGGGGTTTGCAGTCGAGCCTGGAAAACACCATGCCCATCTGGTTGGCCATCTGGACGGGGGGTGCGGTGCCGGGCGTGCGGTCCCAGATGCGTGCGGCGATCGCGCGTGCGGCGACGGGGTCGTCGCCGAGGATCTCCGCGCCGGCGGCGGCGAACTCCGCCACCGCCTCGCGGTCGGTCCAGTCGGGCATCGGATGCGCGAACAGCCGGCTCATCGTCGCCTGGTCATGGTCGGGGAGGTCGTCGTCGGGCGGACCGGGCGCAACCGCGCGGGTGCCGGCCAGGGTGAGCGCCGAGAACGCGCCCGGATGGTCGAGCACAGCCACCTGGGCGACCATCCCGCCGACGCCGATCCCCGCGAGGTGTGCGGGCCCGCCGCCGAGCGCGTCAGCAAGGGCCGCCGCGTCGGCGGCGAGGTCGCGCAGGGTGTAGGCGGGCGCCTGCGGGTCCGCCGTCGTCGACTCTCCGCTGTCGCGCAGGTCGTAGCGCACCACGCGGCGCCCGCCGGCGGCGAGGCGCTCGCACAGCGCGTCCGGCCAGGAGTGCATCGTCGTCCCGCCCGCGAGCAGGACGAGTGGCGCGTCGTCGTCACCGAACGACTCGATGCCCAAGGCGATCTCATTGACGTTGACGGTGGTCATCGGATCACCTCAGGACGTCGTAGGTCAGGTGCGTCGCGGTCGATGTCGAGGTCACGCTCCGCTGCACCAGCGTGCGCGGCGTTCCGCCGGTGAACAGTGGCGTGCCGGCACCCAGCACAACGGGCGCGAGGTGCAGCGTCAGTGCGTCGACCAGCCCGGCGTCGATCGCCGAGCCGATCGTGGCACCGCCGCCCATGAGGACGACGTCGAGGTCCTTGCCGCTGTCCGACAACGCCGCCTCGGCGCGCTCGCGCGCTGCGGTGACGGCATCGGGCAGACCGGTGGTGACGAACGTCCAGTCGAGGTCGGTGAGCCGCACCGACTCCGGCGGCGAGGTCGTCACGACGACGAACGCGGGCTTGCCGACCTCGCCGGCGCCGTAGCCGGTCTTGTCGTCCCATCCCTTCGGCCCGTCGACCACGTCGAAGAGGTGGCGGCCGAGGACGACGGCGCCCGAACGGGCGGTCGCCTCGCGCAGGACCCGGCGGTCGTCGGGGTCGTCGGAAAACGCCCAGGTGTGCAGGGCCTCGCCGCCGGTGCCCAGACCGTTGTCCGGGCCGGGGTCGGGCCCCGTGACGAAGCCGTCGAGGGAGACGGAGATGTCAGCGATGATTCGAGTCATGCCAGGGCAGACCCGTTCCGCCGCCCAAACTCATCGCTTACGCATGCAGCGTGTGCCGGCAGTGAACCCGATAGCACGACGCCCGAAGCGGGACGCCGGACGTACAGCGGACGGTCGCCCCCGGAGTACTTCAGAGGCACATATGCACAGGTCAAAGGGCCCCTGCCGACACAGGTCAAAGGACCCCCTGCCGACACAGGTCAAAGGACCCCCTGCCGACACAGGTCAAAGGGCCCCCTGCCGAAACGATCCCGCATTCCCCTCTGCAAGCCACGAGGTTACGAATCCGAGAGAGAGCGGAAGCAGGCCGCCGCGACCTCGAGTGCCGCGCCGCGTTCAGCGCGCGCGAGGCCGCCGACGGCACGCCAGTCCTTCGATCTCGCCGAGCCAGCCCTCTGCCTGGGCCTCGCTGATGCGGGCGACGAGGCTGTCGCGGATCTCGACCAAGCGGAGTTGTTGGGCTGGTTCGGGGCGAGGCAGGGAGCAGGTGCACGTACCACGTACCTCTCCGCCGTGCTCCCGGTCGGCTTGGTCCTCAACGCCACCCTGGGATCGTCCTGGGCCGCCCCCGTCGCTGCCCTCGTCATCGCGGCCGTCGCGGCCGTCGCGGTCAAGGAAGGCCGCGACGCATGGCAGGGCAAGGGTTGCTGCACCCGGTCCGCCGCAACGGTTTCGGCTGCCGACGCCGGGGCGGGCAACGCATGCGGCTGCCGGCCTGGCTGCGACTGCTGCATCTGACAAGCGCGTCGGCGTGCATGACCGGGCCAGGGGCGGGGTCCCGCCCCTGGCACCGGTCCGACCGCCGACACTGGGTCATCGCGTGGCGCAGTGTCCACCGGTCCGAGGCCCGCACACCACGCTGTCCCCAGTTTCGCTGCGGTCCTCTGACGTACGCCCCCGCGTGGTCGATACCGGCCGAGGTCGCCTCGCGTCAGATCAGCTGGGTGACGAGCACAGCAGGCAAGGCCGGAAGCCGGCGACCGTATGCTGGCCGAGCAGCGGGCCGCACGTGAAGTGGCGGAGCTGCGCCGCACTGTCGCCGGCTGCCTTCCTCCCGGGTTTGTGCGCGGGCGCGGATCCGGCCGACGTCGCCCAGCGGGCAGGAGAACAGCGTGGATGTTCTCCTGTCTCCGCTCAGGTGTCGCTATGACCGGCGCAGCGCAGTGTTCAGTATTGCTCGGTCTCCACGAAGCCCGCGTCCGCGTCGTCGTCCGCACCGAGTGCGGCGGCGGTCGGATCGAATCCGGGCGGGCTGTCCTTGAGGCCCAGACCCATGCCGGCGAGCTTCGCCTTGACCTCGTCGATCGACTTCGCACCGAAGTTGCGGATGTCGAGCAGGTCCGCCTCGGAACGCGCCAC
>NZ_JBWLKM010000130.1:0-17620 GCF_059026085.1 Streptomyces sp. a15 | reverse complement strand
CAGCGGCTCGATCACGAACCGGGAGCGGAACTCGTCGACGACCTCTTCGGTCAAGGACGGACGCTGAGCAATCAGCACGGGGTGTTGCCTCCAGTGGTTTGGCGCCCGCTATGTGACGCCGTTGACACCATGAAGGGTAACGGCGATACGGTCTCCGGTGGTCGCGCTGCACTACGACGAGCCGTGGGCGGTGTTTGAGCCGCTGCTGCCGAAGGTGGAGCGTCGGGTCCGGCATCCTGGGCGCAGGCGGCATTCCGACCGGCTGGTGTTCCAGATCACCCGGCCCCGGTAGCCGACTCATAGGGCCCCGTACTGCGTGTGTCGTCCCTGTCCGTGCTTGACGGTCGGGCTCAGACCTCATCGGCACAGGCTGCGCTCGGCGGTCGTGATCAGTGCCGTCGCGGTCTCCTCCACGGACAGGCCACGGCCGGTGTACAGCAGGTCGAAGCCGTCGAAGCTCGTCAGCAGCCACAACAGGTCGGTGGCCTGGTCGGCGGTGACGTCCGGACGCAGCGCCTCTTGGGCGGCCAGGTCCCGGGCCGGCGGGCCAGCCCGCCGGCCCGGCCCTGTTCCATCCGCTGGATCGCGCCACCGACCGCGGAGGCGTCGAGCAGGGCCATCGAGAACAGGACGCGCAACACGTCCCGGTGGGCGGCGTGCAGCTCGGCCACACCACGGATCCCACCGCGAAGACCCTCGCGCGCGTCCGGGTGAGCCGCGGCCTGGAGCATGTCCTCGAACCCGCCGCGTGTCAGCAGATCCGCGCCGACCGCGTCGAACAATCCGGTGCACGTGATGCCCGGTCGCACGTAGCGGTGAGTCACGAAGGCGATCCCGATCCGGCTCGATCCGGCCCGCCCCTCGGTATCGAGATAGTGGATCACGTGGACGGCGTCGGCGGGATCGACGCGGACGCCGACCTCCTTGTGCTTCGTTCGTTCAGCACCTGGAGGATGTGCCGGTAGGGCCGGCCGACGGCGCGGGTCATGCCGAGCTCGCAGGCGCGGTTGCACGAGACGTGCAGGGTGGCGCCGGACTCGCGCACCTCGGCGGCCTGGCGGCGGGTTGCGCTGTCGGTGAGTTCCGGGCGCAGGAGTCCACGGTCGCCGGCGAACGCGCAGCATCCCCATGAAGGCGGGATGAAGACATGTGCGCTGAGAGCGTCGGCGATGATCTTCAGACTGTCGTCAGTGTGCATGCGGACCGACGAACAGGTCGGGTGCAGAGCCAGCACGTCCAGGGTTCGCTCGATGTCCACCCGCGGCAGGATGTCGCGTGCGGTGAACTCGGTGGCGTCCTCGACACGCATCCCGGACGGCAGTGTTTTGCGAACTCCTTCGGTACACGACGACGCGTCGACAACGACCGGTACGGCACCTTCGTCACCGGCCTGCCGGAGCGCGGCGTGGAGACGGCGGCTCATCACCTCGGCGCCGCCGGTGAGTCCTTTGGACGACCACGGCATCCCACAGCACAGACCAGCCACCTCGTCGGGCACGGCCACCCGGATGCCGGCTTTCGCGCACAGCGACAGGAACGCGTCCGCCGTGGACACGTCGCCGGCGCTGCCGAACATCGACCCGGTACAGCTGGGCAGGAACACGATGTCGGGACGGGGTGTCGGCCTGCCGGACCTCACGTGGCCGCCGCGGGGCAGCTCGGGTGACCACTGCGGTACGGCTTCCGTCGGCAGGACCTTGCGCGCGGCACCGGTCGCCGCCGTGGACATGGTCGGCAGTCGGTGGGCGACGGTGAGCCCTGCCGCCGCGGCTTTTGTCGCGCCGGCCCAGTGGCGGGCGGCCGTGCGGCCGATCGCCTGGGCGGTCTTGCCGCGGCTTTCGGCGCGCAGTCGGCGGACGAGCGCGCCGGTGTCGATGTCGACCGGACAGGCTGTCTGGCACATTCCGTCCGCCGCGCAGGTCTGCACGCCGGAGTACTCGTAGGCGCGGGAGAGTTCCGTGGCGGTCGCATCGTCGCCGGCCTGCCGCGCGGCGGCGATGGCGCGGCGGGTGACGATGCGTTGCCGCGGGGTCAGGGTGAGGTCCTTGCTGGGACAGACGGGTTCACAGAAGCCGCATTCGACGCAGCGGTCGGCTTCGGCTTCGATCGGCGAGGTCGTCTTCAGGTGTCGCAGGTGGATGGCCGGGTCGTCTGTGAGCAGGACGCCGGGGTTGAGGATCCGGCGCGGGTCGCACAGGCTCTTGATCCGCCGCATCACGTCGTAGAGCTCGGCGCCGTACTGTCGTTGGACGTACGCCGCCATGACCCGGCCGGTGCCGTGCTCGGCCTTGAGTGTGCCGCCGCGTCCCAGTACCAGATCGACCATGTCCTCGGTGAAGGCCGCGTACCGGTCCACCCCGGCGGAGTCCTGGAACTCGGCGCTGAGCAGGAAATGGATGTTGCCGTCCTTGGCGTGCCCGAAAATGACGCTGTCGTCGTACCCGTGCTTGCCGAAGAGCCGTGTCAGTTCCGCGCAGGTGTCCGCGAGGACGGGGGGAGGAACGGCGATGTCCTCCAGGAGAGCGGTGGTCCCGGCTGCCCGGGCGCCGGCGACGGCGGGGAAGAGTCCCTTTCGGATCTTCCACAACGCGGCCCGTGTCGCGGGATCCGTCGTGAGCTCATCGCCCCCGCCCGAGGTCCATTCGAAGCGCGCTTCCGCCTCCTGGAGGAGGTTTTGCAGATGCGGGACCGTGGGCGCCTGGTATTCGACGAGGAGCGCGGCCTGTCGAGAGATGGGCAGGGCGCGCAGGCGTTCGGTGGCGTCCTTGTCGGCGGCGGCGACACGCAGCGACTGAGCATCGAGCAACTCGATCGTCGCGGCGCCGCTGTCGATGAGCGCGGGCAGCGCCGAGGCGGCCGACACCAGATCCGGCAGAACCAGCAAACCCGTACCGGTGTGCGGAAGCACCGGCACGGTCATGAAAGTCGCCGAGGCGATGAAGGCGAGTGTGCCTTCGCTGCCCACGATGAGGTGGGCGAGGATGTCTGCGGCCGCGTCGAAGTCGAGGAACGCGTTGACCGCGTAGCCCATGGTGTTCTTGATGGCGAACAGTTCCCTGATCCGGGCCACCAGCGCCGGGTTTTCGCGGACCTGGTCACGCAGCAGGAGCAGCCCTCGATACAGATCCGGTTCGAGCGCGCGCAGGCGGGCGTCGGCGTCGGTGTCGCCGGTGTCGACGAGGGTGCCGCTGGGCAGGACGAACCGCAGCGTACGAAGGGTGCGGTACGGGTTGGCATGCGTGCCGCAGGTCATCCCGCTGGAGTTGTTCGCGACGATGCCGCCGATGGTGCAGGCGTACTCGCTGGCCGGATCGGGGCCGAGCTTCGTGCCGTAGGGCCGCAGAGCGGCGTTGACGGCGCCGACGGTGGCTCCCGGCTCCACCCGCACGGCGCGGCCGTCGTCGAGCACCTCGACACCCCGGAAGCCACGGCGGGTGTCGACCAGAACGGAGTCGGTCACCGCCTGTCCGGACAGGCTGGTCCCGCCGGCGCGGAAGGTCAGGGCGACATCGGCCCGGCCGGCGGCGGTCATCAGCTCGGTGACGTCCTGGGTGCTCCCGGCGACCACGACGGCCTGTGGCGTGAGCAGGTAATGGGAGGCGTCATTCGCCTGGGCGACCCGGTCCAACAGACTGTCGCTGGCGCCACCTCCCTGCCACCCGTGCGCCCGGAGGCGATCGAGGGGCCTCACCGCGTCACCTCCTCGACCAGCAGTTCGAAGGTGACGGCGACGATGTTCTCCTCATCGAGGAACTCTCCGCGGTGGACGTTTCCGAACCGGTCGATCGCCACCCCGCTGATCCAGGAGAACGGTGCGGCGGGATCACGCAGGTCGAAGCGGCCGATCAGGGACGCCTCGGTGGCCGGCCCGTCGACGATGAACGCACCACCGTCGCGCCGGAGGACGGCACCGACCAGGCTGCCCACGCTGCCCGCGATCGACGCACGCTCGAACCCGTTCTCCCGCATCACGTCGCGGACGGCTTCGGCAAGCCGGACCCCCGGTGCCACGCGGGACATGGCCGCCCGCACCGCGCCGGGCCCGCTCACCCCGCGGGGCCGGGCCGGACGCGGCGTGAAGACGGGCAACCGGGTTTCGGCGTCGGTGTCGCTGATGAGTTCGGCCTGATTCAGGGCATGCACGACGGCGTGGACGGGGCCAGGACCGATGACGGTCTCCGGCCACACGTGCCCGCCTCTGACCTCGCCGTACGCATCGAACCAGGCGGCGTGACAGTGGGCGAAACGCTGCCCTTGCCTGAACCCGACGGTGGCCGACCCGGCGATCAGACGCGCGGGTGCCACGGCTTCCCTGGTGGAGCTGAAGGTCACCGCGGTCGTGCCGTCGTGGCACAACGCGGGGACGCAGTAGCTGACCCGGGACAGTGACCCGTCGAGCAGCTCGACCTGACCGGAGCTCGCCCCCAGGGCCTCGATCTCGTGGGCCATGGCGTCGACCAGGCGCGCCCCGGCGGGCAGGGTCACCCGGCGCGGTGTGCTGGTGGTCGGCACGGAGACGCGGCGTTCCGCCGCCACGGCTCCGGGATGACGGAGGGGCTGTGCCCAGCGACCCGACGTCATGACGGCCAGCCCTGCTCGATCAGCCGATCGCGGACGGTGCGGCGCACGATCTTGCCGTACCCGGACCGTGGCAGCTCGTCCCAGAACACGACATGCCGCGGCACCTTGTAGCGCGCCATGCGGTCGGTCAGCCACTGCCGGATCTCCTCACCGGCCACGGACGAGCCGTCGGCCAGGACACACACGGCGACACCGACCTCACCCCATGTCGCGTCCGGCATGCCGAGCACGATCGCCTCGCTGAGCGCCGGGTGGCCGAGGATCTTCTCCTCGATCTCACGGGGGTGGATGTTGGATCCACCGGAGATGTACATGTCGGACAATCGGCCGGTGATGTAGAGAAAGCCTTGCTCGTCGAGCATTCCGACATCGCCCGTGTGGAACCAGCCGTCGTGGAGGGCGGCCTCGGTCGCCTCGGGGTTGCGCAGGTATCCCCGGAACACGGCCGGTCCCGCGGCACAGATCTCCCCGGTCTCTCCCGCGGCGACCTCGTTGCCCTCCGCGTCCCGGATGCTGATCTGCATTCCGGTACGCGGGTATCCGCAGGTGCCGTACGCGACGTTCGCCGGCGGCTCGTGGTCGTGCTGATACGGCGGCAGGACGGTGATGTTGCCCGTCACCTCGGCCAGCCCGTAGTACTGCACGAGGACCTCGCCCAACGTCGCCCGAGCGTGCTGCTGATCCCGGCGGGGCATCGGGGCGCCGGCGTAGACGACATAACGCAGCGACGAGTGGTCGCGTTCGTGCACCGAGTCGTGTTCGGTGAGGCGCTTGAGGATCGTCGGGACCGTGAAGAGGTTGGTGATCCGCTCGGACTCCACGAGCTGCCACACCTCGGCGGGATCCAGACTCGCCGAGACCGGGATGACGGTGGCCGCCCCGCGCGCGACCTGGGGCAGCAGGTGTACGCCCGCGCCGTGCGACAGCGGAGCCACGACCAGGGACCGGTCGGCCTCGGTCGTGCCCGGCATCAGATCGGCGATGTGGTTGGTGATCACGTAGCCGAGCTGGTCGTGGGTGAGCACCGCCGCCTTCGGGGAGCCACTGGTGCCCGAGGTGAAGAAGTACCACGCGGCGTCCCCGGCCCAGACTCCGTGATCCGGCACGTCCCGCTCCGGGTCGGAGAACGAGCCGATCTCCTCCAGCCACAAGGTCACCAGCCCGGGACCGACCACCGATTCGACGGCACCCACGTGCGAAGCGGCCGACTTGTGCGCGATCATCACGACGGGCTCGCACGCCGAGGCGATGGGCACGAGTTCGCTGTCGTGCGAACGCGCGTTGACCGGTGCGAGCACCGCCCCGACACGCCACACGGCGAACATGGCCTGCACGTACTCCGGCTGGTTCGGGCCGTCCAGCAGCACGCACTGGCCGGGCCGGACGCCGAGCGCGAGCAGGCGCGCGGCCAGCGCCGAAACCCGCCGGTCCAGCTCCCGCCACGTCCACCGCGTTCGACCGTGCACCAGCGCGCAGGCATCGGGAGAACGGCGGGCGGTCTGCGTCAGCAGGTGGGCGAGATTGACCGCCCGGTGCCGCGGTGCTCCGGCCTCGCCGGTGAGTTCTGTGTTCTTTCGTGCGTCGGCGATGGTCATCGTGCCCGCTCCAGGACGGTGGCGTAGTTGGCCACGGCGGCACCGCCCATGTTGAACACGGCCACACGGTCAACGGTGGGCAGTTGCATGGCGCCTGCTTCTCCGACGAGTTGCATGGCGGCCATGACGTGCTGGGACACACCGGTGGCGCCCAGCGGATGTCCTTTCGCCTTCAACCCGCCGGACACGTTGACGGGCAACGATCCGTCACGGTGAGTGGCGCCGCTCGCCAAAACCTCGGCGGCTTTGCCGGGCGCGGCGATGCCGAACGCCTCGTACTGCAGGAGTTCGGCGATGGTGAAGCAGTCATGGGTTTCGAGCAGATCGAGCTCCGCCAGCCGGGTTCCGGCCTCGTCCAGCGCACCGTGGAACGCCGCGGCAGCACCGACCAGGGCGAGCGGATCGGGCCGCGCGGCGACCGCCAGGTGGTCGTTGACGTGGCTACGGCCGCGCACCGCGACCGCGCGGTGCGCGGTGCTCGCGAGGTCGGCGTCGGCGACGACCAGGGCGGCCGCGCCGTCGGACACCATCGAGCAGTCGGTGCGCAGCAACCGTCCCGCGACGCGCGGGTTTCGCTCGGACTCGGTGGCGCAGAAGTCGAACCCCAGATCCTTCCGCACGTGCGCCAACGGGTTGGCCATCCCATTGCGGTGATTCTTCGCCGCGATCTCGGCCATGGCGTCGTGCGGGTCGCCGTACCGCTCGGCATAACGATCAGCCAGGCCCGAGAAGACACCCGCGAAACTGCCCGCCGACGCCTCGGTACGCCGGTGGGAACCACTCAGCAGAATGTCGTTGATCTCTGATCCCGGTACCGACGTCATCTTCTCGGCGCCTACGACGAGCACGGCGCGAGCACGTCCGGCTTCGATCCGGTCCAGGGCCGCGAACAGCGCCGCCGACCCGGTGGCACACGCGTTCTCCGCCCGGGCCGCAGGCACAGAGGCCAGAGCGGGGACGCCGGCACCGACCAGCGCGGCCTCGAAGCCCTGCTTCGAGAAGCCGTTGTTGAACACTCCGACAAAGATGGCGTCGATGTCGCCGGGTTCCAGCCCGGCGTCCTCGACAGCCGCGCCACTGACCGTGGCGATCAGCCTTTCGATGTCATGGTCCGGATGGCGGCCGAACGGGGTATGGGCCCATCCGATCAACTGCGGTGGCTTGGTCATCGAGAACCTTCATCTTTGAAGTCGGCGGGGAATCACTGCCCGAGCACGCCCCGGTCGGCTGCTCACCATGCCGCTCGGACGCGCCGCCGGACACCGTCGCGGGACGAGGAAACGTGACCGCCTTTCCTCTCTCTGTAGAATCCACGGGTGTCCGACAACGAGATCCAGCCAATCGTCGACCGGCTCGCCCAGCAGCTGCGGCGGTCAGTCGTGATCGTCGATCCGACCGTACGCATGCTCTACAGCAGCGCCCACTTCGGCGACGAGGACCAGGTCCGTGTCCAGGCGATCCTGCACCGCGACGCCGGCCCCAAAGCCATCGGTCACGTCCTCGCCCAGGGGGTGTCGACCTGGACCACCGCCGGCGTCATCCCTCCCTACGAGGAGATCGGGATGAAGGCCCGTGTTGCGGTACCCATCCGATGGCGCGGCGATCTCCTCGGCCTGCTGCTGGTGATGGACGCCGAAGGCTCCCTCATCAGCTCCGAGTTCGCGACGATCAGCGAAACGGCACAGATCGTCGCACCGATGCTGGCGGGCCAACGTCCTGGTGACGAAGGCGCGGTTGCCCGCGAACGAGCGGTCCGGGACCTGGTCAGCAAGGAACCCACAGTGCGTCGCCGCGCACTGGCCGACCTCGGCCCGGGCGACGAGCTCAACCGGTTCACGCACGTCACAGCCATCGACGTAGGGGTGGTACCCGTCGCGGAGACAGTGAGCGCGTCCCATGTCGAGATGGCACTGCGCGACGCCGTGACCTTCAGCCGCCCGCCGGGCTCGACGGCCGAACTGCACGCGATCACCGCCGACGGTGCGTTGCTGCTGCTCGGTGGCTCCGCCCCCCTCGCCGACAACGTCAGCCGCGGCCACGCGCAACGGATCGTCGAGCGTGTGCAGGACATGGCCGCAGGCCGCTTCACACCGGTGGCCGGTGTCGGATCCGCAGCCGAGGGCCTCGACCGCGCCGTGGAGACAGCGGACCAGGCCCGACTGGCCCGCCGCGCCGCCTTGTCAGTACTGGGCACGGACATCGCTGTCTGGGCCGATGTCGGACCCTACGGCCCTCTGCTCCGCATCCCCGCTGACGAACTCACCGCGAGCGCGCTGCCGGTCGAGCTGCGCCGCCTCCTCGACATCGACCGTGGCCGCCAGCTCACCGAGACCCTGCGCGCTTACCTGGACAACGCGTGCTCAGGTCCCGCGACCTCGCAAGTGCTGAACATCCATCGCACCACCCTCTACTACCGTCTCGGTCGCATCAGTGAGCTCACCGGCCTCGACCTGGCCGACGGCCGCACCCGGCTCGTGCTCCACATCGGCCTCACGATGATGGACCTCATGGACACCAGGGTTCGACAGTAAGAGGAAAATCGGCGTTCGCATTTCAACGTCCCGCTGTAGTGGCCCACGGCTGTAGAGGCGCATCCTGCTCCGGACCGACCACCCAGCCACTCAGGGATGTGACATGAGCACCGTTCGCCCTACCATCGAGGCGACGCGAGCCGGTACCGACCCGTTCGACCTCACAGGGCGAGTCGCACTGGTCACCGGAGCCGCCCGTGGAATCGGCCAGTCGATCGCCGTGGAACTGGCCCGGCGAGGCGCCCATGTCGTGGTCGCCGACATGCGCGACCCGAGCGAGACGGTGGCCCTGCTACGTGACGGCTTCCCTGCCGGGACCCACGAAGGCAAGGCGGTCGACGTGCGCGAACGCGAGCAGGTCGAGAACGTGGTCTCCGACACCGTCGAACACTTCGGGCGCCTGGACATCCTCGTCAACAACGCCGGGACAGCCACCCGGGCAAGCCTGACCGGGCTCACCGACGACGAATGGTTCCGCGACATCGACACCAACCTCCGCGGTACCTTCCTGTTCTGCCGCGCCGCCATCAGCCCCTGGATGAGCGAGCAGCGTGCCGGCGCGATCATCAACATCAGCTCGGTCAGCGGCATCATGGGCGGTCCCTCCTCGGGCAGTGCGGACCAGGTACGCTCCGGGCCCGCGTACGCGGCCTCCAAGGGCGGCGTCATCGCCCTCACCAAATGGCTCGCCAAAGAGGTGGGCGCCCTGGGGATCACGGTCAACTCGGTGGCACCTGGCCCGATCGCCACGACGCTCACCGAAAACGTGGCGTACGACTTCAGCCAACAGATCCTCCCGCGTATGGGCAAGCCCGAGGAGATCGGCGCGGCCGTGGCCTACCTCGCCTCGCCCGCGGCCGCGTATGTCACCGGGCAGGTGCTGCGCGTGTGCGGCGGCGCAGCGCTCGGGTAACGGCTCCCGCTCAGTCCCCCTCAATTGAGCCCGCAAAGGAGCAGGCCCAATGAATCAGGAAAATCCCCAGGCACTTCCCGACGCCGTCCAGGCACGCATCGTCCGCAAGGTGGCCCTCCGACTGATCCCGTTTCTTGCGGTCGCCTACCTGCTCAACTACCTGGACCGCACCAACATCGCCTTCGCCAATCTGACCATGAGCAAGGACCTCGGGCTCAGCGAAACCGGGTACGGTCTGGCGAGCGGTCTGTTCTTCGTCGGCTACGTGTTCTTCGAGGTTCCGAGCAACCTGGCACTGGTCCGATTCGGCGCGCGACGCTGGATCGCCCGGATCATGGTCACGTGGGGAATCGTCGCGATCGGCATCGCGTTCGTGAACAGCCCGGCCACGCTCTACACCGGGCGAATCCTGCTGGGCGTCGCCGAAGCCGGATTCTTCCCCGGCGTCATGCTCTATATGACGTGGTGGTTCCCACGAGCGGTCAGAGTCCGGCTGATCGGGCTGTTCATGATCGCACTGCCGGCCTCATCCGCACTGGGTGCCCCCTTGTCGGGCGCGATCATCGAGTACCTGCACGGATTCCTCGGCCTGGCCGGATGGCGGGTCATGTTCCTGATGGAGGGCGTCCCCACGGTAGCCCTCGGAATCGCCGCCTGGTTCTACCTCACCGACCGCCCCCGCCAAGCCCAATGGCTCACTCCCGACGAACGCGAATGGCTGGACACGACCATGGTCGCCGAACAAACGGCCACGGCGGAAGGCGGCCACACCTCCGTACGCCAGTCCCTGCGGGACGCCCGGGTATGGGTACTGGGATTCGTCTACTTCGGACTGGGTTACGGCCTGTTCGCCCTGTCCTTCTTCCTGCCGACCATCGTCGCCGGGTTCGCGAAGACCTTCGACACCGACTTCTCGATATTCGAATCGGCGCTGATCGTCGCCATCCCCTTCACCATGGGCGCGATCGCCCTTGTCATCTGGGCGCAGCACTCCGACCGGACCGGCGAACGCATCTGGCACGTCGCTCTCCCCACCCTGCTCGCCGCGATCACCGTTCCGGTGGCGTTGTACATGCAGTCCCCAGCCGGGGCGATGGCGGTCATCAGCCTCACCGCCATCGGGATCTACGCCGCATTCCCCGTGTTCTGGTACCTGCCGTCGACATTCCTCACCGGCACGGCCGCAGCCAGCGGCATCGCCGTAGTCAACACGATGGGTGCCGTGGCGGGTTTCGCCGCTCCCTACATCACCGGCTGGCTCCTGGACCTCACCGGCACATCAAAGGCGGGCCTCTGGGTTGTCGGCGTAGTAATGTCCGCCTCGGCGATCGTGCTGCTGACCTTCGGCAGGCGGTTCCGCCCTCGAACGGCAGACGAGGCGCAGCCCACGGACGCGTCCTCGACCCCTCGGGCAGCCCCGCTGCCGTCGCCTCCGAGGTACTCGTGATCGAGGACCACCCCGCGACTTCACGAGGCGCCCGACTGTTCCATCCACCTTCTCCCCCCAGGGCATCCAGATCGGCGCCGCGTCACCCAGCGGCGGGTTCGACCGGACTCCTGGCACCCCAGCGGCGCGCCCGCCGCCCACAGCAAAGGTAGGACACCCACCATGAGCGGAACCGGACTGATGTTCACCACCTCCGACGGCGTGCGAATCTGCTACGACGATGAGGGATCCGGCGCACCGGTCCTGCTCGTCCATGGCTACTCCGCCAACCGCGGATACTGGCCCTTCCAGCGGCGCGCGCTGCTCGACGCCGGCTACCGCGTGATCAACATCGATCAGCGAAACCACGGCGACTCCGACCACGCCGCGTTCGGTCAGCGGATGTCTCGGCACGGCCTGGACCTGCGAGAGCTGATGGACGGTCTGCAGCTGACCGACGTCAGCCTGATCGGGCACTCGATGGGTGTATCGGTGTCGTTGGCCCTGTTCAGCCTGTACGGCACGCGCGACGTGAGCCGCTTCGTCGCTGTCGACCAGTCGCCGAAAATCGTCAACGACGAGACCTGGAAGTGGGGAGTGTTCGGCGTCGAATGGCCTCATGCGTGGGAGCAGGTCAACATGCGTCACCCCTGGGGCGAGCTGGACCGTGAGCCGGACCCGCCGGAGGCAGTCGCCCGCGAACTCGCCAAGTTGGCGCACCATCACGACCACTTTCCGCACGAGCAGGTCAGCCAGCTCCTGCTGGACCACTTCGCTGCGGATTGGCGGGACGTGCTGCCGCGGATCGACATCCCCACCTGGGTCGTCACTGGCCGGCACAACCCGTATTACCACGCTGAGGGAATGGAGTGGTTCGCCCAGCAGGTCCAGCGCGGCAGCTACTCGATGTTCGAGAACAGCGGTCACGAGCCGCACATGAACGAGCCCGACCTTTTCAACGAGCGGCTGCTCCAGTTCCTGAAGACCACTCCGTGAGGCGGCACCACCGCATGGTTCCCGCCGACCGCGCCGCACGCTGCCTGACGAATGCGGCAAGATCCCACCGTTCGTGTTCGGCATCCTGATGAGCCTCGAACCGAACCGGCGATTGCGGCCCTCATCGGCCTCGTCGTCTTACGGGAGTCGCCGCACTGGTCGCAGTGGATCGCCGTCCTGTGCGTGGTCGTCGCATCGGCGGGCGCCGCACGCGGCACCTGCCCGGAGGGGTGACCGCCGGCAGTTCTGGCTCGCTCATCGAGTTCTGGAGAACGCTCGCCCGAGAGCACATAACCACCGCCCGGTGGTTCGCACGACTGTTGGTGGACGAGACGTACGGGTGAATCACGCTCGGAGAGAGGTCTGATGAGCAGCAGTGCTTGGGCATACACATCGTTTGACTTCGAGGTGCTGTTCGCTGGGATGGACCGTATCGAGGCGGGCGGGGTTCAGTGAGCACGGTGCACGAACTCAGCGGCCGGGTGGCCGTGGTGTTCGGAGCGGGGTCATCGGGTGCCGGACTCAGCAACGGCGAGGCAGCCGCCCGGGCGTACGCTGCGGCCGGGGCGCTCGTCGCCGTGGTGGATCTGGTCGCCGGTGAGGCCGATCGGGTCGCCAAGAAGATCACCGCTACCGGCGGCACCGCCCTCGCTGTCACCGCCGACGTCACCGACGAGGACCAGGTCGCGGCCGCGGTGCGCACCGTGGTGGGGGAACTCGGCGTGCCGCATGTTCTCCACAACAACGTGGGCGTTGCGCGCACCGGCTCCGTGCTCGAACTCGGGCTGGACGACTGGGAGGCGGGATTGCGCGTCAATCTGACCAGTGTCTATCTCACGACACGCCATGTGCTGCCGTCGATGCTCGCCGCCGGGAGGGGTGTCATCACGAACGTCTCGTCCGTCGCGAGCATTCGGGACACCGGCTACGTCTACCCGGTCTACAGCGGGGCCAAGGCCGCGGTGAATCAACTGACCGTATCGTTGGCCCTGACCTACGCCGCCCGCGGCATCCGCGCGAATGCCGTATTGCCCGGCCTCATCGACACCCCTTTGGTCACCCAGCAGATCACTGACGATCCAGAGGCTCTTGAGGCCCGTCACGCCGCCAGTCCGACCGGACGCATGGGTAGCCCGTGGGATGTCGCGCATGCGGCTGTGTTCCTGGCCAGCGACGCGGCGGCCTACGTCAACGGCGTCTGCCTCCCAGTCGACGGCGGTCTGTCGGCGCGGTGCCGGTGAGGTCGAGAAGTCCGGTGGCGTCGCCCCGCCCAGGAGAGTGCTGACGACGACACTCCACTCCTGCGTCGTGCCGGAACCGATCACAAGGCGGCCGACCCGAACTGGACGCCGTCCAACGACGGAGACCGTAAGAACCTGGCGATCGCCCTGTACTCCAGCACCGATGGCGGCGTCACATGGAAGGTCGCCAATGTCATCCCGACCGGCCACCGGCGGCTGGCGGCTGGCAGGGTGGCAGCGCGGGCGCGATCGGCCAGAACATCGCGGCCGCCAACACAAACAAGCAGGTGGATCCCCTGTGGGAGCCGTACCTGATGGTCTACAAGGGCAAGCTCGTCTGCTACTACTCCGACGAGAACGACTACACCGGCTTCGATCCGGCCACCGGCGCCCCGGTCCTGGACCCCGCGAACGACACCGCCCCCGACTCGCACGGTCAGATCCTCGCCCACAAGACCTGGGACGGCCGCAGCGCGAGTTGGAAGGACATGGGAGGCGGCAAGAAGGAGATCGGAGGCGGCCGGCCGGGCATGACCGACGTCGTCCCGACGACGGACGGCAAGTGGCTTCTCACCTACGAGTACTGGGGCGGGGGAGTCAACGTCAGGTACGCGGTCGCGGACGACCCGCTGAAGTTCTACGGCGGCTCCGTCGGCAACTCCGTCACCTCATTGCCCGTCGACCCCGGTTCCCACCCGCTCGCGACGGGCGGCAGTCCGGTCATCATCAGGCTCCCCGACGGCCGCCTGGTGTACAACGCCGCCGGCAGCGGCAACGTCTGGGTCAACGAGAGCGGGCGCAGCGACGAAGTGTGGAAGAAGTACCAGACGACCTCGCCGACCGGCTACAGCCGCTACCTGCAGTACGTCCAGGGCACCGGTCGCGTCTCCATACTGAACAACCAGGGCACGTCGACGATCGCCTTTGCCGAGGTCGATCTCGGCCAGTCGCAGGGCGCCTACTACCAGTTGGCGAACCGTAAGACGGGTCAGGTGATCGGCACACAAGACCAACGTCCTGGAGAACGCCGGTTCGGCGGCGAACAAGGACACCCAGTACTGGCACATGGTGACCGAGCCGAACGGCGGCGTGACGCTGCTGAACAAGTCGGGCGGCCGCGCGGCAGCCATCTGGACCGGCAACGCGACGGACGGCCAGAAGATCGGGCAGTGGGTCGACAACAGCGCGACGGGCAGCTGGAACGTCAGCCAGACCGCCGACGGCTACTACAAGTTCCAGGCGGTCAAGAACACGGGCGTGTACCTGACCGGCGCCTCCCAGGGCGCACCGCTGACCTTGGAGAACGCGGCCCAGGACGGCTCGCAGGAGTGGCAGCTCGTCCAGCAGGCTCCGACCGCCGCGAACCTGACGAAGGACGTGCGGTCGGCGAAGCTGATCGCGGCGAACCAGGTCGGAGTGAAGACAGCAGTGCCGCTGGACGCGACGGCATCGGATCCCGCGACCACGCCCCTCCACGCGAACACGACCGGTCATGCCTACGCGTTCGTAGCCGACGGGAAGGTCACCGACCTCGGCCCGGTCTCGTTCGACGAGGCCCAGAAGGGCAGCGTGGCACTTCCGCAGACGGTCGCTGCCGGGAAGAAGATCAGGATCGCCGTGTCTTCGACAACACACAAGCATTGGGTGAGCCGAATCGTCGGCTCACCCCGACCTCAGGCACGGGCCACTCGCAGCCGCATGTCCGGCACCGCGACGGTCACGCAGGTTTCGCCGTCGTGCCGCGCAAGACGAGGCGTGGGGTGAGGACGACCTCGCGGGGTTCGGTGCGGTCCTGGTTGAGGCGCTCGACCGCGGCGGTCACCGCGTGCCGGGCCTGTTCCTGGGCGCCCTGGCTGACGGTGGTCAGGTTGAAGCAGCTCAGCCGGGAGAGTGTGTCGTCGTCGTAGCCGACGACGGAGACCTGGCCCGGGACGGCGACGCCGGCGCGGGTCAGGGCGGCCAGCACTCCGATGGCGGACTGGTCGTTGAATGCGACGACCGCGGTGGGCAGTTGGGGGTCGTGGAGGACGCGGCGGGCGGCGTGTTCGCCGGCCGCCTCTGTCTTGTCTCCGGTGAGAACCCGGATGTGCTCGCCCAGTCCGTGGCGACGCATGGCGGTGCGGTAGCCGCGGCGCCGGTCGGTGGCGATGACGCCCTTGCCGCCGTCGACGTAGACGATCTCGCGGTGGCCGAGGCCGACGAGGTGGTCGACGATCTGGCCCACGCCGTCGTCGTCCGCGGTGCGTACGACGTCCAGGGCGGCGCCGGCGATGCGGCGGCCGACGGCGATGACGGGGGCCTTGTTGTCGAGGGCGGCCAGCGTGTCGGCGGGCGAGGTGGGGCCGAGCAGGATCAGTGCCTCGCTGCGGAAGGCCAGCAGTGTCTCCACCGCGGTCTGTTCGTCGCGGGTGCGGGTGAGGGTGCTCAGGACGAGGTCGTAGCCGAGCTCCTCGGCCGCGGTGTGCAGGTGCTCGACGAGTTCGGCGTGGAACGGGCTGCGGATGTCGACCATGACACCGAGCAGCCGGCTGCGCCTGCTGGCCAGCGTGCTGGCGGTGCGGTCCACCTGGTAGCCGAGGTCGGCAGCCGCCTTGAGGACACGCTGCCGGGTGCGCTCGCTGGGGCCGGGCACGCCGCGCAGCACCAGGGACACCGACGCCGTGGACACGCCCACCCGCGCGGCCACGTCCTCCAACCGCGGACGCTTGTGCCCGCCGTTGCGGTGGCGCAGGGAACCACTGTCGTCCACTTGTACCTCCGCGCGGCACATCTCCTCGGGCAACACCCTTGACACGATCGCGAAACAAGGCCGATAGTACCAGGACTTAAAGCGCTTTAAATTGTCCTGTTGTTCTGATGGACGCAGCCAACGAGTGCTAGGCCCTACAACGGCCTCGGCACCTGGACATCGGCCTCCTCGTTCCACCGCCCGCTCCCGAAGCCCTGATCTCCACTCCTCTCCAGCGGCCCACCCGGAATCCGCGGTTCCCCTCTCCCTCGATCTCTCCTCGATGCACAGTGAGGTGCACGCCCATGACCCGCACACCGCTTCCCCGCTCGCGCAGAATCGTCCCCGCAGTGGCCATGGCCGCCGCGGCCGCCCTGACCCTCGCGGGCTGTTCCAGCAGCTCGGGCGGGAAGAAGGCCGAGGAGAGCGCCGACGACGTCTCCGCCGGCAAGGCCTCCACACCGCGCATGACGATCGCGATGGTCACCCACGCGCCCTCCGGTGACACCTTCTGGGACACCATCCGCAAGGGCGCCGAAGCCGCCGCGGCGAAGGACAACGTCAAGCTGATCTACTCCAACGACGAGAACGCCGGCGACCAGGCCAACCTGGTGCAGAACGCGATCGACCAGAAGGTCGACGGCATCGCGGTCACCCTCGCCAAGCCCGACGCCCTGAAGGCCGTCGTCGCCGCGGCCGAGAAGGCCGGCATCCCCGTGGTCGGCCTCAACGCGGGCCTGGGCGTCTGGAAGCAGCAGAAGCTGCTGTCGTTCTTCGGCCAGGACGAGTCCGTCTCCGGCGAGGCCCTCGGCTCCAAGCTCAACGGGACGGGCGTGAAGCACGCCCTGTGCGTGATCCAGGCCCAGGGCGACGTCAACCTCCAAGAGCGCTGCGACGGCGTGAAGAAGACCTTCAGCGGCAAGACGGACATCCTCTACGTCAACGGCACGGACATGCCGTCGGTGAAGTCGACCATCACGGCCAAGCTGAAGCAGGACTCCTCGATCGACGAGGTGGTCACCCTCGGCGCACCCATCGCGCTGACCGCCACGCAGTCGGTCTCCGAGTCGGGCAGCAAGGCCAAGGTCGCGACCTTCGACCTGAACAAGGCCCTGGTGTCCGCCATCGAGGAGGGCACCATCCAGTTCGCGGTCGACCAGCAGCCCTTCCTGCAGGGCTACCTGGCGGTCGACTCCCTCTGGCTCTACAAGACCAACGGCAACTTCAGCGGCGGCGGTGAGCAGCCCGTGCTGACCGGCCCGGCCTTCGTCGACAAGTCCAACGTCGATGCCGTCGCCAAGTTCGCCGCCAAGGGCACCCGGTGATGAGCATGACCCAACAGGCCGCGCCGGCGGTGACCACACCGCCGGCCTCCGGCCCGCAGCAGACCGACGGCCGGACCGCTGAACGTCCCCTGGCCCTACGTCTGTTGGCCCGCCCCGAGATGGGCGTCTTCCTCGGCGCCCTCGCGGTATGGGTGTTCTTCCTGGTGGCCGCTCCGCCGGTGCGCGACGGCGACTCGATGGCGAACATCCTGTACCAGTCGTCGACGATCGGGATCATGGCGCTGCCGGTAGCGCTGCTGATGATCGGCGGGGAGTTCGATCTG
>NZ_JBWLKM010000129.1:0-18231 GCF_059026085.1 Streptomyces sp. a15 | reverse complement strand
TCGGCCACCACCACACGGGAGGCGAGCGCGTCTCGAAGCGCGGACACACGAGTCCGGCTGTCGGCGGAAGGGGTCGGTGGCACAGAGGCCATGAAAGGGCTCCTTCGGGTGCGACGGCTGTCGGCTTAGCTGCCGGGGACGGCGTGCTCGGTGCAACGGTACTCGCCACCCCAATCGGTGTCGCCAAGGAGATCCGAGGCGATCAACGACGGCTGATGCGCCTGACGCTGATGAGGGTGAGGACGCCGAGGCCGACGAGGGTGCCGGCAGCGCCGATCAGTTCTGCGGTCGTGTGCATGGAACCTCCAGCGGGCGGCGGTGGCCGGGCGAACGGTCGGGGATTAGTCATATAGGCACGAGGACCTCGCGGGCCGCGGAATCCGCAGCCGGACCGTCCCTGATTTCACCCGGAGAGCAGACAGGCCGCGGAAGTGGGGTGGCGGGTGGGCGGCCCCGCGTTCGAACGCCTACGATCCTCTGTTGTGTCCAAACTGACCGACGTGCCCAAACGGATCCTGATCGGGCGCGCACTGCGCAGTGATCGGCTCGGGGAAACGCTCCTGCCGAAGCGCATCGCTCTTCCCGTCTTCGCCTCCGACCCGCTGTCCTCCGTGGCGTACGCGCCGGGAGAGGTGCTGCTGGTCCTTTCGATCGCGGGCGTGTCGGCGTACCACTTCAGCCCCTGGATCGCCGTCGCGGTCGTCGTGCTGATGTTCACGGTGGTCGCCTCCTATCGGCAGAACGTGCACGCCTACCCGAGCGGCGGCGGCGACTACGAGGTGGCCAACACCAACCTCGGCCCCAAGGCGGGCCTCACGGTCGCCAGCGCCCTGCTCGTCGACTACGTCCTCACCGTCGCCGTCTCCATCTCCTCCGGCATCGAGAACCTCGGCTCCGCTATCCCCTTCGTGGTCGAGCACAAGGTGCTCTGCGCGACCGCCGTGATCGTGCTGCTGACCCTGATGAACCTGCGCGGGGTCAGGGAGTCGGGCTCGCTGTTCGCGATTCCGACGTACGTCTTCGTTGCGGGCGTCTTCATCATGATCGCGTGGGGCGCGTTCCGTGGGCTGGTCCTCGACGACACCTTGCGGGCGCCGACGGCCGACTACGAGATCAAGCCGGAGCACCAGGGCCTGGCCGGCTTCGCCCTGGTCTTCCTGCTGCTGCGCGCCTTCTCCTCCGGCTGTGCCGCGCTCACCGGCGTCGAGGCGATCTCCAACGGCGTCCCGGCCTTTCGAAAGCCCAAGTCCAAGAACGCGGCGACCACGCTGGCAGCGATGGGCCTGCTCGCCGTCACCATGTTCTGCGGCATCATCGCGCTGGCCGCGGTGACCAAGGTCCGGATGGCCGAGAACCCGGCCGTCGACCTGGTCCACAACGGTGTCGCGCTCGGCTCCGACTACGTGCAGAACCCGGTGATCTCCCAGGTCGCCGAGGCCGTCTTCGGCAAGGGCAGCTTCCTGTTCATCGTGCTCGCCGCGGCCACCGCGCTGGTGCTGTTCCTGGCGGCGAACACCGCGTACAACGGCTTCCCGCTGCTCGGTTCGATCCTCGCCCAGGACCGCTACCTGCCCCGCCAGCTGCACACCCGCGGCGACCGGCTCGCCTTCTCCAACGGCATCGTGCTGCTCGCCGGCGCGGCCGGACTCCTTGTGTGGATCTACGGCGCCGACTCGACCCGGCTGATCCAGCTCTACATCGTCGGCGTGTTCGTGTCCTTCACGCTCAGCCAGACCGGCATGGTCCGCCACTGGAACCGCCACCTCGCCACGGAGAAGGACCAGGCCAAGCGCCGCCACATGGTCCGCTCCCGCGCGATCAACACCTTCGGTGCCTTCTTCACGGGCCTGGTGCTGGTCGTCGTCCTGGTCACCAAGTTCACGCACGGCGCCTGGGTCGCGCTCCTCGGCATGATGATCTTCTACGCGACGATGACGGCCATCCGTAGGCACTACGACCGCGTGGCCGAGGAGATCGCGGCCCCCGAGGGCCCGAGCGACGACAGCGTACGGCCGTCCCGCGTGCACTCCGTGGTCCTGATCTCCAAGATCCACCGGCCGACGCTGCGGGCGCTGGCGTACGCCAAGCTGATGCGCTCGGACACCCTGGAGGCGCTCAGCGTCAACGTCGACCCGGCCGAGACCAAGGTGCTGCGCGAGGAGTGGGAGCGGCGCGGGATCGACGTACCGCTGAAGGTGCTCGACTCGCCGTACCGCGAGATCACGCGGCCGGTCATCGAGTACGTCAAGAGCCTGCGCAAGGAGTCGCCGCGCGACGCGGTGTCCGTGATCATCCCCGAGTACGTGGTCGGCCACTGGTACGAGCAGCTGCTGCACAACCAGAGCGCGCTCCGGCTGAAGGGCCGCCTGCTGTTCACGCCCGGCGTCATGGTGACCTCGGTGCCCTACCAGTTGGAGTCCTCCGAGGTGGCGCGGAAGCGGGCCCGCAAGCGGCAGGAGTGGAACGCCCCGGGCTCGGTGCGGCGCGGGCCCGCCCAGGAGCGGGCGAAGGATTCGTCGACACCGACGTAGACTGGTGGGCTGTTGTCCCGCAGTCACACCCCCTTACGCATCTGGAGTCACCCCGCCATGCAGGCAGAACCGAACAAACCGCAGGCGGAGTCGCAGGCGGGGGCGCAGGCGCGGTCGCTCGTGGGGGAGGAGTACGAGGTCGAGGTCGGCCCCGTCGCCCACGGCGGGCACTGCATCGCCCGTACCGACGAGGGCCAGGTGCTGTTCGTCCGGCACACGCTGCCCGGCGAGCGGGTCGTGGCCCGGGTCACCGACGGCGAGGAGGGTGCCCGGTTCCTGCGCGCGGACGCGGTGTCCGTCCTGTCCGCGTCCAAGGACCGCATCGAGGCGCCCTGCCCCTACGCCGGCCCCGGCCGCTGCGGCGGCTGCGACTGGCAGCACGCCAAGCCGGGCGCGCAGCGCCGCCTCAAGGGCGAGGTCGTCGCCGAGCAGCTGCAGCGGCTCGCCGGGCTCACGCCCGAGGAGGCGGGCTGGGACGGCACGGTGCTGCCGGCCGAGGGCGACAAGCTCCCGGCGGGCCAGGTGCCGCAGTGGCGCACGCGCGTGCAGTACGCGGTGACCCCCGACGGCCAGGCGGGCCTGCGCCGGCACCGCTCGCACGAGGTCGAGCCGATCGACCACTGCATGATCGCCGCCGAGGGTGTCAGCGAACTGGGCATCGAGAAGCGTGACTGGACGGGCATGGAGTCCGTCGAGGCGATCGCGGCGACCGGTTCCCAGGACCGCCAGGTGATCCTGAAGCCGCGACCGGGTGCCCGGCTGCCCCTGGTCGAGCTGGACAAGCCGGTCTCGGTGATGCGGGTCGAGGAGAAGGACGGCGGCGTTCATCGCGTCCACGGCCGCGCCTTCGTCCGCGAGCGCGCGGACGGCCGTACCCACCGCGTCGGCAGCGGAGGCTTCTGGCAGGTCCATCCGAAGGCCGCGGACACCCTAGTCACGGCCGTCATGCAGGGCCTGCTGCCCCGCAAGGGCGAGATGGCGCTGGACCTGTACTGCGGTGTGGGGCTGTTCGCGGGGGCGTTGGCCGACCGCCTCGGCGACCAGGGCGCGGTGCTCGGCATCGAGTCCGGCAAGCGCGCGGTCGAGGACGCCCGGCACAACCTCGCCGCCTTCGACCGCGTGCGCATCGAGCAGGGCAAGGTCGAGGCCGTGCTGCCGCGCACCGGGATCACCGAGGTCGACGTCGTCGTCCTGGACCCCCCGCGGGCGGGCGCCGGCCGCAGGACGGTCGCCCACATCGCGTCGCTCGACCCGCGCCGCATCGCCTACGTCGCCTGCGATCCGGCGGCGCTGGCGCGGGACCTGGGGTACTTCCGGGACGGGGGGTATCGGGTGCGGACGTTGCGGGTGTTCGATCTGTTTCCGATGACGCATCACATGGAGTGCGTGGCGATTCTGGAGCCCGCTGCAAAGGGGATCTGACCTGCGGGTTCTTGTAGATTCCTCAGGCGCGGCCTGTGCGCTCGATCTGTTTCCCGGAGTGCATGACGTGAACCACGTCCGATGCGCCTGAGTGTCACTGAACTGCTGTTTTGCGAGCACTACGGGGACGGCGGCTGTGCCTGGTTCGGTGCAGGCCAGCACGGCAGCAGGTTGTCTTGACGCTCGGATGACGCTCGCTCTGATGGTCTGTCAGAGCAGTGTCGACCGCGCTCGCCGCCCGTCGCGTTCCGGCGTCACATGCCCTGGGGTACGGCGGTGGGGTCGAGGAGGATCTGTTCGCGTCCGGCGGTGAGGGCGTGGTGCTCGGCCAGGGTGGTCATCTTGGCGTCGTTGACCACGTCGATGGGACATGGCGGCCCGGCTGGCGGGTCGGCGACGAGCGGGGCGAGGCGTGGCGCGTGGTGGCCCGTGCCCGGGGCGTTCGCAGGTCCCTCGGTGACCGGTCCGGACAGGGCGATCACCAGGCGGCCCGAATGCACCCCGGCCCCCGGCGGGCCGTCGGCGGCGAAGGCGGAGGCGATGGCTTCGGCCAGTGCCTCGGGTGGCCGGATTGGACACCGAGGCCGGGGGCAGTTGACGCGTCTGGTCGGGCGCGCCGGTCAGGTCGGCCGTCAACCACATCCGTCATGATCCGCGTGTGCAGCTCCGGTATGTCCGTCACGCGGCTGGCCGGATGCGGGAGGCGAGCTGGGGAAGGTGCCTTCCCCCTCGGCGCGCACGGTACGACCGACGAGGGCGCGCAGCACCGGCCACTACGTCGCACCCGTCGGCCCGAGGGAGCAGGGGACACACGAGGAATGGGCGCCCGTTGTCACCACTCCTTGTGCCCTGCCTCTCAGATGGTTCGGCCGAAGAGGTACTGGTCGGGACGGAAGCTTTCCCGATATTAATAAAGGCTTGGTCGGGGAACGGGGGGCCGATGCTGCTTGTCATGGCGTTACTCGTGATCGGTGGGGTCACGCTGGTGTCGCGTTGCGGGGGGCCGACAGCGTTCCACCGGCCGTGTCGCCGCAGACGCAGGGGGCTGTTTGCGCGCTGCCGAGACCATGCCTTCACTTTGGTCACGATCACCGACCTGGCGGGACTTGCGTTGTTCGGTCTTGCATTCGGTATGTGGGCAATTTTCGGGTCGGGCATCTGATGCGGCGCCGGCGGAGCCAGGGAGGGTGGGACGCGCTTCCCTGGTGGGTGTGGGGAGTGGCTGCCCTGGCCGGCGTCAGCGGTCTGTGGCAGGCGGCCGAGCAATGGCCGGTGTGGACAGGCATGGTGCTGACCGCCGTGGCAGTGGGGCTGGGCCTGAAACCGGGGCGGCTGGCCGTACAGAGATGGGTCGGCCGCTCGGCGCTTTCCGCGGGGCCCGTGCGCTATTCGCTGGCCCATCTCGATGCCCTGGACCCCCAGCAGTTCGAGCTGGCGGTCTGCTCCTTGCTGCGCAGGGACGGACTGACCGCGGAACATGTGGGCAGAGCGGGGGACAAGGGCGCCGACGTACTCGTCGTCGATCATTCGCAACGGCGGGTCGTCGTGCAGTGCAAGCGGCTACGACCGGACCGAAGGGTCGGAGACCAGGATGTCCAGCGTGTCAACGGAACATACCGCCACGACCATGGCGCCCATTTCGCCGTGATCGTCACCACCGGGGGTTTTACGGCAGCCGCGCGAGCCAGCGGCCCCCGCTATGGGATTCAACTGGTGGACCGGGACGCCCTGGAGAGGTGGGCGGACCTGGGTGAGCCGCTGTACGGGATCCTGCGAGTTCCGGACGAGGGCGCAAGTCGCAGGCGTTGGGTCCCCGGATCGTGGAGGACAGGAAGAATCGCTAGGGTGACGGCGAACCAGCGGCGCCCGTAACTCACTTTTACTACACGCAAGTTGGCTGTACGAGGGGGAAGATGTCCGACGAGATCGAGTCTGCGCGGATCCAGGTGTTCGGCGCCGACCCGCGGCATGCGGAGCTCGAAGCGAAGGAACTCCGTGAGGTGCTGAATCGGCTGGACGGCGCAGAAGTGCGCTTCGCCCCGCCTGAGGCGACGCGAGCTACGGAGGGTGCGAAAGGGCCGGCACTGCTGACTCCGGAGGTCGTGCTCATCCTCACCACGGGAACCCTCGCGCTGGCGAGGACCGCCATCAAAGCTTGGGTCGAGGTCCGTAAGAGCCGCAAGGTGCGGGTGGTGCATTCCGACGGAACGGTCACAGAGTTCCAGGGGGGAGTGTCCGGGCGTGAGGTGAAGGCACTGCGGGACGGTGAGGGCGACAGGTCGGGGACCGGCTCGGGAGACGCGCGATGAGTCGTAAGCATGCCTTACTCGTGGGCACTGCTGCGTATGAGGACGTGAACTTCCCCGCCCTGCCTGCTGTGCGCGCAGACGTGCACTACCTGAGTCAGGTCCTGGAAATGCCGGCGGTCGGAAGGTACGAGAAGTGTCTTCGGGTCGAGGACTCGTCGAGGGCGGCGATCAAGCAGGCCGTCGAACAGTTTCTCAGGGACCGTGAGCCGGACGAACTGGTCGTGCTCTATCTCAGCGGCCACGGGGTGTACGACCGCGAGGACGGTCAGCTGTACTACGTCACGACGGACACCGGGGCGGACCGGATACAGCAAACCGCCCTCGAAGCGTCTTTCGTGACGGACCAGTTGGAAAAATGCGCGGCACGGCGCAAAGTCCTGTTGCTCGACTGCTGTTTCAGCGGCAGCGCGGTGCAGGGTTTCCGCAGCAAAGGGGCCTCGCACTCGGCCACCGCGCCGGTCGTCGAGGCCGGCGGAGTGCACGTCATCACCGCTTCTCAGCACTGGGAGCAGGCGTTCACCGCTGATGCGGACCAGCCCTCACAGTTCACCAGAGCGATAGTCGAAGGTTTACACTCGGGACAAGCGGACCTGGATGGTGACGGACAGGTCTCGGCGAACGACCTGTTCCGTTACATCAATCGTGACTTACGGAAAGCCCCTGACGGACGTCGGCAGACGCCGACCCAGTCCAGTCTTCACGTGACTGGTGACATCTTTCTCGCCGATGCCTCGACCGGCCGTCAGATTCCCGCCCTCAAGCCGTTGCCCGTTGGGCTCACCGCAGTCAGCGACGGTGCCGGAGGGGTGACTCCGGCACCGGTCAAAGCCACCGAGGCGGTACACGACGACTCCGCTTTCACCAACGTCGAATGGGCACAGCTGCTGACGTACTACCAGCACTGTCTGGAGGCGGAGAACGCCACAGACGAACTGCTGCCACTGGTGGGCAGCGATCCTCCACGCGCGGTCTGGTCGGCAGGGGAGGAAGTGCTGCTCTCCGGCACGGAGACCACGGTTCAAGCGCCGGAAGAGATCGTGGACCTCTCAGAGCGTGCCTTCAAGGACGGCGCCGACCTCTGGTACGGGTACCCCGTCGCCGTTCTCTACGACGGCAAGCGGCAAGTGTGCGCGCCACTCGCCATGCGCCAGATCGAGATCGAACGCGGTCCGCAGGGACGCAGTGTGGTCACACCCACAGGACCCATCGTCCTGCATCCCAAACTCGTCCTCGACCGGCTGGGCAAGGACGAAGGCAAAGAACTGCTCGCCGCCTACCAGCCCAACTGGCGGCCGGGATTCCGGGAGGACATGGTCCGCGACCTGCGCAGTCTGCTGCAGGAGCTGGGACTGCCCGACACGGAGCACCTCGACCCCGGATCGCTCGGCGACGGCAGCTCGCTGTACGCCGCGCATGAGGGCGCCCGCAATGTGGCGGTCGTCTTCGCCGCACGGTCGGACTCCGCGGCCACCGCACAGCTGATGAAGGACTACAAAACGCTACAAAGGAGCGTCGGGCAGTTCGCAGACACCGCGCTCGGAGCATTCACCGCGCGGGCGGCATCAGGAGCGGATGAGAGAGCCGAGCAGGAGGTGCAGGTCACCGCTCCCCTGGAACTGAACGAGGGGCAGGAGGCGGTCATCCGGGCCGCCATGGTCCGCAAGCTCACGGTCGCCACCGGACCGCCCGGCACCGGGAAAAGCCAGCTCATCGTCAACGCGGTCGCCACGGCCATAGCGGCCGGTCAGACCGTGCTCGTCGCCTCGACCAACAACAAGGCGGTGGACGAGGTCTGGGAGCGCTGTGAAGCCCTGGCTCCGGGACTTCTCGTACGAACGGGCAACCAGGCAGCCGTCGAGCAAGAGTTGCGGACGCTGGAGCAGTTGACCCGCAGCGTTCGGCCCCATCAGTCTTCCCAGATGTATCGGGGTGAACTGCGGAACCACCTGCGGGGGCGAGAGTCGCTACGTCGTCAACTCACGGAGGTCGCCCGTCGAGAGCGGGAACTGGCCGACCTCGGCCGGTTGCGCTTCTCCTATGCCGAACAACACAACGGCGACCCTCAAGCGCTTGCCACGGCCCTGGGCGACGATGTCTCCCTCGGTCGGTGGCTGCGCCGGGCTCGCACGGCAGTCCGCTTCGGGATCTTCGGAGGATGGCTGCGGAGCCGATGCCTGCGCAGTCTCGCCCCGCTGTTCGTAGAGGCTGTAGGACGCCAAGACTTCGCCGACCTGCTGCCTTTCGGGGAATCCGAAGCCGCCTGGCGACGGAAAAGCACTGAAGCCGATGCAGCACCGGACGACGCCGAACTTCTCACGACGCTCCAGGAGACCGATCGACAAGTTCGAGAGACGTCGGCAGGACTGCTGCAGGCGTTGGTGGCGGAGCAGGCAACGACCGCACGTGCGGCCATACACGACCGCATCGACGCCGTGAAGTCACGATCACCGCGGCAGTGGTCGTCCTTGGAGCGGATCCTGCCGCAAGTGTCCGGCTGGGCCGTCACCGCGAGGTCCCCACGACGGTTCCGGGACCGCGCCGCCCTCTTCGACCTGGTCATCGTCGATGAGGCGAGCCAGTGCTCCACGCCGGATGTGCTGCCTCTGCTCTTCCGCGCACGGCGGGCCCTCGTGATCGGGGATCCCATGCAGTTGCAGCACATCACGACACTTCAGCCCCGGCAGGAGGCGGAGGCACACCGTGGGGCGGGGCTGCGGGCGAGCTGGCTCGACGAGCACCGGCTTGAGCACCGGCGTTACTCCGCGTTCCACGCGGCTGCCCACGCGACGGGGGAATCACTGCTGCTGGACGAGCACTTCCGCTGTCATCCGGACATCGTCGGCATCTCCAACCGGCATTGTTACGGCGACCGGCTGACCGTGCTCACGGAATCCCGGTCGTTGCGGCGCCTGGACGGAGTCGACGCGGTGCAGTGGCTCGATGTGGTGGGAACGGCGCGCAGAGGCAGCAACGGGTCGTGGATGAACGAGGAGGAGGCGAATCGCGTTCATCTTTCGGTGGAGCGGTTGCTGATGCGGCTGCCGGAAGGTTCGACGGTAGGGGTGGTCACCCCATTCCGCGCCCAGAAAGACCTGATCGCCGAGCGCTGGAAGCACGAAGCGCGTGTGCGGGTCGGCACGGTGCACACGTTCCAGGGAGGACAGCAGGACGTGATCTTGTTGTCCCTCGTCGCAGGTGCGAAAATGCGCCCCAGCGCGGTCAACTGGCTCTGCCGCGAGGTCAATCTGTGGAATGTGGCCATCACCCGCGCACGTTCGCATCTCATTGTGTTCGGCGACCGCGACTTCTGGTCGGTTCGGGCAGGCATGCCGCATGCACTGCTGGACGCGGCTGAGGCCAAAGACGCGCTGTATTCGTTCGGTCCGCATTCCCGGCAGCAGGATGAGCTTGTCGGTGACCGGCTTCAACTTATGCTGACGGACGCGATTTCCGGAGTCCTGCTCGACAGGAACGTCACGGCTGACGGCTACCCCTTCGACTTCGACGTCCGCCGAGGCCCGGACGCCACGCAGGTCCGGCTGGACCACGGGGCGTCCTCCGACATGGAGGACGCACGCCACCTGAGGCTCGCCCTCAGCCACACTGCCCTGCTGCCGAACGGCGTGAGGCTGCCTGCCTGGCATGTCTGGGCCGATCGAGCGGAGCGAGTGACGGCACGGCTCGGTGGCCCGTGAGGAGGCCGAAGCACAGAACCTCGTCGATGGCATCAAGTGCGCCCCAAATGCCAAGGTCCTCGCACTACCATAAGACCGGGGGGATCTCGGTGACTTGGCCTGCGCGCTGGTGACCGGCACGTCAGCATGTCCTATGAGCTTCTCCGACGACCGAGTTCTTCACCGTCCGCCAGGAGCCCAACGTGCCGTATACGGCAGAGATCAGCCGCAGTAATCCGACGAGCATCATCTTCCTCGTCGATCAGTCGACCTCCATGAGCGATCCCATCGGTGGCGAAGCACCCCAGCAGAAAGCTGAAGTCGTTGCCGACGCCATCAACCGGCTCCTCACTGAACTCTCGGTCAAGTGTGCAAAGGAAGAAGGCGTACGCGACTACTTCCACGTCGCGGTCGTCGGTTACGGCGCCACCGTCGGCTCGGCGCTCGCGGGTTCTCTCGCCGGCCGGGACATCGTCCCTCTCAGTGAGGTGGCGGACAATCCTGCTCGCGTAGACGAGCGAAGCAAGAAGGTGCCCGACGGTGCCGGCGGCCTGGTGGAGACCGTCGTCAACTTCCCGCTGTGGATGGACCCGGTCGCCCACGGCGGGACCCCGATGAACCGCGCGCTTCAGTACGCTGAGAGCCTCGTCGCGGCGTGGACCGAGCGCTACCCGGCCAGCTTCCCGCCCATCGTCATCAACCTGACGGACGGCGAGTCGACCGACGGCGACCCCACCGCGGCCGCCGAGGCCATCACCTCGCACGCCACGGCCGACGGAGCGGCGCTGCTGTTCAATCTGCATGTGTCTGCCGCAGGCGGAACCCCCACCGCTTTCCCCGACACGGCCGACGGCCTCCCGGACAGCTACGCCAAGACGCTGTTCGCCATGTCGAGTCCGCTGCCCAGCCACATGCGTTCGTACGCCGCCTCGCAGGGGCAGCGGGTCAGCGAGACCACGCGCGGCTTCGTCTACAACGCGGACATCACCACGGTCGTGCAGTTCCTCGACATCGGCACCCGAGCCACCGAACTGCGGTGACGACTTCCACCTCATGCGTGTACGTCACGCACCTCGTGGCCCCCAAGCACGGAAGCACGGAGGCGGAATGCGAAGACGCCGTCGCCGTGCTTCCCGGTCGCCCACACGACTACATGCTGCGGGAGCCACTCACCGCGGGTGTCTGCGACGGGGCGACGGAGAGTGCACTGGCCAAGGACTGGGCCCGTCTGCTGTCCTGCGCGGCGGCCGAACACGCCATGAGGCGGCCGGACCTGCTGGCCGGCGGCACGGCGTTCGAGGAGTTCGCGTCGACGGTGGTGGCCCAGTGGGATCCCTGGCTCGTGGAGTACACGCAGACGCGCCACGCGGAAGGGCGCCCGTTGAAGTGGTACGAGCACACCAAGCTCGCAGATGGCGCCTACGCGACGCTGCTCGCGGTGCGCGTCGACCCGGACTCCGATTCCCACCCCGACACAAGTGAACCGTCCTGGCGATGGCGCGCTGCCGCCCTGGGGGACAGCTGTCTGTTCCACCTGCACGACGACCGGCTGGTACAGGCGTTCCCGGTGGCGGCCGTCGAGGAATTCGGTACAACTCCCGACCTCTTCGGCAGTCGCAACCACGACGTGGCATTGCTGGCCCGCCGCACGCGGTTTACCGAAGGCTGGTGCCAACCCGGCGACCGGCTGCTCCTGATGACCGACGCCCTGGCCGCATGGCTTTTGTCGGTCCCGGACCAGGACGATGCCGTAAGCCAGTTGCTGGAGTTCGCCGGGCCCGACGACCTGGACGGATTCAAAAACTGGCTGAACGGCCTGCGGGACCGCCGACAACTGCGCAATGACGACGTAGCGCTCGTACGGATCGACTTTGAGGGGCGGTGAAAGTGGGCTCGGCCACCGGTCCGCAGCGGCAGTTTCCCAGCGGCGCCGATTACGCGGAGGCGTTGCAGCACACGCAGCTCTGTTTTCAGCATCCCGAACTCAAAGGCGCAAGGCCGGAACTGACCAAGCTCGGTCTGCCTCGCGCCATCTCCGGCGCCTTCGCGAGCGTCTTCTCGCTGACCTCGGCCTCCTCAGGCCGGCGGTACGCGATCAAATGCTTCACCCGTCACATCCCGGACCAGGAACGCCGTTACGAGGCCATCAGCTCCCGCCTCGCAGGGCTGGATCCGACCGAGCTCTCTCAACCGTGGAATCTGGGATTCGAGTACCTTCCCGACGCCATCAGCGTCGGGCGGGATCGCTATCCGGTCCTGAAGATGGAATGGGTCGAGGCCGTCACCCTGTCCTCCTGGCTTGACGACAACCACACACACCGGTTTGCCGTCGACCGTCTGGCCGAGCGGTTCGAGGCGCTGACCCACGATCTGGTCACCTACGAGATAGCCCACGGTGACCTCCAGCACGGCAACCTGCTCGTCGCGAGCGATGACACGTTGCGGCTGGTCGATTACGACGGAATGTACGTCCCGGCACTGGCCGGCATGGGCGGCACTGAGCGGGGGCACCGCAACTACCAGTCGCCCCTGCGTGGGAACGATGACTTTGGGGCGGCGCTGGACCGGTTCTCCGCTTGGGTCATCTTCTTGTCGCTCAAGGCGATCGCCTCCGACCCTGGCCTGTGGAATCGGCTGCACGAGCCCAGCGGTGAGTTCCTGTTGCTTACCGAGGACGACTTCAAGAATCCGGGCGGCTCCACAAGGCTGCAGACGCTGCTGGCCCACCCCGACCAGACGGTGAGTGGCCTCGCCGACCAGGTACGTTCCCTGGCCTTCCAGCCGTTGGACGTGCTACCTCCGCTCGTAGCCGTGCCCAGACAACGGACCGCCGGGACGACTACCTCAGCGGTGTCGGGCCGTGGCGCAGCAGCCACTCCTGGTTCAGGCGGACTGCCCGGATGGATGACCGGACACGTCTCTCCGCAGCCCGCACCGACGCCGACCGTTCCCGCGGCCACTGCACCGGACGGCTTCCATACGCGGACGCCGCTGGATGTCGCCACAGCCGTGCTCTGGCCGCTCCTGCTGGTCGCGGCCATCTTGGTGGTCGTCGCGGGGTTCTCGATGCCACCGATCGGTCCGGGTGTGCCCGTCCTCGTCGCTGTCGCGCTCACTGTGTTCGCCAGAAGCCGCCGCGCCGAGCGGACTCGGTCACAGGCCGTCCTTTCCAAGCTGAAGAACGAACTGGCCCAGCTCGATGACCCGGCCAAGGCTGCCGAGAAGCTGCGCAAGGACCGGGCGAAGTTCGACGCGGCGGAGGCGAAGCGGACCGCTGCCTACCCACGGGACCAGGACAAACTCACAGCCCAGTACCACGCCGAGCTCAAAGAGGCCGAGAAGCGCAAGGCCCGTAAGCAGCGCGACATAGACAAGAAGATCGACGGACTCTCGGAAGAACTTCGTAGAGCCCTGGCCAAGGCACTCACCGACAAGCAGTCCGCGTTTGTGCGGGATCAGCTCAGCCGACGGCTGATCGCTCAGTCCCCGCCGCACGGCATCGGACCGAAACTCGCCGCGCGGCTGGCGGCGGCGGGTATCCGTACGGCAGCCGACTTCACGGGCTACCGGTCCGTGCAGAACACCCAGTACAACAGCACCGGCGCCGTGCTCGTGCTGAGCACCGGCCGTGTCATCGACGTCCATGGCATCGGCGAGGCCAAGGCCATCGCCCTCGATGTCTGGCGCAAAGACCTGGTCGCATCCGCCAAAGCCCGGCAACCGACCGCGCTCGGTGTGCTGGAGCGACAGTCGATCGAGCAGGGTGTCGCCAGCCGTCGGGCTCAGCTCACCGCCCAGCGCAAGGCTGTGGAGTCCGAGACAGATGCGTTGCGTGTGCAAGCACGGAAGCAGATGGAGGAGGGTCAGGAGCGGCTCGCCCGAGAGAACACGCTTGCGGGCGATCAGGCCCGACAGCAGCGGCAGGAGTTCAGCCGACGTACGGTCGCACTCCAGCAGAACAGCGCGCTCCACGGAACACTGAGCGCCTCCGTCGAGGCTGTCAGGCTTCGGCAGCGCGGACTGTCGTTCGCGTGCTACGTGCGGTTTCTCTATATCGGTCGCTGACGTCCGGTTCGCTGCCGCGGACAGCAGGGCGAAGGGGCGGATTCGGCATGGGACGCTGCGGCTGCGACTGGCCAAACTCACCACACATGACCTCGACCACGTCACCGCGCTGATCAAGACCCGCCTCAAACGGATGCCGAATCCGCACGACCTCTTTGGCGCCCTCGTCGCCAGGGCCGGACTCGCCCCGAAGTCTCCGCAACCCCAGCCGCTGAAGATCTCCAGAGGCCAAGCAGGGGGCGCACAAGAGTCGGCTCGAATGATCGTTCACAGTTGTGATCCCCCCGGAACTTGATCAGTCGTTGTCCGGAGCACCGCCCTCTTCGAGGAGACGAGCAGCGAGGTCGTCGGCCCATTCCACAGCCCAGGCGCGGAGAGCTGTGATCGTGGTGTCGTCGAGCCCGTAGGCGGCGAACGCTTCGTCGTCAGTCCACTCGGCGCCCGTGAGGTTCGACTGCAGATCCTCACGTTCGAAGCGGCCGCGGGCGTGGCGGCGGCCGAACTCCTCGAGCTCGGCATTGCTCCAGCGGCGGGAGGCCGCGAACACGTCGATCAGGTCGCGCGGCGCCCCGCGGTCGGCGAGGGCGCGGACCTTGGTCCCGATCACGTCCTCCTCCGCGAGGACGGGCCCGTATGGGCTCTGGGCGATGGGCCGCCAGAAGATCTCCTTGAGGATGTCGACTTCGCATTCCTGCCCGGTGGCCGGGTCGGACACGGTGAAACGGGCGGACAGCGGGGCGGTCTCCAGCGCGTGTACCTTCCAGCCGCGGGCTTCCAGGCCGGCGCGGAGCGTGGTCGCGATGTCGGCCATGGGCGCCGGGTTCTCGGTGGCGACATCAAGGTCCTGGCTGGGGCGGTTGACGAGGCGGTGCGCTCGTACGGCATATCCGCCAGTGAGGACCAGGGGATACGGGGAGCCGAGTGCGATCACATCCGCCAGGAGCCGCGTGTGCAGCTCTGGCATATCCGTCACGCGGCTGCCCGGGTGCGGGAGGCGAGCTGGGGGAACGTGTCCTCCCACACAGTGCGCACGGTGCGACCGACGAGGGTGCGCAGCACCGGCCATAGCTGGAGGAGCAGGTCCCGGTTGAGGTAGCAGGGCAGGTCATCGCGCAGGCCCTCGTGCAGGACCGTGCGGTACAGGCCCATGCGCTGCCGAGGCTTGCTCATGTCGTACGAGGTCATCCCCGACCAGGCCATGTGCAGTGGCAACTCCACGACCCCCTGGGTCGGGCCGTGCAACTCGTCCAGCGACTCCGGCAGACGTCGCCGGAACTTTTCCCGGTACAGCGCGAGGTCCTCGGCGACCGCGCCCGAGAGGTCGCTCGGCGTGGGTGCGGGATGCTGTGGGCTGGAGGGCATGAGTCCATTATGGCGGCCGGAGAAGCGGTGAGGGCCATGATGTGCGAGCCTGCGTCCGGAGTGAGTGGGAGGCGGGCTCGTGGGGGGAGCTGGTCTTGGCAGCCTGTTCCGCCGGAAGAGGAAGGATGGGCTGTTGGTTGGTCGTGACGCTCGTTTGACGCTCTGGGTGCCCGCACGTGGGGCAGCGAGCCGTGAAACAGGCGCTGACCTGGTCTTTTCCGTGACCCGCTCAAGCCGACATCTTTCCGATGACGCATCACATGGAGTGCGTGGCGGTTCTGGAGCCCGTAGCGAAAGGCCTCTGACTCGCTGCTTCCTCCGGTTTGTCAGTGATGCGGCCGGTCGCGCCAGGCGACCGGCCGCATCCATGACGGGGTGGTCGGATGAGGAGATCAGTTTGATCGCCTGCCATCCGGCCGTGCCGGCGGTCGTGGTCCAGCCGGTGGCGTAGGCCGTACGGTCGGCGCCCACTCCCAGGGACGCCGGATCGGTGCCGCCGTCCGGGACACCGTCGCCGTCCGCGTCACCCGGCGAGGCGAGCTGCATGACGCCCCAGCCCGAGTTGCCGATCAGGTAGCCGGAGTCGACCGTGCCGTACACAGAGCCCGGCAGGAACCACAGCTGGTCGCCGATGACCGCGGCCCGCAGAGCCGCGGCCCGCAAGGCGGCGGCCCGCCCGAAGGCGCGCGGCAAACCCCGCTCACAGCCGAAGCCGAGGCCCAAGTCTCGGCAGGTGAAGCGGGCGGTCAAGAAGGTCGCCAAGGAAGTCCGGGAAGAGTCCCAGGAGACGGCCAAGGACGAGGTGCAGGGCGCGGCGTGCGAGTCGGCCGCGGGCATGGCCAACAGCTTCGTCCCCGGCACCAGGGTCCTCATGGCCGACGGCTCCACCAAGCCGATCGAGAAGGTCAGGCCAGGCGACAAGGTGGTGGCCACGGACCCGAAGACGGGAAAGACCTCCGTCCAGACGGCCGCGGCGACGATCATGGGCAAGGGCAGCAAGGGCAGCAAGGGCAGCAGAGCTGACGCACAACTGCTGGCTGAACGCGGGTTGCCGGATGACTCGAATCGGATGTTCGTGCGTAATACGCGCCGTGAACTGGACCTCCAGGAGTTCCCCGGGGTGGGGCCTGCGGTGTTCCTCGGTGATTTCGAAGACGGAGTCAACAGTTACTGGCTTCAGGGTCTGCATCGCCGGCCCCGGTAACAACCTCCGCTGAAAGGCGTCCAGCGATGAATTCACCCTTGTGAAATCACCTTGAGGACGACTCCTGTGACGCCTTGGTGGAGCAGGCCTTCGTGGATGAGGAACCCTGGTGGTCTCGGGTGCTTGAGGAAATCGAGCTCGGGTCTCTCGCTCCGGAATGATGAACCGTCCGCCGTCGAGAGCCGCCGAGAGAGGGGGACGGCCTGCCTCCGGCGTGAGCCGCGCTTCCCTCACATGTTCGTGCCTGAGCGCAGTACTCGTGACCGACCTCGCGCGTGGAGTACGCCGCGCTTCTGGAGCCCGCTCGTACGCTCAAGGGGAGAGCCGGCGGCCCGGGCAGGGGCGCCGCGACTCGAGCGTGGCCATGATCCCGACCGGAGCTGCCCCGGCCTCTTCCAGCACACGCCGGGCTCGCTCCTCGTCCGACGGAGCCTGCCTCCCGCCACTGCCCCGGCCCCGCATACCGTACGGGGGCGCAGGCGCTGTGCCGCGCGGAGGAGGAAGCCTGAGCATGAGCGAGAAAGGGCGGGACCGCGCCCCCTGGGACGACGCGGGCGTGCTGGACGGGGCGGTCAGCGGGTCGCCGCGGTTCTCCGTGACCGGGGGAGGGACGCGCCTGCGGGTGGAGTACCGGGTGGCGGGCGAGGGTGTCGCGGAGCTGAACTACGCCCCGACCGGCCAGGAGGGGGAGGAGGAGGTCGGTGTCGACGAGCCGCACCTGCCGTGGAGCAAGGAGGTCGTCATGCGCGGGCCGATCGTGATACCCGTGCTCGGCGTCACCCTCGACGAGGACGGAGGACGAGCCGAGCTGGTGGTGCTGGTGGATGGCCGCGAGTCCGCCCGGGTCACCGTCACCGGGCGCTCCGCCACCGGAATCTGCGTCGCCGACCCGCTGCCGTAGCGGCGGTCGGCCGACGGCGGCCGACCGTGAAGGTGACAGGCGAATGGCCCCGTTCCGCGCGCCGATGCACGCGGGGCGGGGCCGTTCACGCCGAGGGCGGGCGCCGGGTCAGGCCAGGGGGCGGCCGCACGTTCAGCACCCTGACCGGCTACGTCCGCGACACCGAGGCGTACCTCGTCGACTCCCAGCCGCGAGAACTCACCAAGAACGGCGCCTGCGACGACGCCGCCGCTTTGTCAGTGATGTGGCCGGTTGCCGGGTGCGACCGGCCGCATCACTGACGGGCTGGTCGGATCAGGAGATCAACTTGATCGCCTGCCATCCGCCCCCGCCGACCACCGTCGGCGGGCCCACCGGGCCGGTGCGGCGGCCCGGGAGAACTCCAGCCCCGCCGTGGTGTTCGCCGTTGTCGACCACAGGTCCGGGATGCCGTCGCCATTGCTGTCACCGGAGGCGGTGAACAGCGGTCGTGCGGTCGTGGTCCAGCCGGTGGCATAGGCCGTACGGTTGGCGCCCACCCCCAGGGACGCCGGATCGGTGCCGCCGTCCGGGACACCGTCGCCGTCCGCGTCACCCGCGCTCTTGCCGTGGTACACCCACAGGTCACCGGTGGAGGTGTTGCGAGCGATCAGGTCGGCGAAGCCGTCGCCGTCCACGTCACCCGGCGAGGCGAGCTGCATGACGCCCCAAGCGGACCACCGCCAACGCCAAGCGCTGGCCGGACACCCCGCTGGACCAGGAGTGCGCCTCCGGTGCCAAGTGC
>NZ_JBWLKM010000128.1:0-18391 GCF_059026085.1 Streptomyces sp. a15 | reverse complement strand
CGACTCGTCCAGGCCAGCGTGAAGAAACTCGTCAATAACAACTCGAAGTAACGCAATCAGGATCACGAGACACTAGTTAGTAACTGAACGGATCGGCGCAACCATGGAGGCGCAAGCGAACATGCGTGGACAAGAACTCCTTGCAGTCGCTGTACAGTTCCGCTAGGCCCTTCTCCTCCAACTTTCTGTTGAGGAGATCATACAGATCCAAGAGACGAATCACGTCTCCAACCGCATACTGAAGTTGCTCCTCGCTTAGCGAGTCCGTCAGCCAGTCCGTGAATCGGACCTTCTTGTCCAAGGCAAGGCCAAAATGGCGTGCCATCAGATACTTCAGCGAATACTTCTCTGCCGCTTGCCCAGGGCAGAGAATCTTGGCCGCGATCTTAGTGCAGGCCACGTTACGCGGTTCGACACCCCATGCATGCGCCATGAATGAGAGATCGAACGGAGCATGATGGAACACTTTCTCTACTCGTACATCCGAAAGGAGGCGTGCAAGTAGAGGCGGAATCCTGCCAGCCACTCCGGTGACGATGAATGTTCCGACCTGAGGCGAATGGAGCTGGCATGTCCCAATCATTGCCTCGGTTGGCTCCAGACCGTTCGTCTCAATGTCCCATGCCACACGTCCGCTTTCTGCAAGACGGTGGTAGACATCAAGGGACAGGTCGTGCGCCATCACGCGAACGGGCCCCACAGCAGGAGCGTCACGGGTAGACTTTGGTACTGACATTGAGGACGCCCTCCAAGTCATCCTTGAAGAATTCATAAAGAGATCCGCCCTGACGACAGGTGAACGCCGGGACGGAACCACTACGACTGTCTTTGTGATGGTAGAGGGTGACGATAAATTGCTTGTCTACGCGATAAGCAGTGAAAGCCCTGAAGACAGGAGTTGTATAAACCTCCACTCGGCCGGTGCGATTGTTCCCATCAAGCTGTTTATACCCGTCTATCGCCTCGTTAAGCTTGCTACGAACCTCAGGCTGCGTCATGTTGAAGCGGGTGGAGAGTAGCTTGACGCATGCGTTGTCATTGGGGTCAGGGAGGCACACTCTGATCTTTGCATCATTCTGAGATGCGAGTTGCTGAAGGCGCACGTGATGCGTGTTCCGCCAAGTCGTAGCCCACGCAGCGAAGACGTCAACCTGCTTCGCCGAGCCCAAAGAGGCGTCCCAATCAGCGACCTTGGTGTAGTCAGTACTGATGGACTCAAGGCCCGACACGTAGATGTCGTGCTTCAGCTTGACTACTTCCAGCATCTCTTCGAAGAACGAGCGCCGACCGACCAGATCCCAGATTGTCGCGAGAGCAACCGAAGCAATCAGCAGGCCCCCAATCTGATTGGCGAGGGTTCCCAGCGACTCATGCTTGTCGAACCATGCAACGCCCGACACCCACAGGAGTGCCCCACCTGCAAGTACGGTCACGCCGGCCACGAGCCAGTACTTCAGGTTTGTAACCAAGCGGTACACGTTGGGAGTCGCCATCCATCGCCCTCTCTCATCTCAACAGACGCTATCTGCTGCCACTGACAACGAGGGCAAGCCGCCCCCATGGTGCGGAGCAGACTGTATCGGCGTGTGGTGGAGCGGCTTACGTGGTTGCACCGATCCATGGCCCACGGCTCGGCAGCGACCGGACCGCGCTGATGCCCCTCCTTGGGGCAGGCGTCGGGGGCCAAACGGGGGGCCAAACGAGGCAGCGGCAACAAGACGCTTCTGGACGCTAATGGACGGCAGTGGAGGCCGAGACGCAGGCCGGTGCCCATCGAGCGACGTGACAGGCGGCCTGATCGCGTTCGGGACGAAGAGGTCGTGGGTTCAATCCCGCCACCCCGACAGTGAAGTAACAGGTCAGGGGCCTGATCCAGTGAGTGGATCAGGCCCCTGACGGGTTTCCGGAGATCGTTTGGGAGGAATCTGGGAGAAGATCTTGGTCGGAGGTCTCCCAGGTGATTGCGCCTCTGACAGCTGCTCCGTAGCGAAGGCAGCCCGCAAGCTCTGTGCGTTCGCCAACGGTGCCCCCGGAAGGTCGCAAGAGAGAGGTACGACCGGGCCCACATGCGCGCTATTCCCGCGTCTCGCGGTCCCGCCGATCCGCGTCCTTACGCTGCACCACCCCAGGCTGCTGACCTGTCGAAGCCCCGCTATAGCCTGGGCACATGGCCTTGAGCAGCGATGAACGCGACTTGCTGCAGCTGAACGCCCAGTCTCCCAAGCCGGTAGCGATGTCCGACCACTTCCCGGTCCTCAACCCCGCCGAACCCGGAATGGACGAGAACCACCCCGGTCACTGGTACGGCGTCTCTGCTTCGCTGTGGGCGAAGGGCCTCGTCCACGTCGTCACGCCCGCCGACGGAAGTCACCCCGACCTTGTCGAACCCACGGACGCCGGTCGCGCCGCACCGGCGTGACGTGGGAAGCCAGCGGGCCATAGCCGTCGTTCCGACACCACGCCGGATGCATGACCTGTCTGCCCCTGCGTTCCTCGAACCAGCTGGATGCAGAGGCGGACGAGTCAGTCGCAGGGGCTGGCCGTCGCCATTCACCGCGACGGCCGGTATTCAGCCCACGTCTTGGGCGTCTCAGAGACCTTGACTGCGGTCAACTCGGGGAAACGCTCGATCCAGAGGTCGAAGATCCATGCAGCCAGATTCTCGGCCGACGGAGAGATCCCCCCCCATCGCCTCATTCAGGTGACGGTGGTCGAGGGTGTCGTCCATCCATTTCTTGAAGGTGTCGAGCTCGCGGTAGTCACGGACGAAGCCTGCCTCGGTGAGGTCCTCGCGGCGGGCGGACAGTTCCAGCACGACGACGTAGTTGTGGCCATGCATGCGGGCGCAGGGGTGCCAGCTCGGCAGCCGGTCGAGGACGTGACTGGCCGAGAAGTGGAACTCCTTGGTGATCGTCAGCATGACGGCTCCAGTCTGCCACCAGCTGTCAGAACCCCTCGTCGGTCGTCCGGCCTGGTCACTGGTCGACCCCCTCGCCGTGGAGGATGGCGTTATTGAGGGGGACACGCGTGAGGAACCGGTCGCGCGACAAGTCGTCGGTGACCTGCTCCGCCTTGCGGTCGACCTCTCGCCGGGCCCGCTGGAGGAGTACGGATGCCTCCTCCCGCACGCCCCCGGCGGCCAGCACCACAGCGGAGTGGTACAGAACCTCCTCGGTACGAAGAGCGGGCATGTCCCCGACCTCGTCCAGGATGCGAACGGCCTGTCGGGCCTGCTCCTGGGCTCCGACCGTGTCGCCGTTCTGGAGCAGGATGCGGCTGCGCAGGGAGTGCGCGGCGATCTCGCTACGGATCATGCCGCTGCGCTGGGTCTCGACACAGGTGGCCACAGCCAGGCGGTCCGCCTGATCCAGGAGTTCTCCGGGTTCGTCAGCGGCGAGAAGCAGGATCTCGGCGTACAGATTGCGGACGATGGGGACGAGGTTGGCCAGCCAGGTCCGTTCCGTCTCCGCCCACGCGTCGGCGATCAGTTCCAGGGCTCGGCCGCGCTTCGCCGGCCGCTGGATGAGGAGATGTGCAAGCAACGCCTTGTTGTAGGCGTGCCAGCCGCTGTCGCCCCCGCGGTCGGCTTCGAAGGCGAGAGCTTCGCCCAAGACCTCCTCGGCATCCTCGTACGCACCGAGGCCCATATGCACCTGTGCCAGGTAGTTGAGCGCTATGGGCAGTTCTGCCCTCAGCGGCTCGTCGCGCAGACGCTGAACGCAGCGGCTCAGCCGGGCCTGGGCCTCGCTGAGGTGTCCGCTGTCGTAGAGGGTGATGCCGAGTTGCATCTCTCCCAGGTTGCGAGCGTGCTGGAGCACCGGATCACTGGTGCCGCCGAGTCGTGGGTCGGAGGCGTACATGCGCTCGGCCTCCCGCAGCTGGGCCAGACCGTCGGCCAGCCGTCGCTTGGACACCTGCCGCCCGTATTCGACGCGGGCGACGAAGAGCGGGACCGGATCGCCGTGCTGCTCGGCCAGTTCCACGGCCGCGCGAAGCTTGTCCAGGGACGGCACCAGACCCTGGGTAGCAAGCAGGGTCTTGCCACGCAGGAGCGTCGTACGGATCGCCAACTCGGGGCTGCAACAGCGCCTCGCCGCGGCTTCAGCCTCGGCGGCCAGGGCGTCGATGTCCGGCCCGCCGGCCGGCTGGTGCTGGCCGCGCCAGCGCACCTCCGTCAGGGACAGCAGCAGTTCCACGGCCTGGACGAGCCACTGGTCCCGGCTCTCCTCCTGCTGCGGCAGGTCCCGGACCGCCTTGATCACTTCTTCGCAGTGCCGCTCCGCCTCGGCGAAGGACAACCCCTCCATCGCGGCGTCCCGGGCCAGCCCGTAGTGCACCTCGGCCGAGGCGAGCAGGCACTCGGTTCCGCCGTTGCGGAGATGGCGGGCGATCTCCAGCCGACGTTCCAGTGGCATCCCGTCCAGTGGGCCGGTCGTGAGCGCCACCGCGATACGGGCGTGCCGGGACCGCATCTGCTGAGGGGTCTGCTGGTCGTACACCACGCCCCACAGAGCACTGTGCTCGAACCGATAACAGTCGGATGCGTCCAGTCGCGCCCACCCGGGAGGCTGTATGGGCAGGATGAGCCGGTGCTGGGCGGCGATGAGCCGCAGCCGCTCCATCACCTCGTCGTGGGGTGCTCCCTTGACCTCGGCAACCGTGCGGGACAGGAACGTCTCGCCCTGGGTCGCCCCGATCATGAGCAGTTCGCGATCCAGCTCAGTGAGCAGCCGGAGTCGTTCTTCCACCACCCGCGAGAGACTGCTGGGCAGTTCGACCGTGGGGCCGGCGTCCGGACGCCACTCCTCCAGGCAGAGGGTGACGAAGACGGCGTGGCCGGCGGTCAACCGACTCAGCTGCTCCGACAATGTCGGCGGGGCGTCCGGGCGCCGGGAGCGCACCAACTCGGCGACCGCGTCGTGCGGCAGGCCGCCCAGCACCCGCCGCCGCAGGAGTCCGTCCTTCGCCCAGTCGTGCAGCAGATCCTCGACCATGGATTCCGGGCCATCGACGTAGGCCCCGTCCGTGGTGTGGCTGAGTACCAGGCCGAGCGGCTCGCCGGGCAGCCGCCGCAGCAACCGGTCGAGGACCAGCAAGCTGCTGGGATCGCCGTATTGAATGTCGTCGATGAGCACGACGGTGGGCGGACCCTGCCGAACGAGATCCAGCAGAGCGTCCACGATCTGTGCGGCTGCTCCCTGCTGGAAAGGCAGCAGGCTGTCGAACGGCATCGATCCAGAAGCGAGGGACGCCTCCGCCACTTCCTTGCCCAGGGTGAACAGGGCGCCCAGGCCGGGCACGATCGCGGACAGCACCTCAGGAGCAGAGCGGACAACGCCCTGACCGGTGAAGCTCAGGAGCCGACGGAAGACGCCGGGCTGCTTGACCTCCTGATCCCGGGCCAGCTGAAGGAGCAGTTCGACAATCGTTCCGTAGTGCAGAGCCGTCCCGATCGACGGCTGACACCGCACGGATACGACACGACGGAGGCCCGGCCCGTGAGAGGCGGCGGTCTCCGACTCAAACGCCTGCAGTAGTGCAGACTTCCCCATACCCGAGACGCTGTCGACCACGATCGCCCGGCCACCGCGCCCTTCGGTCACGTCCGCCAGCAGCGAGCGCAGCTCGTCCATGTGCTCCACGCGGTCGACAAACCCGGTCCGCACCACAGCCCCCGTCTCGGTCATCCGTCACGGAACTTCCGTACCCACAGCGTTACTTGCCGCCCACGGTAGATCACGTGAAACGCGTCTCCCAGTCGGCTCGACCGTGTGGGCTGCTGAGGTGGCCAACCACAGACACTGTTTTCGGCCAGCATCGTGGAGTGTGGCGTTCCCGCGCTCAACTTCGGTATGTCGGATGCGACCTGCAGACCTGCCTGAATGCGGGCTTGCCACGCTGTCCTCAAGGGAGCATAGATTGGCTTCAGTTGATCGTCAGGGGGGACAGTGACAGGGCGGGATCTTCGAACGCTGTTCAGCTCGAACGACCGGAGCATCGCCGCCAGTGAGGCGTTCACGAACCGACAGGCGCAGTGGCAGGCGGTGACGGCCTCCCTCGCGGAGCACATACGGCACGTGACCCGTATGGACTTCGATGTGGAAGACCTGGAAGCTCCCCGCCGCAACATCCTCGTCTTCCACGGCGTGGGCGGGATCGGCAAGTCCACTCTGTCCCGCAAGATCGAGGCGTCGCTCGCCCGCAGCGAGCACCGTCCGGTGCAATGGGAGTCGCCGTCCCACCCCGAGGAGCGGACACTGCCGGTCCGCATCGACCTCGCGCGCGCCGCGGGTATGGACTTCGAGCGTGTCATCCTCACCATCCGCCTTGCCTTGGCCGCGCTCGGCCGGCCGATGCCCGCCTTCGACCTCGCCCTGCGCCGTTACTGGGAGCACAACCACCCGGGCGAACCGATCGAGGACTATCTGCGCCGGGGCGGGCTGCTGAGCCGCTTCAGCGCCGCTGCGGCTCTGCCCCAGCAGATGCAGTCCGCCCTCAGCGACGTCGCCCAGGCCCTGCTCCTGCCCGGCACCGTCGGGAGTGCGCTCGGGCACGGGGCCGGAGCGCTCATCAAGGCGTTACGCGAGCGGCGCCAGTCCGTGCGCGCCCTTGCTGGCTGCTCGCGCCTGGCCGATCTCCTGGAGGCCGAGCCGGATCTGGAAGCCCTCAGCTTCTACCCGCACCTTCTCGCCTGGGACTTGGCCCAGCTCCCGGCCGACAAGAGCGTACTGCCTGTGATCCTGCTGGACACCTTCGAGGACACCGGCGACCGCACCCACCGCGACCTCGAGCGTCTGCTCCAGCGCATCGTGTGGCTGATGCCCAACGCGTTCTTCGTCGTCACAGGACGCAATCGCCTTCAGTGGGCGGAGACGACCCTGGAGGGGCAACTCGACTGGACCGGACCGAACGCCTGGCCCGGCCTCGTCCCCGATACGGCGCCGACCGGCTCAGGTGTATCCGGCCGTCAGATCTTGATCGGCGACTTCTCTCCCGAAGACTGCGAGGACTACCTGGTCCGTAGGCTAAGCCGCGACGGGCAACCGCTGATCACCGAACCGGTCCGCCGGATCATCACCGAGCGCTCCCACGGCCTGCCCCTGTACCTGGACCTGTCGGTCATGCGCTACCTCGAACTTCGGCGTGGTAACAGACAGCCGCAGGTCACCGACTTCGACCACGACTTCCCCGCTCTGATCGCCCGCACCCTCAGCGACCTGACCGCTGAGGAACGCCACGTGCTGCGCTCCGTCAGCCTGCTCAACGCGTTCTCCGTGCCCCTGGCCACCCAGGCCGCCGGCATGGACCACGACGCGCCCGCACTACGACTGACCGAGCGCCCTTTCATCCGGGAGTCGTCCTCCGGCGTGTGGCCCTTCCATGTCCACGACCTGATCCGCGCCGCCATTCGCAACGCGGACGACAGCAGTGACGACCGGTGGTCGGAGCAGGACTGGCAGCGCACGGCCCAGCGTGCCTTGCGCGCCCTGGAATCACAGTGGCGCCAGGACCTCCGACGCGACCGCACGGTCCTGGTCGGCTGCCTGCAGCAAGGGCTACTCATCGCACGGGGCTTCCGTCTCGATCTCGGCTGGCTTGCTGATGCCGCATTCCAGTACGTGGGAGATTCCATCTGGGAACCGCTGGCACTCCCTGCCGCCGACGACACGTCGTCAGGCGGCCTGCAGACTGCCGCGGATGCCCTGGTGGAGACGCTCAGCGCCATCGCCCGCCGCCAGCACGAGCACCGTGAGCGTACGGCCAGGCGGCTCTCGGTCGTCCTGGCGTCGGGGCTGCTCCCCGATGAGCTGGTCGAACTGGCCACGTATTACCTGACGAAGGCCCAGCGAGACCTCGGGCTGACCGAGGATTCACGCCGTGGCATGCAGCGCGTTGCTTCCGCCGGCGGTCGGCTCGCCTCCGCCGCTCGGCGCGGCTTGGCGCACCTGAGCCGATTGTCCGGAGACTTCCCGACGGCGGTCGAAGCCGCAGGGCGGCTGGGCTGGGAGGGGCGGCAGCATCGGGTACTGGGAGACGTGTGGTGGGTGCAGGGTGACATGGAGCGGTCGGTGGCCGCGTACCTGGCAGCCCGGAGCGAAGCCGAGGAGCACGGCGTGGTCGGCGAGACCGCCATGGTGCAGGCGCATCTCGCCTTCGCTGTCTCCTTCGCCGACCCGCTTCGGGCCGCTGACGAACTCGACCTGGCGGACCGGCTGCTGTCCCACCTCAGCCTGCGCTCCAGCGAGATGACCGCTCGCACTGCCGTGCTCGTGCGCGATGCCGGGTTCGCCGCAGACGTGCCCGACCGGGCGGCCGTACTGCTCGCCGAAATCGGTGTCTCCGGCATTTCCTACGCCGCCGCGAAACTGCAACTGGCCCTGTGCTTCCACCACGCCGTTCTCGACGCCCAGGGCGACCTCACCACCGCGATCACCCGCCTGCGTGAACTCACGCAGAGCGGCGACTACGCCTACTACGTCGACATCGCGCACTTCATGGCCGACCTTCCGCTCCCCGAGCACACCGCGCGAGCACGGTGGATCGACGGAGAACGACAGACCCGCGAACGATGGCGCCACCTGGTTACCGCACGTCGCAATCACCTCACCACGGCTCGATAGGTCGCATCGGGCAACGTCGGCACGGCGCTGACGGCCCAAGGCCGATGCCGCAGGGCGACGGCGATTGACAGCAGGAAGCTCCGTCTCAAGGGACCTTAGGACCACGGCTCATGGCTGGCCATTACTCAGGATGTCCCCCACGACCACACCCACGCCCTCGCCCCTTCCACACATGCGCAGATCGCTGTTCGACGAGGCGCGACTACGATCGCCGGTCATGGACTGGCTGGAGCGCACCGCGAAGCTGAGGCAGTGGAGCAGGAGCGGGACCCGCGCTCCGCACAAGCCACTGTTGTTCCTGTACGCGCTCGGCCGGTTCCAGCAGGATGCCGATGGTGAACTGCGGTACAGCGCGGTGGAGGAGGATCTGCAGCGCCTGCTGACCGAGTACGGACCGCCCAACAGGACGACGCCCGCCTACCCGTTCCACCATCTGGTGAGCGACGGCGTGTGGGAAGTGCGCACCGACCACGGACCGGGCAGCCCCGGCAGCGGCGTGCGGGAGCTGCGGGCCGTCGGGGCCGCGGGGCGGCTGGCGCCGGAGCTACGGGCGGCGCTGCGGCGAGAGCCGTCGCTGCTCGGCCGGATGGCACGGGCCCTCCTCGACCTGCACTTCCCGCCCTCGCTCCACGGCGAACTGTGCGAAGCCGTCGGCCTGGAGCCGGAGCCGACTCAGACCGAACGGCTTTCGGTCGTGGGGAGGCGGCGGGACCCACGGATGCGGGAGCTGGTCCTGACGGCCTACGAGTACCAGTGCGCCTTCTGCGGCTACGACGGCAGGATCGGCACGGTGCCGGTTGGACTGGAGGCCGCGCACGTGCGCTGGTGGGCGTTCGACGGGCCGGACGACGTCGAAAACGGACTGTGCCTGTGCTCGCTGCACCACAAGCTCTTCGACAAGGGCGTCCTCGGCATCGGCGACGAGCACCGCATCCTGGTCTCGCAGCGCTTCGTCGGGCACAGTCCTGCCGCCCGCGAGCATGTCATAGCGCTCGCCAGCCGCCGGCTCATCGGACCTCAACCGGGCGCCCACCCGATTGCGGCGATCCACCGCTCCTGGCACACCAGCCAGGTCTTCCACGGCAGCCCCCGCCCCGCCTCGGCCGCCTGATCGCCGAGAGTCGATCACGTGACCCACTGGTAAGGAGTGCGATACCAGGAGTATGGTCGCTTGTATGGCGACAAAGAAGGTAACCGTGACGATTCCCGAGGATCTCCTGGACGAGATCCGCGCGGACGCGGCAGAGCGGGGTCTGTCGGCGTACGTCGCCGAGGCTCTGCGCTTCAAGCGCGACCGGGACCGGCTCCGGGAACTGGCCAACTGGCTACAGGAGGAGCACGGCCCCGTCACTGAGGACGAGCATGCGGCAGCGCTCGACGAGTTGGAGGAACTCGACGCCGAACACGAGCGGCGCCGCGCCTCCGGAAAGCACAACGCCGGAGAGGCTGCGTGAAGAAGCGAGCCGGTGAGCACGGGCAGAGGCCACTCCGCGTCTTCGTCCTGGATTGTGAAGCCCTCTCCCTGGCCGTGCGCGGCGACCGGAAGATGATCGCCTGGCTCGACCTCGCGGCACGCGGTGAGGCCGAAGTCGTGACGTCCCCGATGACCCTGGTCGAGGCGTATGACGGCAGGACGACCGAACAGCGCTGGGACTGGGTACTGTCCCGGCTCCAGGTCGCCGACATCGGGAAGGACGAGGCCCGCCAGGCACGCCGACTCCTGGCCGACGCCAAGTTGCACGGCCACAAGTACGCGATCGACGCAGTGCTCGCCGTCATCGCGCATCAGCAGAAGGGACAGGTCACCGTCTTCACTTCGGACGTCGACGACCTGGAGAAGCTGGTCCCCGACACGATCGTCGTCAAGAAGGTGTGACCCGACCTGCATCCCTCCAGTACCCAGCTCCCTCGCAGTCCAGAATGCTAATGATGCATTGCCGACGGTGAGTCTCGTGGGAGCACGGGCGAAGCGGCCCACGCGCCCGGTCGACTGCTCTGACATCAAGGCCCGTGCTCTCGCGACAGGCTGATGCCACATCGATTCCAGATGATCGATAATGCGATCGGCAGGGGCCCCCTCAAACCACTGCGAGACCACCAGGGACGTCCGTTCAGCTCGAACGGGCGCTGCCCAGCCAGAGGAGGTCGCGCGCTCGTGTCAGTTCGCCGAGCCCAGGCCGTGCCACGAAGCGCCACAGCGCGAGGGGGCCCGTAGCGGCGTCCAGGAGCGCCTGTGTCACGACCCAGCCGATCAGCCGTGTCCCCCGCTTGGCGACGGGCGCGTCGGTCACCCGCAGTTCGTTGTACAGGGGCGTCATCACGTGCGGGCGCACAGTCAGCCGTAGTTCGCCCGCCTCCAGCGCAGCGTGCACGAACACGCTGACCACAATCTGACCGTCCCAACTGACACACTGCGCCCGCAGATACAGCCGGTCCGGCACGCTGGACGGCGACCGGCGCCCCCGGCCGCGCAGGTCCGGCAGCTCCAGCTCCGCCACGCGGGTGCGGCGCAGCCACAGCGCCGACGGCAGACCGAGCACCTGCGTGACGGAAAAGCCGGGCAGCGGATCGGTGATCTCCCGGGCCCCCCGTCCCAGCTCCCGCAGCGCCGCACCCATCCGCCGCAACAGCTCCGCCTCCCCGAACGACTTGACCGACTCCTCTGGATCCTTCGGCTTCAAGGGGATGTCGATGTCGGCGGATCCCCACACATGGCGCCCGGCTCCCACGAAGTACTCGGGCTCGTCGTACGGCAGCTCCCGCCTCGCCTGTTCGTTGCCTATGTGCGTCATCCGGTGCCCACCCCTGGCGGCGGCCCAGGGCAGCCGATCGGACGACACGCCCTCCCGAACGAACCGGGCCAGCGCCGCCCGCGCCGCGAGCCGATCACCGATGCACACCAGCGCGGTTCCGGCCAGCAGTGCGAACGGCAACAGGACAAGCCCGATCCGCAGGGCGACGACCTCGCCACCGACCGGCTCGTACGGAACGACCGCGAGCACCCACGGGACCCACAACACGAGATACGCCGTCCGGGGCGACCCGGCCAGCCGCGACGTCTTGCCCTTGTGTAACGCCCGGTACGCGGTCCACCGCATCAAGAGAGCCACCAGCACGGCCACTCCCCAGACGACGGCTGCCCGGGGTACCGCGTACGCCGCAAGGACCACCAGGAACAGCACTGCCATGCGCCGAACCCACCGACGCCGCCGTGCGCGCAGACTGTGCGCCACTACGGGGACGAGGTCGAATCCGTACGACGGAACAGGCAGCGGCGGCCCATGCAGCACACCTTCGACGACGTACTGGCCCGCCACTCCGCCCCGCAGCAGATACTGCTCGGTCTCACGCTGCACCTGCGTAGGCGCCTGGGCGGCGGACCCGACCTTCGTGGAAGCTGGGCCGAGATCATGCTGGCCCGGCCCGAGTGCCCTCCGGAGCTGCTCCGGCTGCTGCCTGCCTGGTCAGCGCTGAAGGCCCGCGGCCCGCGCTACGACACCACTCATCCCGAAGTCGCCGCCTACGTCACCGAGGCGCTCGGAGACAGTGACGCGGCGTGGCAGCGGTTCGCGGCGAGCCCCATGTCGCACGCCGGCCCGGGCGCCCGGCATCGGCTCGGCGACCTCCTCGACGCGGCAGTCGAGGGGACCGCGTGGCCGACGCCTCCGCCGGGACGATGACAGCACCATGCCGATCAGTCTCAGCCTCGTGGACATGAACCCCGAGCGCCTCGCCAAGTACGTGGGCTCATTCGGGACGAAGAGGTCGTGGGTTCAAATCCCGCCACCCCGACAGTGAAGTACCAGGTCAGGGGCCTGATCCACTTGGTGGATCAGGCCCCTGAGTGGTTTCTGGAGAGCGCCGGGGAGCCGTGGCGTTTCGCGCCCGCCACGTCCACTTGTGGCAGTGGGCGGACCACAGGCGTCCCGGGTCTTACTGAGCGGAGGGCGTCACTGTGCCGCCGCCTCGGGTTCGTCCGCTGCTGACGGGTGGATGTATCTGCCGTCGTGGAATGGGGTGAACCATGAGCTGAAGGGCGCGGGTGCGACTCCGAGGGCGGTGCCTGTGGGGGGTTCGTCGGTTTCGTCTGTCGAGTCGTCGTAGAGCCACTCGTGGTCCATGTCGTCGTAGACGTTGTCGGTGAAGGCGTCGAGGGCGGTCGAGACGTCGTCGTCCAGGAGTTCGTGGAGTTCCAGGGCCGTGGTCGCCTGGCTCAGGAGGAATCTGAGGGCGAGTTCTTCCGCGACGCAGCTGAGGCGTTGGAAGCTTCCGTCGGTGAAGCGGGTGGTCAGGGCGATCACGGTTACCAGGAAGCGGCGGGCGAAGTGGGCGTCGTACTGGAGCGCGTAGCGGTCGGGGAGGCGTTCCAGGTGCCACAAGGGGCCCTCGCATTCCGCGACGGTTGCTTCTTCCTGTGTCAGGACCTGTACGTCTTCGAAGAGTTCGTCCACCAGGAGGTCGGTCGCGTAGACCAGGGCGCCGGCGGCGAGTCTGGCGCTTGCCGGTGGGACGGTGGATTCGTCGTTGTCGGCTTCCCGCTCGGCGTCCTCGTCCTTGAGTACGCCGAACATGGTCAGAGGGAACGAGCGCAGTTCGTCCGCCAGCCCCAGCATCTGGCTTCGCACAGTGGCGGCTTTGGTCGGTTCGGCGTCGTAGGCCCGGCCAGTGCTGTCTTCGGTTGTTGGGCTCTCGGTGTGGCGGGCCTTGCGGGCGGCCGGGTCCGCGGGCGGGGCGTGAGGGCCTTCCGCCGCGTCGAGGCTCTTCTTGGCCAGGTCCTGGTGCAGCTCGACCTCGCACCGCTCGATCGTCCAGTCGGCCAACAGCTCGGTGCGTTCCAGTAGTTCGTCCACGAGTGCCTGCACCGAGTCCTCGGCGAACTCCAGTGCCGGTGCGTCCACGATGACCTTCAGAAGGGCGCCGCCGGGATGGACGGACACGATGGTGTCGAGCAGATCTACTTGCACTCCGTCGGGGCCCTCGACGGCCCTGACGGAGTCGAATCCGTCCTCGATGAGTGCCACGGCGCCGGCGCGCTGAAGCGGGTCCATCTCCGGAGTGTCCTCCGGGATGCTGGTGTCCACGGTCACTACGTACGTCACGGGTCCGAGCCTGGCAGGAAGATGCGCCTCGCGCGACGGAATGACCACGTCCGCTCAGCGGACTTGGCCGGTGCGACCTGCGTTGACAGCACGAGCGCCCCGCCCCGCCCCCGCCGGTGGGCGTTGCGAGGCGGCAACGCTGGTGCAGCGTTCAAGTTTTCCGGCGTGCGGCTCCCGGTGATCCGCTCTACGTTGAGAAGGGCCGGTGTCTTCGCTGGAGAGCGGGATGTGGGCGGGATGACCACTGGGAAAGCTTTCAACGTCGGAGAAGACGCGAGAAGACCCAGAGGGAAAGCGGTCCTTCTTATTCTTTTGTGGGTTGCTTCGCGCATGCTTCCGCGTCTGCCGACGCCGGGTCGGTCGCATCACGATGACGGTGACGGTGACGGTGATGGGGCGGGGCAGCGGGGGCGGGGGCGGGCGGAACGTCTCCGTGAGCGGGGCAAGGAGCTGTTCAGAGAGCACAGAACTGCCTGGCGTGAGCGCGCCGGCGCTCGGATTCTCTTTCTGAGAGAACAAGCGGGCATTGAGGCATGTCGAGCGGGGAGGGACTCCGCCGATGAATGCCAGCGTGAGAAGACACTGGACGGGATCAGGCAGCATCTGGAAGAGGCAGCCCGTGGTACCTATCACCGGCGCCGTCTCTTCTCGGGAGCGGCTGCTCTTGAGCGGACCTGGGCCAATGTGCGTGCAGCCGATGTCATGCTGCTCTCTCTGTGCTCGGACGAAGATCTGATGGGCCGAAGTATTGACGTCCTGAGGAAGACCGAACAACATCTCGACAAGGACGACCCACTTCGAGTGAAGGTCAAGGAGGTCGCGGAGCGCATAGGGGAACGAGGGGTTCAGCCAGGAGACCGCGTCCTCTTGATGGATGCCCTGGATACGGCGTATGACGCGCTGGATGCTGAATACAGTCGAGTGCGCAGCCTCAGTGGGATATTGCGGATTGCGACCTTCTTCGTGCTGCTGGGTGCCGGTGGGCTCGCCGTTTGGGGGTGGTTCTGCCCCGACTCGCTCAACATGTGCTTCCTGCCCGAGGGGAAGAAATTCGCCGCGTGCCCTTCCGGGGAGGTTCACCTGAAGGACGGAAATGTCGCAAGTGACTACGCGCAGAGAGTCGACGTGCTTGTCATCGAGGCGGCAGGGCTGGCTGGGGCCGCTCTGACGGTCATCGCGTCGCTGCGCTCGATCCAAGGAACGAGCTCTCCCTACATGCTGCCTCTCTCGGCTGCCTTGTTGAAATTTCCCACCGGGGCTCTGACAGCGTTTGTGGGAGTGCTGCTCATACGGGGTGCGTTCATCCCCGGATTGAGCGATTTGGACTCCAGTGCGCAAATCATCGCCTGGGCCGTGATATTCGGTGCTGCCCAGCATCTGGTGACGCGGTTTGTCGACGAACGGGCCCGTGTGACTCTTTCGGATGTCGGACGCCCGCCCAGCGAATCGGAATCAAACCTTCCGAAGAAGGGGTAGCTTTTCTCCGTGCGGGGCTCGTGTTCCGGGCCGGGGGTGTGCTGGAGCGGTTCCCCGGTACACGGGGTGGCGGCTCGTCCCGAAGCGTCGCCCCGGCTGCCGCGGGACGGAGAACGGTGATCAGCGATGGCATGGCCGACGTGCTGCCGTCGCTGCGGCTGGGCGGGGCGGCGATCCGAGGCAGGCGTGTGCGCGGGCGCTGCGGGTCGAGGGAGCCGCGCTGTCGCTGCTCATCGGTGACCGGCGGACGGCACGGCCGGTGTGGTGTCATCCCGAGCTGAGCGCGCAGTTCGAGGAACTCCAGTACCAGCCGCGCCCTGTTCTGAACAGGCCAAGAGTGTGCCGGCGGAGCGCCGAAACACCCCCGTCAACGACGCCTTCGCCGCGTTCCGGCCGTACGCGCGCGCCGCCCGTCATCTGCGTCTGTCGGACCTCGCCGTACGGATCGTCTCGGACGACTACGACACCGCGCGGGGAGCAGGGCGGCTGAGCGTCCTGGAGCGGTTCCTTCCGCCTGTTCGGGGAGTAGCGTGAACCCATCGGGAGTATTTCGCGCACCGGCCCCGATGCCGGTGTCGTTCCCGGTGAGCAACGGCGCCGGGCAACTGCCCACCCGCAAGGGCCCGGAGACAGGTTCGCGCGATGTCCGCGACCACCCCCCGTCCCCCGCTGCGGTCCGTGCCCTTCAGGGAGCCGACCGCGCGTCTCGCGCTCAAAGCCGTGAGCCCTTCCGGAGTGCCTGCCGAGCTGGACGGCGCCTGGTGGCCTCGTTCACGTGACCTGACGAGCGAACTCTCCACTCTGGCGGACGTGCTGGATCCGCTCTGGGGACGGATCACGCGGATCGCCGTCAACCCGAGGTACTGGCCGATCATCCCGCCCAAGGTCTTCGTCAACGGCCATGGGGTGAAGGTCGGTTGGTTCACCTCGGAGCTGGATCCGCACAAGATCCTGCTGCTGTCCTACACCGCGGGCCGCTGGGACCTCCTGGTGATCCCCCCGGAGACCGGCGCCGCCGCGGCCGCCCGGCTGATGGCCGCCGCGAGCGGGACCACCGACCCGGCGATGACCGCGAGCGCGCTCATGGCTGCGGAACCGGCCGACGAGACCTGCCCGAGGGACGAGACGTACGAGGCATACGGCGCCTACGGGGCCTACGAGGCGTACGGGGCCACCGGCCGGCCGCCTCGGCTGATCATGGTGATGTGATCAGATTTGGTGGCCCACCGCTGCTGCTGCCGCCGCCGCCATCAGCGCTTCGGCCGCCTCCGCGGTCGTATCCGGAGGTATGACCAGCAGATCCCAGCGCCCCCGCCCCGGCGCGAGGAGGACGACGGTGTGCGGGGCGGACGCCGTCACGGTCCTGTGCAGTCCCACGACCTGGTTGGAGACGAGCATCCGGCCAGGCGCCGCCGACCACTTCGCCCCGTTGACCGTGACGCTGGTGATGTGGCCCCACGCCCGCGGCAACCCGGCGAGCAGCCGCGGGAGTTCGGCGAGCAGGTCGTAGGAGCGGGGCCACCACGCCCCGTCGATGGGCCGGGGCAGGACGCCGTGGGGTACCAGGCGCAGGCGGAGCACGGGGTGGGAGGGGATCGGGGGCTGCAGTGCGGTGGTCATGGAGGCTCCTGGTGACGTTCGACTGCCGTGCTGAAGTGGGAGGGCCTGGTCAGGCGCGACCGGCGGCGATCCGGTCCGGGGTCGGCCGGCGCACGTCGTGCACCCGGTCGAGGCGTTCGAGGAGGCGTGTGACCGCGGCCGACGGTTCCAGCCGACCGCCGTCCACGCCGTGGCGGGCGCTCGTGCGGTCGGCGTGTGGTGGCGTACGACGATCGCCGCTGTCACCGTGACGGGGAACGTTCCGTCGTAGGACGGAATCACCGTCGTGGGCGAGGGAGAACGGGGCGCCATGCGGAGCTCCTCGGCCTGGATGCGGATGGCGCGGCCGGGGTCACGGGCTGCCCCTGTAAGAAGGGTGCTGTGCGGTGGAGAAACGGGCGGTGGGCTCGTACGAAGAGTCCTCGCCTTGTTCACCGTACTCCCGCACCGTGTAATAACAGCCTCCGCGCAGGGAACCGCGTTGACACGGGCCGACGCCGGACGTTGACTGGCGGCACGGCGCAGAGCCATGCCGCTCCGGAACACCCGGCACCGCACCACACACAGGAAAGCGGCACACATGATGTACGACCAGACACGCGCCCAGCAGCCCGCGGACCAGCCCCGGGGCGTCGCCGGACGCCGCGCCACGGGGCCGGAGCCGCTGGTCCCGGCGGACGAGCGGGAGCAGATCGCCACGCGCCTCGGGCATGCCGTCAACGCCTTCGCCGACACCCCGCGTGAGGCGCTGGAGCAGGCCGAGGGCGCGTTCGACGAAGCCACCGCCCAGCTCGTGAACTCCCTCGCCGAACTGCGGCGGGTCCTTCGCGAGAACTGGCAGGACCGGGACCCGGAGGCTGAGGGGGAGTCGACCGAGCTCCGTCTGGCGCTGCGGCAGTACCGGGAGCTCACCCAGCGGCTGCTGCGCCTCTAAGACCGTCCGTGACCGTACGTGACCGTCCGGACGTCCGGGCAGGTCAGATGGTGATCCGGGCACGGCGGCCTGCCGCGCGAAGCGATCGGGCTCCGGGCACACCGTGACCAAGGCCGTGCTGTGCCGACGTGTGGCGGACGGCCCACCAGGCCATTCGCGCCTGTCTCGCCGAGGCGGGTCCGGACACCGGGCGGACCGTCGTCGCCGTGGGAGTGGCCGGGCACGGCGACGGCCTGTACGCCGTCGAGGAGCGGGCCGGCCGGTTCGGGCCGCGATCGTGGCGATGGACACGCGCGCCGAATTGGTGCCGGAGGGGTGGCGGGGCACGCCGGTCTGTCTGGTCGCGTGCCCCGGCGTTGTCGGGCACGGTGCCCTTCGCGGGGTCCCCGGCCGCCCTGCCGGCCTGGCTGGACCGCCACGAGCCGGGGTGGTTCGGCGGGTACTGAGGCGGGCGCAAAGCCCCGCCCGTCCGCCGTCTAGGGCCTGTCCGGCGGATCAGGTCCAGGAAATCGACGGTGCCTGATCGACGCCGGTGAGCGGGGCATGGTGCGTCGGGCTGCAAGGCGGAGGAGGGCGTCGATGCGGTGGGGGTCCCCCCGCTCGAGCGAAGTCGAGAGTGGGGGAATCGGCAACCGACGACAACGCCGCAGATCGGCGCCCGC
>NZ_JBWLKM010000127.1:0-18792 GCF_059026085.1 Streptomyces sp. a15 | reverse complement strand
TTTCGGCCGGTGCGGCGAGAGTGCGTGCCGGGCGCCGTGGGTGCTGTGCGGGACTTTCGAAACACCCCCTAGGCCTCGGCCAGCACCGCGTACGCGGTCGACACGAAGGTGTCGCGGGCGCGGAAGCGGCGGGTGCACAGGGCGGCCAGCGCCGTTCCGGTGTCGGGCCGGAAACCCAGGAAGGCCTGCTGCCCGAGTGTCGCCCCGCAGTGGAAGTACATCGGACCGTGCTCCATGGGGTGCTGGAACCAGGCCACCGTGTGCACATGCCGGTGCCCGAGACCGCGTCGCAGCACGGGGCGGCGCACCGCCCGCAGCGCACCGGTCAGGGACCGGCCCGCCGGATCCAGATGTGCTTCGAGGAACGTGAGCAGGTCGTGCGGGGTGGCGCGGACGGCACCGGCCGCCTGGAAGCCGCCGATGGTCAGCCCGGGCGTGGGTGTCCTGCCGTCCCTGCGGTGTCCGGTGGCGTCGGTGTCCGGGCCGCCGGGCGACAGGGCGGTGTCGCCCAGCCCGAGGGGACGCAACACGTGAGCGGTGAGCAGGTCGTCCCACGGGGTCGCGGTGGCCGCCGCCAGGGCGTGACCGAGCACGGCGACACCGAAGTTGGAGTAGTGCCAGCGGGTGCCGGGCCGGCGGCGCTGCCGATGGCGCAGAAAGGCGTCGACCACCCGCTCCGCGGGATAGCGGGCGTAGGGGTCGGTACGCCACGCGGGCAGCGCCCGGACGAAGAAGTCGGCGGGCAGGGCGGGCAGTCCGGAGGTGTGGGTGATCAGGTGGGCGAGCGTGATGGGCTCGTCCTGGCCGGCGCGCCGGGCCGGGTCGAGAAGGGCGGCGGCCGGCTCTCCCGCGGACAGCAGGCCCGTCCGCGTCAGGTGGGCCAGCAGCAGTCCGGTGAACGTCTTGGACGCCGACCCCAGTTCGTAGCGCAGTCGATGGCGCGGAACGGGCGGGGCCGGCGCGGTGCCTCCGCAGCGCACGGTGCGGTGACCGTGCCGGGAGAGCGCGAAGACGACGTCGGGCGCGTCCACGGCGCCGACGGCCGCGTCCAGCCGCCGCACCGTCTCGCCGTCCGGAGAGGCGTCCGTCGGCGGCCCGTCGAACGGGAGCGATCCGGTGACGCCGAGCGGATCGCCCGGCCAGGGGGCGGGCCGCGTGGTCATGCCGGTGCGTGCGCCAGCTGCGTCAGGGCGCGGGAGGTGGCCAGTACGGAGGCGAAGGCGGCGACCAGTGTCGGGTGGTAGACGATGTCGAACACCTCGTCGGGGTCGCCCTCGGGCATGGTGCGGATGGCGGGCATCGCGCCGTCGGGCTGCTGGGCGGCGGCGAAGCCCTCCCAGGCCCGCTCGTCCCAGGTGGGGCGGGGCAGGCAGGCATCGACGACGAGCAGTTCGCCGAGCAGGTCCCAGCGTTGCAGGTCCAGCCAGTCGTCCAGCCAGGCCGGCAGCCAGGTCGCGAGATAGTCGGCGATCTGTGGCGGCAGACCGTCGGGGTGCTCTCCCCAGTTGGTCAGGTGGAAGACGGTGTGGGTGATGTCGTAGGCGGTGTGCCCTTCGACCGTCCAGGGTTCGGGTGTGCGCCCCAGCCACGTCGTGGGGACGATGTCGGCTTCCGGCGGTCGGGGCGGCAGGCCGAAACGGCGCTGGTACGCGGACAGGCCGAGGCGGCGGACCGGCGCCATCTCGAGGGCGGCGTGGCTCTCCAGACGCTGGTTGAGCAGGAAGGTCTGCTCGGCCTCGGGATGGCTGTAGCCCAGCTCCTTGAACGGGAGGTACACCTCGAAGGGGACGGGGGACAGCGGCTCGGTCGCCTGGCCGAGCACCAGCATCCGGCCGCCGTCCAGCGTGTGACGCCAGGCGTGGTCGACCAACTGCCGTGCCAGCTGGGCCTGTCGCGATCCGGCGACCCCTTCGCGGAACAACACCTTGCAGATCAGGGCCAGTTCGGCGACCGGTTTGAAGCGCTCCAGAAAGCCCACCTCGGGATCGACGTCCGGCTCCAGCCGAAACCCGTCGCGGTGGGCGTACAGCCACTCGAGGGCGCCGGCCCCGACGTTGTGGATGAGACGGGTGCTGGTCATCTCGCCACTCCTTGTCCACTCCGCACCGCCGCGCCGTCCGCGCCGTCCTCTGTCGCCTCGCGCAGACGGTTGGTGGTCAGCACGGCGGCGAAGACCGTCATCAGTGTCGAGTGGTAGCAGTCGATGAAGTCGTGCGCGCCGGTACGGCCGCCGCGGCCGGCGCCGACCTCCGGGACGGCCCCGGAGTCGTCCTGCGCCACCGCGAGTCTCGCCCAGGCGTCCTGGAACAGGGCGCGCTCCGGCGGGCCGGGCAGGCTGCTCGCCACGGCCAGCAGTTCGCAGCTCAGATCCCACTGCTCGTCCTCCAGGCAGGTGTCGAGCCAGGGCGGCAGCCAGTGCCGGAGGTAGGCCGCCACCGGCGGGGGCACGGCCTGCGGGGGCAGGCCCCAGTCGGTGAGATGGAAGACCACATGGGTGAGCGTGTAGCCGGCGGCTCCCTCGAAGGTCCACGGCTCCGGCAGACCGGCGAGCCAGGTGCGTCGTAAGGCCTCAGGCAGGTCCGCGTGTTCCGGGATGCCGCTGCGGCGCTCGGAGTTGAGCACGCTCAGGCGCCGGTTCGGTTCCTGCTCCGTCACCTGCCAGCCCCGGGTGCTGGCCGGCGTCGCGGTGGCGCTCTCGTAGCCGGCGTGGCGCAGGCCCGCCGACGCGAACGCCGCGTAGACCTCCAGCGGGTACGTCGCGAAGGGTTCGAGGCGCTGCAACTCGACGAAGAGGGCGCCGCGCCCGGTCTGTTGCCACGCGAACGCCAACAGGTCGGAGGCGGTCACATGGAGCGGGTCGGTGGGATCGGTGTGCCGGCGCACACAGACGCACACCTGGGCCAGCTCGCCGAGGGGCTTCCAGGTGAGGTTCACATCGCCACGTTCGGCCAGCGCGTCCTCGCCGAGCCGGAATCCGTCGCGGTGGGCGGACACCCAAGCCAGCGCGGCCTCGCCCATCATCCGGACCTGGCACGCCTCCTGGACCTCATGCGCCGTCACACCCGCACTCCGGCCCGCATCAGCTGCGCGGCCTGGACCTGCAGCGCCACGCGTGCGTCGTCGCGGCCCATCTGCGCCACGAACTCCAGGCCGGTGTCCAGCCCCAGTGTTTCCGGCACGCCGTCCAGGAGGACCAGCCAGCGTCCCGCTCCGGCCGCCTGGAGCCAGTCGCGGCGGCGGACCGCCCGTACGAATCCCCGGGAGACGTCGACGGGACGGCCGCGTGCCACGCGGGCCACCGCGCAGTCCTCGTCGGGGAGCGCGAGCGGGGCCAGCACGGCGAGTTGATGGGTCAGGAACTGCCAGGGGGCATCGTCGAGCCACGCCGCGCCGGGCTCGGCCTCGTGGTCCCAGTCGCCGTCGAGGGACGCGTCCAACCGCAGGAGCGCTCGCCTCATGGCCCAGTGACTCCACACCGAGGTGGGAGAGGCGCCCGCGGGTGGCGGGTAGGCGTGTACGGCCCTGCTGAACATGCTGAGATCGTCGGACTCGCAGAGCGCGTGGCGCAGAACGCTCGGCAGGACGGCATCCGCTCCCACCACCCGTACGGCGGCAAGGGCCAGGCCGGCGGTCGCCTCGGGTCCGTCCCCTTCGGCGGCCTTGCCCGCGAGCCGAAACGGGTCCCCGCTCCGAAGAGCGGAGACCAGTTCCGACGTAAGGCCCTGCACCGCGCCCGCGAGGCGGGTCGAAGTGCCTGACTTCTCCATTCGGTTTCTCCCGTCAGCCCTTCTTCGGACGTGGCGTCGGAGGCGACAGCAGAATGTTGCTCGACGCGCCCGTCAGGGCGAGCGCCGCGCACTGGCGGCTGTCGCGGTAGTAGCCGTCGGCCTCGACCGGGTCGAGAGCCGCTTCCACGTCGATCCCTTGGACCTCGGTGAGGTCGTCGAGCAGAAACTCGGTGGCAGACATACCACCATCTCCTTGTTGAACGACTGACGTCGCCCGGTGTTCAACCGGCGTTCAGGCCTGGGCGGGACGGTGGCGCGGACCGAGGTCCGCCACCCTCCACGGCATACCCCCCCGTCACAGGAGACAGCATGTCGCTCACCCGCAGGGACTTCGCCAGAACATCCGCGATCACCGGTGCCGGTGTCGCGCTGGCGGGCAGCGTCGGCGCCCTCGCCACCGCTCCGAACGCCCTCGCGTCCACGGAAACCGAGAACACACAGGAGTCGGCGGACATCCACGGCGGTGTCGGTTACGGGCCGCTGGTCCCCGACCCGAAGGGCATCCTCGCGCTGCCCGCCGGGTTCAAGTACCGCGTCATCACCTACAGCGGGAAGACCAAGCTCGAGTCGGGCGAGTTCACCCCGTCCAACCACGACGGCACGGCCGCCTTCGCCGGCCCGCGCGGCACCACCCTCCTCGTCAACAACCACGAGCTGAAGGGCCCGCGCGCCAACTGGAAGTACCCGGTGCCCCTCACCGAGGGCCTCGTCTACGACCCGGCCGCCTCCGGCGGCTGCACGGTCGTCGAGGTCCGCCCCGACGGACGCGTCGCCGAATGGGTCGGCATCGCCGGTACCTCCACCAACTGCGCGGGCGGCAGCACTCCTTGGGGCACCTGGCTCACCTGCGAGGAGAACTCCGACAAGGCCGGCGTCAACGGCATGACCAAGGACCACGGCTACGTCTTCGAGGTCGACCCGGGCGACCGGCGCGCCAACCAGGACCCCAAGCCCCTGAAGTTCTTCGGCCGTTACGACCACGAGGCCGTCGTCATCGACCCCAAGCGCGGCCACGCCTACCTCACCGAGGACGCCTCGAACCCCAACGGCCTCTTCTTCCGCTGGACCCCGCCCCAGGGCTTCGAGTACGGCCGCGGCACGTTCCGCACCCTCGCCGACGACGCCGGCGTCCTCCAAGCCCCCAAGTGCTACGACTCCGGCGGCACGTTCGTCGACGACCTCTCCCGCGCCACCAGGATCGGCACGGTGTACGGCGTCGACTGGGTCGACGTCCCCGACCGTGACGCCAGGACCGTCGCCGTGCGCAAGCAGTTCGGCGCCGGCGAGATCACCCGCGCCCGCAAGCTGGAGGGCATGTGGTGGGGCGACGGCGGTGCCTACATCGTCTCCTCGTACGCCCGCGCGGAGAGCCCCGCCCAGCACGACGGCCAGGTCTGGTTCTACGACCCCAAGCGCCGCACCCTGACGCTGAAGGTGCTGCTCGGCGTCAACCCCGACCCGTCCGTCGACGGCGCCTTCGACGGCCCCGACAACATCACCGTCTCCCCGTACGGCGGCCTGGTCCTCGCCGAGGACGGTGAGGGAATCTCCCACCTCTTCGGCGCGACGGACAGCGGCCGCACGTACCCCATCGCCCGCAACGACCTGAACGTCGGCACCGAAGAGGAGCCGGAATACAGCGAGTTCGCCGGCGTCACCTTCTCGCCCGACGGAAAGACCCTGTACGCCAACATCCAGGACCCGGGCATCCTGGTCGCCATCACCGGCCCGTGGAAGCGCCAGAAGCGGTAGAACGCACGGTCACTCGGGTGGGCCTGTCCGAATCGGCGGACGGTTGACGGCGCTGGACATGCCGTTCACGCATGTCCAAGTTGTGCGAACAGTGCGGCGCGCCGGTCAAGGCGAAGCGTAGGCGCTTCTGCGGCAACCGGTGCAGCCTCGCGGGGACTGCGAACCAGCGGGCCGAGGCAAGGAGGCGGAGGCACGGCGAGGGCTCCCCGAGCCGTGCCTCCGTTGCGGATCGCAGGAGCGGCGCCCCCGCTGCGAGGGGCCGTACTGCTCATGGGAGTGCTTCAACGAGGACCGCTACGAGCGGACGGGCACGTTTGGGAGACGGTTCGCGGCGTGGCAAGCGGGGTGCTGAAGTACGACACCGCGTCGAAGGGCTACCGCTTCGGCGACATCCTCAACCTCGTGCACGCGGCCCGGACCCGGACAAGCCGTGGCAGGGCGAGCTGTCCGAGTACGCCCTCGACCGCCGGTACAACCCGGACACGGCGGTGCCGCCCGCGTCCGGAGTCGTCACCTCGGACGGCGGTGCCGAGCGGCTCGCGGCGGCCGGGATGACCTGGGAGGCGCTCGCGGGGTGGCTGTAGGGGCCGATGGACAAGGCGGCCTGGGAGGCCGTGATTCCGTCGATGAGCGCGATGGCGCTGACCCGCAATCTGCGGAACCTCGACCAGGTTGGTGTCTCGGACGAGGTGGCCGCCCGGGTCGGGGCGAAGATCAGCGACCCGGCCGAGGTCGCGCGTTCCCGGCAGTTCCCCTTCCGGCATCTCGCCGCTCACCGGCACATGCCCTCGCTGCGCTGGTCGTACCCGCTGGAGCAGGCGCTCGGCAACTCGCCGGCCAACGTGCCTGCGCTGCCCAGCCGGACACTGGTGCTCGTCGACCGTTCGGGCTCGATGTTCTGCTCGCGGCTGTCCGACCGCTGAGCAGTACGCCTTCAGCCACCACGGCGACCCGACCGAGCAGGTCCCGGCAGACGTGCCGGTCCACACCTGGAACCTGGCCGGGTACCGGGCGGGCCACGGCCCGTCGGGCAAGGCGAACCGGTACACCTTCGGGGGTCTTTCGGACGCGGCTTTCCGGATGGTTCCGCTGCTCGAAGCGGTGCGGGACGCCGACCGGCCGCGGGCGGCCTGACGCCGGCCCTGGACGGACCGCGCACTGACATCTAACATTTCAGTTCATGGAGGCCATGCGACCGATGCCGCGCACCCTGCTCAGGGACCGCGCCTATGAAGCCATCAGGGATGCCATCGTCGCCGGGGAGATCGAACCCGGCGCGGTGGTGCGGGACGCCGAGCTCGCCGAGCGGCTCGGGCTGTCCCGGGCGCCGGTGCGGGAGGCGTTCTCCCGGCTGGTCGACGAGGGGCTGCTGGAGAGCAAACCGCAGAGCTACACGCGGGTGACGCCGGTGGTAGCCTCCGACGTACGGGACGCCGCCGCCGTGGTCGGCGCCATGCACGAGCTGGTCACGCGGGTCGCCGTGCCCCGGCTGTTCGCCGCGGACGTCGAGGCGATGCGCGCGGCCAACGAGCGGTTCGCGGCCGCCGTGAGCGCGGGCGACGTGGACACCGCCCTGCGCGCCGACGACGAACTGCACGACGTTCTCGTCCGCGTCAGCGGCAATCGCGCCGCCGCGGCCACCGCCGCCCGCTACACCCCCCTCATCCGCCGCCTGGAGCGACGACGCTTCGGCGAGGGCGGCAACTGTCTTTCGGCCGGCCTGCACGACCGGCTGATCGAGTCCTGTGCGGCCGGCGACGTGGACACCGCGGTCCGTGTCACCGCGGAGATCTGGCGAGGGCTGGCCGAACTCGCCGACAGCGACTGATCCCGAACCCGGGAGGACCCATGTCCCTTTCCTCTTCTTCCCCTTCTTCCCCTTCTTCCCTTTCTCTTTCTTCCTACGACCGCTACCCCCTCCTCTTCGGGCCGTCGCCCGTGCACCCCCTGGAGCGGCTCACCGCGCACCTCGGCGGCGCCGCCCTGTGGGCCAAGCGCGAGGACTGCAACTCCGGTGTGGCGTACGGCGGCAACAAGACGCGCAAGCTGGAGTACCTGGTCGCCGACGCGCTCGCCAAGGGGTGCGACACGCTCGTCTCGATCGGCGGGGTGCAGTCGAACCACACCCGTCAGGTCGCCGCCTGTGCCGCCCGCGCCGGGCTCAAGTGCGTGCTGGTTCAGGAAAGTTGGGTCGAGTGGCCCGACGCCGTGTACGACAAGGTCGGCAACATCCTGATCAGCCGCCTCGCCGGAGCCGACGTGCGGCTGGTGAAGGCCGGCTTCGGCATCGGCTTCAAGGAGAGCTGGGAGCAGGCGCTCAGGGAGGTCGAGGAGGGCGGCGGAAAGCCGTACGCCATCCCCGCCGGCGCCTCCGACCACCCGCTCGGCGGCCTCGGCTTCGCCGGGTGGGCGTACGAAGTCGCCGAGCAGGAACAGGAGTTGGGCGTTTTCTTCGACACCGTCGTGGTGTGCTCGGTGACCGGGTCCACCCAGGCCGGCATGGTCGCCGGGTTCCGGGCGCTGGAGCAGGCGGGCGGGCGGCAGCGGCGCGTGATCGGCATCGACGCGTCGGCGGCCCCCGCCCGCACCCGGGAGCAGATCGCCCGGATCGCCCACAACACCGGTCAACTCATCGGCGTACAGAAGGAGTTGACCGAGGCGGACGTCGAGCTCGACGACCGGTATCACGCGGGCACCTACGGAATCCCCGACGAGACCACGCTGGACGCGATGCGGCTCGCGGCCCGCACCGAGGGGATGGTCACCGACCCCGTGTACGAGGGCAAGTCGATGGCCGGGATGGTGGACCTGGTGGCGCGGGGCGAGATCGCCCGTGAATCCACCGTGCTCTACGCCCACCTGGGCGGGCAGCCCGCGCTCAACGCCTACAGCGCGCTCTTCTAGGCGGCGGGCCGCGGCCTGCGGCGGGTGGGGCTGAAGCTGAGGTCCTGCCGGGTGTCCGGCAGCGCTACGTTGACGACGGTGGAGTCGACGCCGACCATCAGGTAGGAGAGTGCGTCGGAGGTCGGGGGCGTCTTGCAAGGAGATTCTGGATGACGCAGGTCAGACCCATGCGTGCGGATGCCCGTCGCAACTACGAGCGGTTGCTGAAGGTGGCCGCCGAGGCCTTCGCCGAGCACGGGGAGGGCGCGTCGCTCGACGACATCGCCAAGCGGGCGGGGGTCGGATCCGGCACGCTGTACCGGCACTTTCCGACGCGGCAGGCGCTGCTGGAGGCGGCCTACGTCGAGCGCATCGAGGCGATCGCGGCGCGCGCGGACGAGGTCGCCGGACACCTGCCGCCCGGCGAGGCGCTGGTGGAGTGGCTGAACGAACTCGGCGTCGGCATGATCCAGGTCCGAGGCCTGAAGGCGCTGCTCGGCTCGACCGTCACGGACGGCAGCTCGGCCGCGGCCACGCTGTGCGCCGGCACGATGAGGTCGGCGGTGACGCGGCTGGTGGAGGCGGCGCAGCGGGAGGGCACCCTGCGGCCGGACGTCGAGCCGATCGAGGTGCTGCGGCTGGCGCACGGCGTGGCGACGGCGTCGGAGCTGGCGGACGGGGAGGGGAAGGCGATCCGGCGGTATCTGGCGTTGCTGACGGAAGGGCTGCGGCCGGGGACGTGAGGTCGGCGGGCGCCCCGACGAGGGGGCGCCCCCGAAGCCGTACCGGAAACTACAGCGACTGCGCGCCCGGCTTCACCATGTTGCGGACCGTGCGGGCCTTCACGAAGTCGCCCAGCGCTGTCATCTCCCACTCGCCGGAGAACTGCTTGATCAGCTTGGCCATCAGCACGCCGGTCTGCGCTTCGGCGCCGGTGAGGTCGAAGCGGACGAGCTCCTCGCCGCTCGCGGCGTCCAGAAGGCGGCAGTACGCCTTGGCGACCTCGGTGAACTTCTGGCCGGAGAAGGAGTTGACGGTGAAGACCAGGCCGGTGACCTCCTGCGGAAGGCGGCCGAGGTCGACGACGATCACCTCGTCGTCACCGCCGCCCTCGCCGGTGAGGTTGTCGCCGGAGTGCTTGATCGCGCCGCCCACGATGGACAGCTTGCCGAAGTAGCAGCTGTCGATGTGGTTGCGCTGCGGGCCGTAGGCGATGACCGAGGCGTCCAGGTCGATGTCCTTGCCGCGGAACGCCGGTTCCCAGCCGAGACCCATCTTGACCTGGGAGAGGAGCGGGCGGCCGCCCTTGACCAGGGAGACGGTCTGGTTCTTCTGGAGGCTGACCCGGCCCTTGTCGAGGTTGATCTTCCCGGTGCCGGGGGCGGCGGCGGGCGGGGCCGGGGGAGCGGCCGGCGGCGGGGGCGTGGTGACGCGCGGGTCCAGCGGCGGGGCCGGCGGTGCCACCGGGGTCTGCATGGCCGGCGCCGGCGGGGCGACCGGCTGGGCGGCCGGCGCGGCGGGCTCCTCGACCGAGACGCCGAAGTCGGTGGCGATGCCGGCCAGGCCGTTGGAGTAGCCCTGGCCGACCGCGCGGGCCTTCCAGGCGCCGTTGCGCAGATACACCTCGACGATGACCAGGGCGGTCTCGGTGCCGAGCTGCGGGGGCGTGAACGTGGCCAGGACGCTGTTGTCGTCCGCGTTGCGGATGGTGGCCGTCGGTTCGATGCCCTGGAAGGTCTGGCCGGCCGCGTCCGGGCTGGCGGTGACCACGATCTTCTCGATGCCCGGGGGGACGGCGCTGGTGTCGACGACGATCGCGTCGGGGGCCGTACCGCCGCCGGAGCGGTAGGTCACGCCGGGGCCCGTGGGCTGGTTGTAGAAGATGAAGTCGTCGTCGGAGCGCACCTTGCCGTCGGCGGTGAGCAGCAGGCTCGATACGTCGAGCCGCACCGGTGCGGCGACGTCCACCGTCACGCGGGCGGCGGGCAGAGGGATGTTCGAGCCGGGGGTCATAGCTGTCATGCCCGGTTGAACGAGCGAGGGCGTTTTACCGTTCCCTTACCCGAGGCCAATCGGGTAGGTGTCCGTCACTCCGGGGGCCGAGCCCGACGACATGGCCCTGCCCCCGGGTGACGGATCAGGCGCCTACTTGAGGTACACGATGCCGTCCGTGGTGACCGCCGGACGTCCCGAGGTGCCGACGACCACGATCTTGACCGTGTGCTTGGCACTGGTGGACCAGGTCTTGGTCCAGATCGCGTCGCGGTACTTCGTGGTCGACGACTTCAGGTCGACGGTCGCCGTCTTGACGCCGTCGACGTAGACGTACGCCTGGCCGGAGGTGGCCGCCCGGGACACCACCCACGCGACCGAGCGACCGGTGAAGGTCCAGGTCAGCGCGGCGTTCTTGGAGGAGCTGGAGTACGACTTGCCGCCCAGGTAGCTGGTGGAGGACTTGCTCGCCCAGGTGCCGGACCTGACGGCTGAGGTCTCCTGGAGGACGACCGGCGTGCGGGCGACGGACGCCGTGGCGGTGTTGCCCGCCTGGTCGGAGGCCGTCATGGACCAGGTGGTCGCCACGCCGGACTTGGCCGTGTGGTTCGCGGTGGCCACCGCCGGGCCGTAGGTCGCGGCGACCGGGGCGGTCAGCCTGACCTGCTTCAGCGCGGCGCTGTCGGTCGCCTTCCAGGTCAGCTTCAGCGGCACGGCCGTGGTGTTCACCGTGCCGGTGCGCAGGGCGAGGCTCGGCTTGGTGGTGAAGGACGGGGCGATCGTCTCCGCGACCACCGTGGCGGCCGAGGACGTGGTGGCCCTGCCCGACTGGTGGGTGGCGCGCACCTGGACCTTGTGGGTGCCCACCGCCAGCGTGGCCTTCGCGGAGGTGGCGGTGCCCGCGGTCGTGGCCGCGGTCTTGCCGTCGACGAGGAGCTCGTACTTCGTGATCAGCGACGACGGCGTGGTGGCCGCCCAGCCCACGGTGACGCCGGCCTTGGTGTAGTACGTCGTGCCCGAGACGCCACCGCTGACCGACTTGATCGTCAGCCCGGCGACGGGTCCGGCGGCCCAGGAGCGGAGGGTGGGCAGCTTGGCGTAGAGCGAGTCGCCGGGGCACTGCGTGTTGTAGCCGTCACGGTGACCGTGGATGGTCGGGAAGCTCAACTGCGCGCCCTGCGCCCAGGACTTGTGGAAGTAGTTGGTGCCGTCCGCCCCCGCGGTGAGGGTGGTGGTGGCGTTCGGGTTCACGCCGTACTGGCCGAGCTTCCAGGCTGAGATCTTGGCGACCGAGACCATGGCGGCCTGACTCGGCGCCACGTCCGTGTAGGTGCCGAGGACCGAGATGCCGGTGGTCTCGGAGTTGAAGCCGAAGGCGTGGGCGCCCATGACGGGCCTGTCGACGCCGCCCTTGCGGCCCTCGTAGACGGTGCCGCACTTGTCGACGAGGAAGTTGTAGCCGATGTCTTTCCACTTCAGCTGCTTGACGTGGTACGCGTAGATGCCGCGTACGACGGCCGGCGCCTCGGCGCAGGTGTAGGCGTTGCTCTCGGCGGTGTGGTGGACCACCACCGCCTTGATCTTCCCGCCCGGCAGATAGCCCGGTTCCTCGGGGCTGATCGACTCGTCCGCGCCCCATCCGGCACGCGAGGTGATCGCGGGACGGGGTGCGGTGGACGGCGGGGCCGTGGGCGCCGTGGCACTCGGGCTCGCGGAGGCCGATGTCGGCGCGGAGGTCGTCGGCGTCGGCGTGGCGCTCGGCGGGGCCGACGTCGTGGGAGCCAACGTCGTCGGGGTCGACGAGTCGCTGGGCTCGGTGGTGGTCGCGGTCTCGCTCGCCGTGGTGTCCGAAGGAGTGGGCTCGCTCGGATCGGCCGTCGCCGACGGGTCCTCGGTCGGGTCGGCCACGAAGGCCGCCGGTTCCATCCCGCCCCTCGCGCCCTCGCCCGGGTCGATCATGTCCAGCCGCAGCCCCGCGGGCAGCCGGCCGGAGCTGCGTCCGCCCGCGGCGACCCGTACCTCCACGCCGTCGGACGGTCCCACCCACGCCGGTTCGGTGCCGCCGCGCCGGGCCGTGCTCTCGCCCTGCCCGCTGTCACCGTCCAGCCGCAGCCACGTCGACCACTGTCCGCTCCCGGTGGCCCGGGTGCGCGCCTCGATGGTGCCGGTGACCCGGACCGAGGGGTCGGCCCAGGTGATGCCGAGCATGCTGAACGGCTTGGTGTCCTGCTGCTTCAAGGCCGCCCGGGTGCCGCGCTCCGCCGTCGGCAGCGCGACCGTACGGGACTGGGTCGTGACCGGGCCCGGCTTGCCGTCGCTCTGCGCGCTGTCGGCGGACTCGCCCGGGACTCCCTGGAACACGAGTGCTGCGGAGAGCGCGGCCACGGCCGCGGCGGCCGCACCCCAGAGGTATCTAGGTCTACCCATAGTGGTCTTGTGCCGTCCTTCGTGAAGATGTGAGGCGAACGAGGTCAGTGGGGCAGGCCTCACCCGAAGGGAAAGGGGCGCCGGGAGGGAGACTCCCGACACCCCTGAATAGTTGTGTGTCCGTCAGATCTTCGCGCTGTGTGGCATCCATTCGGCCGTAGGCCAGGATGCGGGGTATGAATCCCAGTCCTTTCCTGGTCGTCCCCGCCATGCTGTGGACCGCCGTCGCCGCCCTCGCGGTGCTCGCGGTGCTCGTGCTCTTCGTCCGGTCGGTCCGCCGGGAGCCGGAGTCGGCGTCCGATGCCTGGGACCCGTTCGGCACGGGCTTCCCGGTCATCGCCCTCGCGGCGGTCGCCGCGTTCACGGTCGCCGCCGCCGTCCGGGGCCACTTCTCTCTCGGGGACACCGGGTTGGGCATCCTGTGGCCGGCGATGGCGGCGACGGCCCTCGTCCACGCGGCAGGCCGGCGCGGTCGCTCCTGGCCCCGGTGGTCGGGCGCGGCCTTCGCCGCCGTGGGCGCCGCCCTCTACGGTTCGCTGCCGATATGACCTGCCCGACGGCCCCGCCGTCGGGCAGGACGACCGGCTACGGCACCACCACGATCTTCCGCCCCACCCCCGCGGCGAACTGCTCCAGCGCCTGCGGATACCGGTCCAGCGGGATGCGGTCGCTGATGAACACGTCGGGGTCGAGCACCCCGTTGGCGAACAGTTCGGCCGCCCGCTCGAAGCTGTGCAGCACCGCCATCGACCCGGTGATGGTGATCTCCTGGTTGTAGATGCGGTACGGGTCGATCTCCACGCGGGTCGCGTAGTCGGCGACGCCGAACTGCAGGAACGTGCCGGCCTTCGCGACCCGCCCCAGACCGTCCTGGATCGCCGCCGCGTTGCCCGTGGCGTCGACCACGACGTCCCAGCCCTGCGGCCGCTCCAGCTCGTCCGCGTTCGCCGCCGACCCCAAGACGCCGAGCAGCCGTGCCGTCTCCAGCCGCGCCGGGTTCACGTCCACCATGTCCACGCTGGCCGCGCCCGTGCGCTTGGCCAGTTCCAGCATCATCAGGCCCATCGTGCCGGAGCCGTAGATCAGGACGTGGGCGCCGAGGCGGGACTGCAGGACGTCGTAGCCGCGCACCGCGCACGACAGCGGCTCCACCAGCGCCGCGTCCTCGGTGCGGACGTGCTCGGGCAGCTTCACGCAGTTCGCCACCGGCGCCACCGCGTACTGCGCCGCACCGCCCGCCGTGGTCACGCCGATCGCGGCCCACCGCTCGCAGAGGTTGTTGTGGCCCGTACGGCAGTACCGGCACTCGTAGCAGTAGAGCGAGGGGTCCACCGCGACCCGGTCGCCCACCGACACCTCCGTGACCTGGGTGCCGACCCCGACCACCGCGCCCGCGAACTCGTGTCCGGGCACGATCGGCAGCTTGGGCGCGAACTCGCCCTGGAGGATGTGCAGATCGGTCCCGCAGAGCCCGCACGCGGCGACCTCGACGACGACCTCGCGCGGCCCGGGCGTCGGGTCCGGGACCTCGGTGACGACGGCACGGCCCACGGACTCGATGACGGCGGCCTTCATTTCACGGCTCCCAACGACAGGCCCTGGACCAGCTTGTCCTGGGCGGCGAACCCCGCGGCGAGCACCGGCAGGGAGATCACGAGCGACGCGGCGCACACCTTCGCCAGGAACAGGCCCTGGCTGGTGATGAAGCCGGTCAGGAAGACGGGGGCGGTCTCGGCGACCACGCCGGTCAGTACCCGGGCGAACAACAGCTCGTTCCAGCTGAAGATGAAGCAGATCAGGGCCGTCGCCGCGATTCCGGGGAGGGCGATCGGGGCCACCACGCGCGCGAGGATCGTGGGCAGCCGCGCCCCGTCCACCCGGGCCGCCTCGATGATCGCCACCGGGACCTCGGCCAGGAAGGACTGCATCATCCAGACCGCGATCGGCAGGTTCATGGAGGTGTAGAGGATGACCAGGAGCCAGATGTTGTCGAGCATCCCGGTGTTCTTGGCGAACAGGTAGATCGGCAGCAGGCCCGCCACCGCCGGCAGCATCTTGGTCGACAGGAAGAAGAACAGGACGTCCGTCCACTTCTTCACCGGGCGGATCGACAGCGCGTACGCGGCCGGCAGGGCCAGCAGCAGGACGAAGAGCGTGGACGCCACCGACGCCACGGTCGAGTTGATCAGCGCAGGCCAGGGGCTCGCGCCGCCGCCCGTGCCGAAGAACTCGCGGTAGCCGTCCAGGGTCAGGGCGGCGGTGAAGGACGGCGGGTTGGTGGCCGCGTCCTGCTCCGAGTGGAAGGAGGTCAGGGCCATCCAGGCGATGGGAAGGAAGAAGACGATCCCCGCCAGCCAGGCCACCAGGCCGAGGCCGGCACCCTTGCGACGGACGCGTACGGTCGTGGTCGTGGTCGTGGTCGTGGTCGTGTTCGTGGCACTCATGCGCGCCCCACCTCCTCGCGGAACAGCGACGACACCACGCGCAGCGCGAAGGTCGCGATGATGATCGAGCCGATGACCACCAGGACGCCGGCGGCCGAGGCGAGGCCGTTCTCATGGGCCTGGTAGAAGCTCTGGTAGACGGTGTAGGGGAGGTTCGCCGTGCCCAGGCCGCCGGACGTGATCGTGAAGACCGCGTCGAAGTTCTGGACGATGTAGATCGAGCCGAGCAGCGCGCCCAGTTCGAGGTAGCGGCGCAGGTGCGGGAGCGTCAGATAGCGGAAGATCTGCCAGTCGCTCGCGCCGTCCACCCGCGCGGCTTCCATCTGCTGCTGGTCGCGGCTCTGCAGGCCCGCCAGCAGGATCAGCATCATGAACGGCGTCCACTGCCAGACCAGGGAGGCCTCGACCGCGAGCAGCGGCGTGTTGGAGATCCAGTCGGGCTGTGGGCCGCCCACATAGTGCAACAACCCATTGAACAGGCCGTATTCGGGGTTGTAGAGCACATGCTTCCAGAGCAGGGCCGCCGCCACGGGCACCACCAGGAAGGGGGCGATCAGCAGGGTGCGGACCAGGCCCCGGCCCCGGAACTTCCGGTCCAGGAGCAGGGCCAGGGCGAGGCCCAGGATCAGGCTGGCCAGCACCACCGCGACCGTCAGCAGGACCGTGGTCCACACCGACTGGCGCAGGTCGGCGTCGCTCAGCACCTGCTGGTAGTTGTCGAAGCCGGTGAACTCCCGGGCGTCGGGATACAGGGAGTTCCAGTCGAAGAAGGAGATCACCACCGTGGCCACGAACGGGAGCTGGGTCACGGCGATCATGAAGATCAGGGCCGGGAGCAACGGACCCCGGGTCGCCCAGGCGCGCAGGCGGTCGGAGGGCTGCCGCACGGTGGGTACGGGAGTGGCGGCTACGGGAGCCGTGGTCGTCGCGGTCATCGTCCCTCGTACTCCTCGGAGATCCGCTCGGCGAGCTGCTGGGACTTCTTCAGGGCCGACTCGACGGACTGGCGTCCGGCGATGGCCGCGCTGATCTCCTGGGAGACCTTGGTGCCGAGGTCGGTGAACTCGGGGATGCCGACGAACTGGATGCCGGGCGCGGGGCGCGGCTGCACGCCGGGGTCGCCCGGCCGGGCGCCCTCGATGGCCTCCTTGGTCATCTCCTGGAAGGCGGCGGCCTCCTTGACGTAGGCCGGGTTCGTGTACGTCGACGCGCGCTTGCCGGCGGGCACGTTGGACCAGCCGATCTCGTCGCCGACCAGCTGCTCGTACTCCTTGCTCGACGCCCAGGAGACGAACTTCCACGCCTTGTCGGGGTTGCGGGACGCGTCCTGGATGCCCCAGGCCCAGGTGTAGAGCCAGCCGGCGGACTTCGTCTTCTCGACGGGCGCGGGGGCGTAGCCCAGCTTGCCCTTGACCGGGGAGTTGGACGCCTCCAGGGAACCGGCCGCGGAGGTGGCGTCGTACCACATGGCGACCTTGCCCTGGGTCATGTTGTTCAGGCACTCGGCGAAGCCGGACTGCGCGGCGCCGGACTCGCCGTGCTCGCGGACCAGGTCGACATAGAACTTCACCGCCTTCTCGAACTCGGGGGCGTCGAGCCGCGCCTTCCAGTCCTTGTCGAACCAGGTGCCGCCGAAGGTGTTCACCACGGTCGTCAGGGGTGCCATCACCTCGCCCCAGCCGGGCAGGCCGCGCAGACAGATGCCGTTCATGCCCGGCTCGGCGCCGTCGACCTTCGCGGCGAGGTCCGCCACCTGGGTCCAGGTGGGGTGCGCGGGCATCGTCAGGCCCTCCTTCTCGAAGATGTCCTTGCGGTACATCAGGAAGGACGACTCGCCGTAGAAGGGCTGGCCGTAGAGCTTTCCGTCGTCGCCGCTAAGGGACTGGCGCATCGGCTTGAGGACGTCCTGCTCGTCGTACGCCGGGTCCTTGGCGACGTAGGAGTTCATCTCGTGCAGCCAGCCGTTGCGGGCGTAGATCGGGATCTCGTAGTTGGAGAGGGTCGCCACGTCGTACTGGCCCGCCTGGTTGGCGAAGTCCTGGCTGATCTTGTCGCGGACGTCGTTCTCGGGCAGGACCGTGAAGTTGACCTTGATGCCGGTCTCTTTGGTGAAGTGGACGGCGGTGAGCTTCTGAAGCTCGGTCATCTGGGGGTTGTTGACCATAAGGACGTTGATGGAATTGCCGCCGGAACCGGACCCGCCCGCTCCGGCCCAGCAGCCGGAGAGCAGCGGGGCGAGCAGCGTCCCTGCGGCGGCCATGGCGAGCGTGGCTCGCGGCGGCCGTCGTCGGCTCTGGGTTCGCATGGATCGCTCCTGGACGTATGGGGAGATAAGGGGCGCCGCTGGGTACAGAAGTGCCCTGCAAGGGGAGTGCGTCGGTGGTCAGACGCGGATGACCTGTGGCCCGAGCAGCGAGTAGCGGTGGGCCTCGGCCGTCGGGAGCTGGGTGCTCGTCACGATCGTCTCCAGTACGCCGATCTCGGCGAACCGGCAGAAGCTGACCGCGCCGAACTTGGTGTGCACGCCGGCGAACACCGTGCGGCGCGCGGCCCGGATCGCCTGTGCCTTGACCTCGCTGACCGCGGGGTCGGGGGTGGTCAGACCGTGTTCGCGGGAGATGCCGTTGGCGCCGATGTAGGCGAGGTCGACGACGAAGCCGGCCAGCATCTTCGTCGTCCAGTGGTCGACGGTGGCGAGGGTGCCGGAGCGGACCCGCCCGCCCAGCAGCAGCACGGAGATCCCGTCGGCCTCCCCCTCGGACAGTGCGCCCGCGACCGGAAGGGACGCGGTGACCACGGTCAGCGGCCGGTCCCTGGGCAGTGCCTCGGCAATGAGCTGCGGGGTGAAGCCCTCGTCGACGAAGACCGTCTCGGCATCCCCGAGCAGCTCGGCCGCGGCGGCCGCGATCCGGCGCTTCTCGGGAACATGGCTGGTGGCACGGAACGCGAGCGTCGTCTCAAACCCGGCGCTCTCCACGGGATAGGCGCCGCCGTGGGTACGGCGGACCAGACCGTGGTCCTCCAGGGCGCGCAGATCCCGTCGTACGGTCTCCTTGGCCACGCCCAGTTCGGCGGCGAGCGCGGTGACGTCGACCTGGCCGGTGGCGCGCGCGGCCCGGACGATCTCCCGCTGACGCTCTTCTGCCGTCCTGATGTGCATGGCCGACACCTGCCTCCGTGCTGCCGCGTTGCCCGTTCGGGCCCGGTGAGGCCCATGGGGGAAGTTCTACAGCGGCTGCGCGGCACTGACCAGGTCTGTTGCGGGCTCGATACTGCCCGGGTGTGCCCGTTTACCGCGGGTCCTGCCCGTCCCGGACCTGCACGGCTGCCTCCCGGCGCGTGGGATCGGGCAGCGCGGGTGCCCGAACACGGCGGCGGGCGGGCCCGTTCGGTGCCCGCCCGCCGCTGTCTGTCGTTTTCAAGTACTAAGGGGTGTTTCGAAAGTCCTGTGCGGTGCCCGCGGTGTCCGGTGCGTGCTCTCGGCGTGCCGGACGAAAGGCCCCGTC
>NZ_JBWLKM010000126.1:0-18851 GCF_059026085.1 Streptomyces sp. a15 | reverse complement strand
CTGTGGGAGAGTAGGACGCCGCCGAACAATTGTTGAGGAAACCCCCGTGCCTTTCGGCACGGGGGTTTTCTGCGTTTAGGGTCGTTTAGGGTCGGGGCATGCGCTATGACCTTGTCATCTTCGACAACGACGGTGTGCTCGTCGACAGTGAGCCCATCTCCAACCGGCTCCTGGCCGGCTATCTGACCGAGCTCGGGCATCCGACGTCGTACGAGGACTCCATCCGTGACTACATGGGGTCCGCGATGCACCGGATCCACGACCTCGTGTGGGAACGGACGGGGCAGCGGTTGCCGGAGCGCTTCGACGACGTCTTTCATGGGCGGGTGTTCGCGGCCTTCGAGCGGGAGTTGGAGCCGGTGGCCGGGGCCGTGGGGGTGCTGGAGAAGCTGGCTGCGGACGGGGTGCCGTACTGTGTCGCCTCTTCCGGGAGCCATGAGCGGATTCGGGTCGGGCATCGGAAGACCGGGCTGGACCGGTGGTTCGACGAGGGGCGGATCTTCAGTTCGCAGGATGTGGGGCGGGGGAAGCCGGCGCCGGATCTGTTCCTGTACGCGGCCGAGCGGATGGGGGTCGCGGCCGAGCGGTGTGTCGTGATCGAGGACAGTCCGCTGGGGGTGCAGGCCGCCGTCGCGGCCGGGATGGATGTGCACGGGTTCACGGCCATGACGCCTGCCGAGCGGCTGGCCGGGGCCACCCAGTTGTTCTCTGACATGGGGGAGTTGGCTGACCTGCTGGTCTGACGCTCGGTGTGCGAGCGCCGGGCGAAGCAAAGATGAAACAAACTCATCTTTGGCTGGACCTACCCACGAGTACGCCGGGGCCCTACGCTCGCCGCCATGACTGATGTGCTGCGGCGCGGCAGGGCCTCGCTGGCGTTCAGCTTCTTCGCGCAGGGTGTCGCCTTTGCTCTGCTCGTGACGCGGATTCCGGCCATCCAGGACCGTTACGGGGTCTCCGACGCGCTACTGCCCGCGTTTCTCGCGGCAGTGCCGATCCTCGCCGGGGTCGGGAGCGTGAGTACCGAGCAGTTGGTGAAGCGAATACCGCCCAGCCGGGTGCTGCGGTGGTCCCAGCCTGTGGTGCTCCTGGCGCTGCTCGGGGTGGGGGCGGGGGAGTCCATGGTCGAGCTGGGTGTCTCGCTCGCCGCCTTCGGGCTCGCCGTCGGTGCGCTGGACGCCTCGATGAACATGCTCGGGGTGAGTCTGCAGCGGGCGTACAAGCGCAGCATCATGCTCAGTTTCCATGCCGTGTACAGCCTGGGCGGGATTCTGGGGGCCTCGCTCGCCTGGGCGGGGGCGCACTGGCATCTGGCGTTGTGGGTGTCGTATCTGCCGGTCGTGCTGGTGCTGTTGCCGGCTGCTCTGGTGGGGAGTCGGTGGTATGTCGACGGGGGCGGGGACGCCGATGTCGTGGAGGAGAAGGGCGAGGGTGGGACCCTCGCCTTCGCGTTGCTGCTGCCGCTGTGTCTGGTGATGTGTTTCGCGTACATCGGGGATTCGACGGTCTCCAACTGGAGCGCGAAGTATCTGCAGGACGTGCTGGGGAGCAGTGAGCAGCTGGCGACTGTGCCGTACAACGTGTACATGGTGACCACGCTGATCGGGCGGGCGATCGGGGACCTTGGGGTACGGCGGTTCGGGGCGGTCGCTGTCGTGCGGGTGGGGGCGTTGGTGGCGGCGGTCGGGTTCGGTGTGGTGGCGGTGGCGCCCGGGGCGTGGGTCGGGATGCTGGGGTTCACGTTGCTGGGGCTCGGGTTGTGTGTGCTGGTGCCGCAGACCTTCGCGGCGGCGGGGCGGTTGTTCCCGGGGGCGTCCGATGCGGCGGTCGCCCGGCTCAATGTCTTCAACTACGTCGGGTTTCTGGTCGGGTCGCCGTTGGTGGGGGCCTTGGGGGATGCCTGGAGTTATCGCGGGGCCATGCTCGTGCCGATGGTGTTGGTGCTGGTGACGCTCGTGTACGCCCGGTCGTTCGCCGCTCAACCGGACCGATACGGTGGCGGGCATGAGCGGCCGCGCACAGCTGATGTGGGACGAGGCAGTAACGGGCTATGACTTCGGTCCGGAGCACCCGATGGATCCGGTTCGGCTTGCCCTGACCTGGAGGCTTGTCCAGGCCTTCGGGCTCGACCGGGAGATGGACGTGGTTTCGGCCAAGCCGGCGGGGGAGTCGACGCTGCGGCTGGTTCACCGGGAGGACTACGTCGAGGCCGTGAAGGCGGCCTCCGTGGATCCCGGGGCGGCCGACGGGTCGTACGGGCTGGGGACCATGGATGATCCGGCGTTTGCCGGGATGCATGAGGTGTCCGCGCTGATCGCGGGGCAGTCGGTGGGGGCCGCGGAGGCCGTGTGGCGGGGGGAGGCGCTGCATGCGGTGAACTTCGCGGGTGGGTTGCATCACGCGATGCCGGGGGGTGCGTCGGGGTTCTGCATCTACAACGACGCGTCGCTGGCCATTGCGCGGTTGCTGGAACTTGGGGCCGAGCGGGTCGCCTATGTGGATGTCGATGTGCATCACGGGGACGGGGTGCAGGCGGCGTTCTGGGAGGATCCGCGGGTTCTGACGATCTCGCTGCACGAACATCCTCGTACGTTGTTTCCGCAGACCGGGTGGCCGGAGGAGACGGGGGCGGAGTCTGCGGAGGGGGCGGCGGTGAATGTCGCGTTGCCGGCGGGGACCGGGGATGCGGGGTGGTTGCGGGCGTTCCACGCGGTGGTCCCGGAGGTGATCGCCGACTTCCGGCCGCAGGTGTTGGTGACGCAGCACGGGGCCGATACGCATTTCGAGGATCCGCTGGCTCATCTGGCTGTGTCTCTTGATGCGCAGCGGGCCGTGCAGGTGGCCTGTCATGACCTGGCGCACGAGTATGCCGACGGGCGGTGGGTCGCGCTGGGTGGGGGCGGGTACGCGGTGGTGGATGTGGTGCCGCGGTCGTGGACTCATCTGGTGGGGATCGCGGCGGGGCGGGCCGTGGAGCCCTCGGCCATGATTCCCGAGGGGTGGCGGCAGGAAGTGTTCGCCCGGACTCGGCAGTTGGGGCCGGCGCGGATGACTGACGGGCGGTGGCCTGTGGGGTGGGCCGACTGGGAGGCGGGGTACGACCCGGCGGATCGGTTGGACCAGGCGGTGTTGGCGGCTCGGCGGGCGGTGTTTCCGTTGCGGGGGTTGTTGGCGTAGGGGCGAGGTGGGGTGGGGGTTGGCGGCGGGGTGTTTTCGCCCCCGCCGCCCCTACCCGTCCCATCCCCAGGGGCTGCGTCCCCTTCGACCCCGCCGGGGGCTCCGCCCCTTCGACCCCGCCGGGGGCTGCGTCCCCTGACCCCCGCCGGGGGCTCCGCCCCTTCGACCCCGCCGGGGGCTCCGCCCCTTCGACCCCGCCGGGGGCTGCGTCCCCTGGCCCCCGCCGGGGCTGCGCCCCCTGACCCCTGCGGGACTGGGTCTCCTGCACCTCGCGTGTGGTTGCGCCCCTGGACCTCGCGGGGGCTATGTCCACCGGATCTCTGGCGGGGACTACGTCCCCTGGCGCCTTGTGGGCTTCGTCGCCGCACCCCGCTGGGGTGCGCCGCGAAACCCGCTTCCGTCTGAAGGGCGGCCTCCTCGGACTCGGACGCGGAGAGAGGGGTGTGGCCGGTATCGGCAGGCAGGTGTTACGCCAACTGTGGGGTGTTTGCTCGTTCGTGTCGCGGTGGGGTGTTGGGTCCGTCAGCATCGCACCCGTGTTGAGTGTCGGCGCCCTGCGTGCCCATCTGCTTGCCGCGCGATTGGCCGGGACTGTGGCGACCTCGCGGGAGGAGAGTCTGCGGAGTTATCGGTTGTTCGCTGCTCGGGATCCTCGGGTGCTGATCGGGATTGATCCTGAGTGGTCGTGGGGACAGCTGGATCTGATCGAGTTGATGGCGGACAAGTGCGGGGTTTCGGCCGATCCTCGTCACGTTGAGGGCCATGATGTGATTGATCCTGAGCGGACCCTGGTTGCTCTGGATGCGTTCGCCGAGCGGCTCGAGGCAGCCGCGCAGCGTGGCGCGACCGTCCTCCTCGGCACCGGACACCCCCATCGACTGCTCGGCTTCTACGCCGCCTTGGCGGACGCGCTGTCGGCGGCGGGATGTACCGTCCTCAGCCCGGCGCAGGGTCACTCTGTCGACATAACGACCCGGTTCGGTCTACGCACGTACAACCTTGACTACGTACGAGGAGTCGCGCTGGTGCGGGAACCCGCCGCGCCGAGCTCCGGTCGTGCGACCGGCGCGCACACGCATTCGCCGCTCCCGGTTCGGGTCGCGCTGGCCGCGGCCGCGGAGGCCGACGGGCCTCTTCCCGAGCTCGTCATCGGAGACCACGGGTGGGTCTGCGGAGCAGGTCAGCTGGGGTTTGAGGCCATTGGGCTGGCGGATACGGATGACCCCGCGCTCTTTGTGGGGGAGGCGGAGGGGGTCGTGTCCGTCGTCGTTCCACTTGATGACGCTGTGCGGTCTGATTACTACCTGCCGCTGACCCGCTACGTACTCAATCGAGCGTGTCTGTCACAGTAGGCCGCCGATGGGTGCACCTCTTCCCCACTTGCATCACCCGCCCCTACATTGGGGAGTGAGCACGCAGCGACGAAGAGTCACCGGAAGGGGAAGCCGGTGGCCGTCGAGTGCGGAAGGTTCAGGTGTGTCATGGCTGCTGAGCAGAGGCCTCTGAGCGAGGTTCAGTTCCTTACCGTGGCGGAAGTCGCCTCGGTGATGCGAGTGTCGAAGATGACCGTGTACCGATTGGTGCACAGCGGTCATCTGCCCGCGATCCGGGTGGGGCGGTCCTTCCGCGTCCCGGAGAATGCGGTTCACGAGTACCTTCGCGAGAGCTATGTGGGGGTGGAAACCGCCTGACGACGACTGTCCGGGGGGATCCTCAGGGCACTACTGGATCACCCCGGACACCTCGATTACGACCTCAGCGCTCGGGCGGGTAGGCTAGCCCCTTGTAGGTCGTATGGGCCCATGGCGCCCAGCACCGAGTGATGAGAAGTGAGCGAGGGTAGTCGTGGGCTCTGTTATCAAGAAGCGGCGCAAGCGGATGGCCAAGAAGAAGCACCGCAAGCTGCTCAAGCGCACGCGCGTTCAGCGTCGCAACAAGAAGTAAGCGACACCGCGAGAGCGTGTGTTCTGTGGCCCCCCGCCCATGATGGTGGGGGGCCACACGCGTGTCCGGGGCCGGATGTCGTCACTTCACGCATTGGGCGGTCATCACAGCGCAACACCGAACCGCTAAGTTGGGCCTCACACGCGGAACACGGCAGGCTAAGAGTGCTGGTTGGGCTGGAAGGAAGGCGCTGATCTTGGGCAAGGTCGTGCTCGTGACCGGGGTGGCCCGTCAACTGGGGGGCCGGTTCGTACGACGGATCCAGCGTGACCCACAGGTGGAGCGGGTCGTCGCCGTGGACGCGGTTCCGCCCGAGCACCATCTGGGCGGCGCCGACTTCATCCAGGCCGACATCCGGCAGCCCGGCATAGCGCGGGTCCTCGCCGAGACGGCCGCCGACACGGTCGTCCATCTGGACGTCACCGCGACCGCGCTCGGCAGCGGCAGCCGGACCTCCGTCAAGGAGACCAACGTCATCGGCACCATGCAGCTGCTGGGGGCGTGCCAGAAGTCGCCGACCGTGAAGCGGCTCGTGGTGAAGTCCAGTACGAACGTGTACGGATCCGCGCCGCGCGATCCCGCCGTCTTCACCGAGACCACTCCGCCGAAGTCGCTGCCCAGCGGCGGTTTCGCGAAGGACACGGTGGAGGTCGAGGGGTATGTGCGCGGGTTCGCCCGGCGCCGGCCGGACGTCGCCGTGTGCGTGCTGCGGTTCGCCAACATCCTCGGCCCGACCGCGGACACCCCGCTCGCCGCGTATTTCGCGCTGCCGATCCTGCCGACCGTGCTGGGCTACGACCCCCGGCTCCAGTTCGTGCACGAGGACGACGTGATCGAGGTGCTGCGGATCGCCTCGCACGAACCGGAGCGGGGCACGCTCAACAGCGGCACCTTCAACATCGCCGGGGACGGGGTGCTGTTGCTGTCGCAGTGCTCGCGGCGGCTGGGCCGGCCCACGGTGCCGTTGCTGCTCCCCGCGGTCACCTGGGCCGGATCGCTGGTGCGTACGCTGGGTATGACGGACTTCTCGCCCGAACAGATCCGGCTGCTGACCCACGGCCGGGTCGTGGCGACGGACCAGATGCGTGAGACGCTCGGGTTCAAGCCGAAGTACACGACGGCTCAGACGTTCGCGGAGTTCGCGCGCAGTCGCGGACCGGGACTGCTGCCGCCCGAGGCCCTTGCGGGGGCCGTCGACCGGATCGCCGCGCTGCCCCTGGCGGGCAGCGGCCACCCCCCGACGCAGAGCGCCAACTGAGGAGCGCATCAACGATGGCGGACGCCAAGGTCATTCCGTTCGACGACGACCGGTCCCGCGGGAGCGCCGTGCAGCGGCCGCCGCGGCGCCGGAGCGCGGGGAGCCGACGCAAGGGCGAGCCCACGGTGGTCCGTGAGGTCCAGCCCCTGCCCAGCAGGGCGCCCGCGCAGGATGATGTTCCCGTGACCCGTGAGGAACAGCCGCCCCCGCAGCAGCAGGACGAGGGCGCGTACGGCGGCCTGGAGCGGCGTATCGCGGGCGGACTCGCGTTCCTGCGGCGCCGGCTCACGGGTGATTACGAGGTCGACGACTTCGGCTACGACGCGGAGTTGACCGACCAGGTCCTGATGTCCCTGCTGCGCCCGATGTACGAGAAGTACTTCCGGGTCGAGGTGAAGGGCGTCGAGAACATCCCGGCCGAGGGCGGGGCGCTGATCGTCGCGAACCACTCCGGGACGCTGCCGATGGACGGCCTGATGATGCAGGTCGCCGTCCACGACCACCACCCCGCCAACCGCCATCTACGGCTCCTGGCGGCGGACCTGGTCTTCATGCTGCCGGTGGTCAACGAACTGGCCCGCAAGCTCGGCCACACCCTGGCCTGCGCGGAGGACGCCGAACGGCTGCTGGCGCAGGGCGAGGTCGTCGGGGTGATGCCGGAGGGCTTCAAGGGCGTCGGCAAGCCCTTCAGCGAGCGCTACAAGCTCCAGCGCTTCGGCCGCGGCGGCTTCGTCTCGACGGCGCTGCGCCAGGGCACCCCGATCATCCCGTGCTCGATCGTGGGGGCCGAGGAGATCTACCCGATGATCGGCAACGCCAAGACCCTGGCCCGCGTCCTCGGCTTCCCGTACTTCCCCCTCACGCCGACCTTCCCGTGGCTCGGCCCGCTGGGTGCGATCCCGCTGCCGACCAAGTGGACCATCCAGTTCGGCGAGCCGATCCCGACGGACGGCTATCCGCCGGAGGCCGCCGAGGACCCGATGCTGATGTTCAACCTGACCGACCAGGTCCGCGAACAGATCCAGCACACGCTCTACAAGCTGCTGGTGCAGCGCCGCTCGGTCTTCTTCTGAGCCGACTCACGGATGTGTCTGTCGACGGCGGGGCAGCCCTTGGGGCGGCGATCCCGGTCGGTTGAAGCCGCCGGACGGAGTCCGGCGCAGCTGCCCGCAGCCTGCGAAGCAGTGCAAGGGCGGCAGACAGGAGGGGCCAAGCTGCTGGTGCAGCGCCGCTCGGTCTTCTTCTGAGCGCTGTCGGCGGCTCTCGGCAGCTGTCTGAGAAACCTGACGGAAGCCTGTCGTACGGCAACGGGGGCGCCCCTCCTGAGAAGGGCGCCCCCGTTGCCGTAGGACTACTGCTCCGCGGACTACTGCTCCGCGTCCTCCGCGTCGATGCCCAGGTCGGGCAGCAGGCCGGGGAGGAGGGGTGGGAGGGTGACGTCCGGTTCGGTGGTCGGCGTCGTGGTGGACGGGGGAGTGGTGCCGCCGGTGTTCTTGGGCGGGTCGAGGAGGCCGCCGGTGTTGCCGCCGAGCAGGCCGTCGTCCTCGGTGCCGGAGCCGGCCGACTTGCTGGGGCTGTTGCTCCCCGTGCCGTCGGACGAGCCGCTGTTGCCGCTGCTGGGTGCCGAGGAGCGGCCGGAACCGGTCGAGGTGTCGGAGGACGTCGGCCCGGAGTCCTGCCGCTGACCGGTCCCGCTGCCGCCCTGGGCGGGAGGCTGCGGGAGGAGGGACTGCAGCGGGGCGACCTCTTCGTCTATGGCGTCGAAGACCGACGAGACCTGCTGACTGACGTCCCCGAGCTGGACGGGCAGCCGGTCGCGCAGGGCGCCCCAGACGTCGCGGTGCGAGCGGGAGAAGGCGTCCAGGGCCTGGATGGGGCCCAGGGAGTCCGGGTCGCGTTCGTACGCCGCGGTCAGCAGGCGGTGGCCCTCGGAGGCGTCGTGCCGCATGCCGGACAGGGCGCGGCGGATCTCGCCCAGCGACTCGTGGTCGAGTTGGCCGCCGCGGTCGCGCTCCATGAGCCGGCGGGCCTCGCTGAGGCGGGTGGAGGCCTGGTCGAGGTAGGCCACACCGCGCTCGTCGTCCCCGTCGGGCAGGTAGGAGAGCTTGAAATCCTCTATGCCGCGCTTGAGGCCGTACAGCGAGTCGCCGGGCAGGGCGTCCGAGCTGGCCGCGGCGACTCCGCCGAAGGCGCCGGCGGCGACGCCGACGCTGAGTCCGCCCGCGGCGAGGCCTTTGGTGAGCCGCGAACGCGGGCGGAGCTTGCCCAGTGGGCTCGCCCGGTGCGTGCCCCGTGCCCGGGGGGAGCGCTGCTCGGGTACCGCGGGGTCGCCCTCGCCTCCGATCGTGCCCTCCAGCAGCATGGCCTCCATCGCGGCCACGAGCTGGGCCCGCTGGACGACCTTGACCTCGGGGTCCATCTGCGGTTTGGGCAGCTCGCCGAGACCGGTCGCCAGGGCCATGAGGCGGCCCTGACCGGTCTGTTCCGCAGCAGCCGGGGACGGCGGTGGTCCGTCGGACTGCTCGGCCGCCGTGCCCTGGCCGGACTGGTCCTCCAGGGCCTGGGCGAAGGCGTTCGCCCGCCGGTGCGCCGATACGTTCGCGATCACTGGCGGCACCTCCTCTCGTCAAGACGGTCGACTCCCCAGGGGGTCCTGAGGGTTGCACGCCCTGACCAGAAGCACACGATCGGGTGATCGAAGTCGGCCAGGGAGTGACCACAGGGAGCCTGCATCCCGCACAACGAGTGGCGCGGCACTTGGGTTACGGACGGCGGATGATCGGATAGCGAAGCCAACGGACTTTCACCGACTGCGAGTTGAGAGTTACCGAGCGTGTTCTGTCAGCGTGCGTCGTCCGGGAGGAGCCGGGCGAGAGTGCGCACGGCGCGGTACTGGAGGGTCTTGATCGCGCCCTCGTTCTTGCCCATCACGCGGGCGGTCTCGGCGACGGAGAGGCCCTGGAGGAAGCGGAGCGTCACACACTCCTGCTGCTGGGGGTTGAGCCGTCCTACGGCATCGAGGAGGGCGGCGTTCGAGAGGGACTCCAGGACGGAGTCCTCGGGGGAGCGCTCGACCTCGTTGGCGTCGAGCATCTCGCCGGTGGTGACTTCGAGCCGGAAACGGCTCGACTTGAAGTGGTCCGCGACGAGGTTGCGGGCGATGGTCACGAGCCACGCGCCGAAGTCGCGGCCCTGCCAGGTGAACGTGCCGATGCGGCGCAGTGCGCGCAGGAACGTCTCGCTGGTGAGATCCTCAGCGGTCGCCTTGCCTCCCACTCGGTAGTAGATGTACCGGTACACGGTGTCGCTGTACTGGTCGTAGAGACGGCCGAAGGCATCGGCCTCGCCGGCCTGGGCACGCTCCACAAGGTCCATCATGCGGGCGCTGTCGCTGTCCGCCGCAGGGCGGCGGGTTGTTGTGGCACCGGTCGAACGCCCTCGTCTTCCGACGGCGGCGCTGCCGTCGGCGAGCGCGTAGCACGGGCCGACGGGGGTGGTGGCAACGGCGAGGGCAGGGACGGCGTACGCGGTGGGGACGAAGCCGCGCAACAGGTCTTGGACCGTTGCGCGCAGCGTAGCCAGGCCCGAGGCGTCAACCCCGACGTGTGGGTACACGGGACTCCCAGAGGCAGAGCTTCCATCACGTGCAGTACGGAACCGTTCACCCGTCGTAGCGACGGAAGGGGATCCGGATTGCGTCTGAGGAGAATAACGCTTAGTGCAGGCACTGCTACACGCAGTTGCTCAAATCATCGATTACGTCGCTTCTGTAACCGAATGGCGGCCGATCAAGTACCGGTCAGTGATCGGTTGTTGATCGGAAAGCGTCGTGTTCCGTCTGGGTCCGGGGCGTGTTGTGGCCGTGTGCAGCCAACGGGACTGACCAGCGGGGTAACGGGGTACGACCCGTGGATTGGCCGGTTGTTCCGGGCGTGACCTGTTGTGATGCCCGGCGTTATCGGCGGCGTTTGTGCAGGGCGATCGCCGCCGCGGTGCCGCCCGCCACCGCGCCGACGCCGGCCGCCGCCGGGATGCCGACCTTCGCCGCCTTGCGGCCCGTGCGGTAGTCGCGCAGCCGCCACTCCAGCCGGCGGGCGTGCTTGCGCAGCTTGCTGTCCGGGTTGATGGCATAGGGGTGGCCGACCAGCGACAGCATCGGGATGTCGTTGTGCGAGTCGCTGTAGGCGGCGCAGCGGGTCAGGTCCAGGCCCTCCGCCGCGGCCAGCGCACGGACCGCCTCCGCCTTCGCCGGGCCGTGCAGGGGTTCGCCGACCAGCTTGCCCGTGTAGACGCCGTCGACCGACTCGGCGACCGTGCCCAGCGCGCCGGTCAGGCCGAGGCGGCGGGCGATGACCTGGGCGATCTCCACCGGGGCCGCCGTGACCAGCCACACCTTCTGGCCCGCGTCCAGGTGCGCCTGGGCCAGGGCCCGGGTGCCGGGCCAGATGCGCTCGGCCATGTACTCGTCGTAGATCTCCTCGCCGATCGACATCAGCTCGGAGACCCGGTGGCCCTGGACGATCGACAGCGCAGAGTCGCGGGCCTCCTGCATGTGTTCCGGGTCCTCGACGCCGGCGAGCCGGAACCACGCCTGCTGCCAGGCGAACTTCGCGAGGTCGCGGGTCTCGAAGAACTTCCGCTTGTACAGGCCCCGTCCGAAGTGGAAGAGGGCGGCACCCTGCATCACGGTGTTGTCCAGGTCGAAGAAGGCGGCGGCGTGCGCGTCGCCGTGCACGGGGAACGCCGGCTCCTCGCTGGGGAGGTCCTGCGTGGACTTGCGCGCTGCCTCAGCCGAGGCCTCGCCTGCCAACACGCTCCGCGCGGTGGCGGAGCGCCTACGGGGAGTGAGCCATCCAAGAGCGGCCATGGCGTGAGCATAGCCAGTCTGTTCGGAGGTTCCGGAGCCGAGAGGTTCGAAGGGTGTGAACTCTCCGCGACCGTGCCGTTAAAGAACGCGGGAGAATGGCCGACATGACTCCCATCTTTCGGCGCAGCGCCCCGAGGGCCCCACAGGACCGGCTCGTCACTCTCGTCCGCAAGGCCGGGTGTCATCTGTGTGATGACGCACAGTCCGTGGTCGAGAAGGTGTGCGCCGATCTGGGGGTTCCCTGGGAGCAGAAGGACATCACCCAGGATCCCCAACTCCACGACCAGTACTGGGAACAGATCCCCGTCGTGCTCGTCGACGGAGCGCAGCACACCTTCTGGCGCGTGAACGAGGATCGCCTTCGCAAAGCACTGACCGAGTAGTCCAACTGGTCCGGAACGTCGCTTAGGATCGACGGCGTCTTGGTCTCGGGGGCGGGAATCGTAGAGGAGAGTGTGCGGTTTTGCCCCCAAGAGAAGAGGAACGGTGGTGCGCATGCGCCGGTTCCGCACACATGCGCCGGGGCGCGTGACCCCGGTCACGTTGGCCGGGCAAATCGGACACCATCTTTGTGCACGCGTTCACAAAGACATAGCCTGCTTTCGACGGGGCGGTCCGGGAACGTGTGACCGCCTGCAGCCCCGCTCTACCCGCAGGAGCACCGTGGCAACTGGCCGAACTCACCGACCGGCGACCCGTAGCCGAGGGATTCCCGAGGCCACCGTCGCCCGCCTTCCGCTGTACCTCCGCGCGCTGACCGCACTGTCGGAGCGCTCGGTACCCACGGTCTCCTCCGAGGAGCTCGCGGCCGCGGCGGGGGTCAACTCCGCGAAGCTGCGCAAGGACTTCTCTTACCTGGGTTCCTACGGAACGCGTGGTGTGGGCTACGACGTCGAGTATCTCGTCTACCAGATCTCCCGTGAGCTGGGCCTGACCCAGGACTGGCCGGTAGTGATCGTCGGTATCGGTAACCTCGGCGCCGCCCTCGCCAACTACGGCGGGTTCGCCTCGCGCGGATTCCGGGTCGCGGCGCTCATAGACGCCGACCCGGCGATGGCCGGAAAGCCGGTGGCCGGGATCCCCGTCCAGCACACCGACGAGCTCGAAAAGATCATCGACGACAACGGCGTGTCGATCGGGGTCATCGCCACGCCCGCCGGCGCCGCCCAGCAGGTCTGCGACCGGCTCGTGGCCGCCGGCGTCACCTCCATCCTGAACTTCGCGCCGACCGTGCTGTCCGTCCCGGACGGCGTCGACGTGCGCAAGGTCGACCTCTCCATCGAGCTGCAGATCCTCGCCTTCCACGAGCAGCGCAAGGCCGGCGAGGAGGCCGCCGCCGCGGCCGACGGCGAGGTCCCGCACACCGCCGCCCGCAAGCAGCCCGCCGACAAGGGTCCAGACGGGGACGTCCCCGCCGTGATGCCGGCATGAGTCTCCTCGTCGTCGGGCTGAGCCACCGCAGCGCCCCGGTCAGCGTGCTGGAGCGGGCCGCGCTGAACGCGGACGCGCAGCTCAAGCTGCTCCAGGACACCGTCGCCGCCGAGCCCGCCACCGAGGCCGCGGTGCTCGCGACCTGCAACCGCATCGAGCTGTACGCCGACGTGGACAAGTTCCACGCCGGTGTCGCCGAGCTGTCCACGCTGCTCGCCCAGCACAGCGGGGTGGGGCTGGAGGAGCTCACTCCCTATCTGTACGTGCACTACGAGGACCGGGCCGTCCACCATCTCTTCTCGGTGGCCTGCGGGCTCGACTCCATGGTCGTCGGCGAGGGACAGATCCTCGGCCAGATCAAGGACTCCCTCGCCAAGGCACAGGACGTGCACTCCGCCGGGCGGCTGCTGAACGACCTGTTCCAGCAGGCCCTGCGCGTCGGCAAGCGCGCGCACTCCGAGACCGGTATCGACCGCGCCGGGCAGTCCCTGGTCACCTTCGGCCTGGAGCAGCTGTCCGCCTCGAACGCCGTCGAGCAGTGGGCCCGGGGCAAGAAGGCCCTGGTCATCGGCGCCGGTTCGATGTCCTCGCTGGCCGCGGCCACGCTCGCGCGGGCCGGGGTCGCCGAGATCGTCGTCGCCAACCGCACGCCCGACCGCGCCGAGCGGCTCGCCCTCCTGCTCGAAGAGCACTATGGACAACGCCTGGCGGAGGGCGACGACACGGACGTGCTGGCCCGCGCGGTACCGATGGAATCGCTGCCGGTCGAGCTGACACGTGCCGATCTCGTCGTGTCCTGCACGGGGGCGACGGGGCTGGTCCTGACGGCCGAGGCGGTCGCGTCGGCGGTCGAGGGCCGTACGGGAGAGACCGCGGCGGACAGCGGGAGCGTTACGCCGTCGCCGTCCGACGGTGGCTCCGGTCGTACGGCCGTTGCGGCCGCCGCGCGCGGCGAACTTCCGCCCACCAGCCTGGGCGCCGAGGACGGCTGTCCGCTGGACCTGCCGGTCGCGCAGACCGCCGGGTTCTCCGTGCTCGGCGAGGCCGCCGTGGCCGGGATGGCCGCCGCCGACCTGGAACAGCACGCGGCCTGGGTGGACAACGGCGTCACACGTCAGCAGAACGCCGCCCCGGCGGGTGCGCTCGGCGTGCTCGACCCGGCCGAGGAGGCGGACGCCATCGCGGCGCTCGCCGCCGCCGCGGCCGCCGTCGGCCGGGTGCCCGAGCGGCGCAAGCCCGAGCCCGTCGCCGAGATCCCGCGGCCCGAGCCGACCCTCTTCCTCCTCGACCTCGCCATGCCCCGCGACATCGACGCGGCCGTGCACCGGCTGGTCGGGGTCCGGCTCGTGGACATCGAGTCGCTGGCGGACGCCTCGGCAGACGCTCCGATGGCGGCCGACGTCGACCAGGTCCGCCGTATCGTCGCCGACGAGGTCGCCGCCTTCGGGGCGGCGCTTCGGGCCGCGCACATCACGCCCACCGTGGTCGCGCTGCGGACGATGGCCGCCGATGTGGTCGCGAACGAGATCGCCCGGCTGGACGGGCGGCTGCCCGGCCTCGACGACAAGCACCGCGCCGAGATCACCCAGACCGTGAAGCGCGTCGTCGACAAGCTGCTGCACGCGCCGACCGTACGGGTCAAGCAGCTCGCGGCCGAGCCCGGCGGCGCCGGGTACGCGGACGCGCTGCGGACCCTGTTCGACCTCGACCCCGAGACGGTGGCCGCCGTCTCCCGGGCCGATGGCGCCGACGACGAACCTGAGAACAGCAAGAACCGAGGGCCGGCATGAGTAGCAAGGCATTGAGGCTCGGGACCAGGCGGAGCAAACTCGCCCTGGCCCAGTCCGGGCAGGTCGCGGACGCCGTGAGCCAGGTGACCGGACGGCCCGTGGAGCTCGTCGAGATCACCACCTACGGCGATGTCTCCCGCGAGCAGCTCGCGCAGATCGGCGGCACGGGCGTCTTCGTGACCGCGCTGCGCGAGGCGCTGCTGAAGGGGGAGGTCGACTTCGCGGTTCATTCGCTGAAGGACCTGCCCACCGGGCAGCCCGACCAGCTGGCGCTGGCCGCGATTCCGCTGCGCGAGGACCCGCGGGACGTCATCGTCGCCCGGGACGCGCTGAAGTTCACCGACCTGCCCCGCGGGGCGCGCATCGGTACGGGTTCGCCGCGGCGGATGGCCCAGCTGAACGCGTACGCGCGCAGCCACGGGCTGGACATCGAGACGGTTCCGATCCGCGGGAACGTGGATACGCGGATCGGGTTCGTGCGCGATGGTGAGCTCGATGCGGTCGTGCTGGCCGCGGCCGGGCTCAATCGCATCGGGCGCGGTGACGAAGTGACCGACTTCCTGTCGGTCGACACGGTTTTGCCCGCCCCCGGCCAGGGGGCACTCGCGATCGAATGCAGGGCGGGGAACACCGCCCAGGATGCAGATCTGATCGCCGCGCTCGGTGAGCTCGACGACCCGCTCACGCGGGCCGCCGTGACCGCCGAACGGTCCCTGCTCGCCGCCCTGGAGGCCGGCTGCAGCGCCCCTGTGGGCGCGCTGGCCGACCTGTTGGCCGACGGGCAGATTGTCAAGGAAATGCGCCTGCGCGGCGTCGTCGGCACGACCGACGGCTCGCGGATGGTGCAGTTGTCCACCACCGGTCCCGTGCCCGAGACGGACGACCAGGCAATGACGCTCGGTCGCGAACTCGCTGCCGAGATGCTTGCCCAGGGCGCGGCCGGTCTGATGGGGGAGCAAGCACAGTGAGCCCCACCACTCTTCCCGCCGCCGGTCCGGAACACGGGCACGTCACCTTCCTTGGTGCCGGACCCGGGGATCCGGGACTGCTGACTCTTCGCGCCGTCGAGGCGCTGGCACATGCGGACGTCCTCGTCGCCGAGCACGAAGTGCTCGACGTCGTACGTGCGCACGCCAGGTCCGGTGTCGCCGTCGTGAACACGGATTCGGATCCGTCCGCGGATCTGTCCTCCGGTCCGGCTCAGGGTCCGACTCCGGGCGCAGGCGCGCCTCAACTAACGGTAGTTGACAGTGCGTCAACGACCGTGGGTGTCCCCGTCGTGCGGGATGCCGCACATCTTGTCATGGAGGCCGCGCGGGGCGGCAGGCGGGTCGTGCGTGCGGTGTCCGGGGATCCCGGACTCGACGCGTACGCCGCCGAGGAGATGCTGGCGTGCGCCGCCGCGGGGGTGCCTTTCGAGGTCGTTCCCGGGGTCGCGGCCGCCGTTGGCGTGCCTGCTTATGCGGGTGTGCCGTTGCGGGACGCCGAGGGTGCGGACGTTCGGTTCGTGGATGCGCGGACCGCTTCCGACCGGTGCTGGACGGAGGTGGGGGCTTCGGACGGGACGGTTGTCGTGTCGACGACCCTCGACTCCATGGCCGCGGCGGCCGGTGAGCTGGTGTCCGCCGGGCGCAAGCCCGATACGCCGTTGACGGTCACCGTCGCCGGTACGACCACGCGGCAGCGGACCTGGACCGCGACGCTGGGGACCATCGCCCAGACGCTGAAGCAGGCCAAGGTGCTGCCGTCCCCCGAGGGCCCGCGGCCGGTGATAGCCGTGGTCGGTGAGCGGTCCGCCGCGGCTCAGCGCGAGCAGCTCTCGTGGTTCGAGTCCAAGCCGCTGTTCGGCTGGAAGGTGCTCGTGCCGCGGACCAAGGAGCAGGCGGCTTCGCTCTCCGACCAACTGCGGTCCTACGGGGCCGTGCCGCACGAGGTGCCGACGATCGCCGTCGAGCCGCCGCGGACGCCGCAGCAGATGGAGCGGGCGGTCAAGGGGCTGGTGACCGGGCGGTACGAGTGGATTGCTTTCACGAGCGTGAATGCCGTGAAGGCCGTTCGGGAGAAGTTCGAGGAGTACGGGCTCGATGCGCGCGCCTTCGCCGGTATCAAGGTCGCCGCGGTGGGGGAGCAGACCGCGAAGGCGCTGGTCGCGTTTGGTGTGAAGCCGGATCTGGTGCCTTCGGGGGAGCAGTCCGCCGCGGGGTTGCTGGAGGACTGGCCTCCCTACGACCCGGTGTTCGACCCGATCGACCGGGTGTTCCTGCCGCGTGCCGACATCGCCACGGAGACGCTGGTCGCCGGGCTGATCGAGCTCGGGTGGGAGGTCGACGACGTCACCGCCTACCGGACCGTGCGGGCGTCGCCGCCGCCGGCCGAGACGCGGGAGGCGATCAAGGGCGGTGGGTTCGACGCCGTGCTGTTCACCTCGTCGAGCACGGTGCGGAACCTGGTGGGTATCGCCGGTAAGCCGCACAACGTGACCGTCATCGCGTGTATTGGGCCTGCTACGGCCAAGACCGCCGAGGAGCACGGGCTTCGGGTGGATGTGATGGCTCCCGAGCCATCCGTGCACAAGCTGGCCGAGGCTCTTGCCGACTTCGGGCTGCGGCGGAGAGCCGCGGCGCTGGAGGCCGGGGATCCGGTGACGCGGCCGAGTGAGCGGCGGCCGGGGGCTCGGCGGAGACGTACGACGACCTGATCGTGGTGCCGGTGCCGGTGCGTGGGGGTGTGGGTGCCGGTGCCGGTGCCTGTGGGGGTGTGGGTGCCGGTGCTGGTCAGGCTGGGGTCACTGTGTGGCCGTAGCGGAGCAGGTTTTCGGGGTCGTAGGTCGACTTCGCCTGTTGGAGATGGGCGTACACCTCCGGGGTCCAGGCTCGGGCTCGGTCCTCTTCGTCGCCCGGGGTGCCGTGGATGTTGACCATCGTGCGGCCCGTGCCGTACGGGGCCATGGCCGTCTGGAGGGCTGCCGTGGCCTGTTCGATGGCCTCGGCGGCCGGTGGGGCGGTCAGGACCGCCACCGTTTCCAGGAAGTACTCGGCGTCGCGGGAGCAGATCGCGTCCTCGGTCGCCGCCGGGCTGGACAGGGCTCCGCCCATGTGGCGGATCTCCACCAGGAGGATCGGGTAGTCCTTCGCGGTCGGGCCCGCCTGGTCCAGGAACGTGCGGATGGCGTCCGGGGTCAGGTCGTGGAGCAGGGCGCAGGATTCCCGGGCGGGGAGCGGGTCCTGGGGCTCCATGTAGATGCGGTCGACTTCCGCGTAGTCCATTTCCTCGACCGTGTCGACGGACACGGGGGCGGCCTCGCGGATGGGGGCGATGAGGCGTTCGCCTTCTGCCGGGTCGCCCGTCCATGCGATCGCCACCCTGGCCCAGAAGCCGCCGCGCAGGGGTTCGGGGATCTGGGGGATCGGGGGGAGGCGCAGCAGGCTGAACGCGCTGCACATCTCGTTCGGGACGGTGTGTGTCCAGTCCGCCCATGCTCGGAGGAGGGCCTCGGTGTGCTCGCCGGGGGCGTAGATGCCGCCGCCGAGGAGGCGGGAGAAGGGCAGCAGGTCGAAGGTCAGTTGCGTGACGATCCCTACGTTTCTCTTGCCGCCTCGTAGGGCCCAGAAGAGTTCGGGTTCAGTGTCCTTGGTCGCCTCGTGGAGGGCGCCGTCCGGGGTGACGACCTGGAAGGAGCGGACCAGGTCGGCGGCGTAACCGTAGGCCCGGCCGAGGACGGGGAGGCCGCCGCCGAGGGTGTAGCCGACGACGCCCGCGTCGGTGGAGGTGCCGCTGAGGGCGGCGAGGCCGTGGGGGGCTGCGGCGTCTAGGACGTGGCGCCATTTCGCGCCGGCTGATGCTGTGGCGGTGCGGGTGGTGGGGTCTATTTCCACGTCCGTCATGCGGGTGGTCGTGATCAGGAGGCCGCTGTCCATGGGGTAGTTGGCGCCGTGGCCGGTGGCCTGGACGGCTACGGGGGTGCGGGTGGCGGAGGCCCAGCGGAGGGCGGCGACCATGTCGTCGGCGCTGGTTGCTCCTACGACCACGTCGGGGGTGTGCAGGGCGGCCAGGTTGAAGCCGGTGACCTCGTCGGCGTAGCCGTCTTCGCCGGGGCGTAGGACCAGGCCCTTGATGTCGGAGAGGGCGAAGAGGTCGGGGGTGGGGTGGGTTGTGCGGTGGGCGGTGCGGTGGGGCGTGGTGCCGTGGGTGGCGGTCATCTCGTCCTCCTGGGGCGGGAGGCTTGTACTTTCAGCTTGGACCTGTGGTGTGCGTGGCGCATGTGGGGGGCGGGGCGTTGTGCCTGCGGCGGCCTGTGCGGGGTGGGTGGGGGCGGGCGTAGCGCCTTCGGTTGTGTGGGGGGCGGGGCCGCGCCGGGGGGTGTCCGTCCTCGGAACGGCGCGGA
>NZ_JBWLKM010000125.1:0-19596 GCF_059026085.1 Streptomyces sp. a15 | reverse complement strand
CAACCCCTGGACCCCCAACCACGCTTGAACGGTAGAGACCGTGGAGAGCCCGGTGCGGTGAGAGTCGCACGCCGGGTTCGGCGAGCGGCACGGAGAAACGGACCGGTGGCAACACCGGCACCGCGCTCCGTGCCGACTCAACAGTACGGGGTGTCGGCGGCAATGCGGTCGATCGGCAGCAGGGTGCCGTCGAGGATGACGAACGCCTTGGCCCGGATCGTCCTCATCGCCTCGGCCAGGGACGGGCCCAGGGTGGACAGGACCTCGACGGCTTCACGTAAGTAGCGGTAGACGGTCGCGATCCCGATGCCGAAGCCGACGGCAATCTGGGCGTAAGTGTCACCGCACCTCAGGTGGCCAGGGCGAGCAGGCCCTGACGTGCGGCGGAAAGCCGCCGCCACCGTGTCCCGATCTCCTGCCGCCGGGCTGCCAGTTGTCCGGTCAGGAACCGCAAGGTGCGGCTGGACAGACCAATCGAGGACGGATGAACAAGCACGCGAAGCTCCTGGCGGACACGGGCGATCGCACGCTGATTTTCGAACGTCCGAGGCTCCCGGCCCGGACGCGCTGGGGCATCCAGCAGTCCAGGTCCCACCCTGGCACATCACCGTACGTCCCGCGGCTGTCCTGTTCATCCATCAGGCCATTGACCGTCCGGTGCTGCTGGCCTCGGCCGGCGGGAAGCGGGCGGCCGCGAGGCGTTACGGCGCCTGCTCGCCCGTCGCGGCGTCACGTTCCAGCGCACCAAGACCTGGAAGGAGTCCCTGGCTCCCGAACGGGAGATGAAGCTGGACCGGATCGTCCGAGGCGGGCGGTTGACGGTGCGAGGGCGGTCGCCCTCCAAGGGCGGCCGAAAGACGCATGCCGGGCGGTGTTGTCAGGAGGGTGGCCAGGTACGCAGGGAGGCGTCGGCCATCTCCTGGAGTTCATCGCGGCAGACACCGCTCGCGGCTTGTACGGCGATGCCGTAGGCGAAGGTGGTGAGGTAGCGGGCCAGTAGCCCCGGATCGGTCTCGGGGGGCAGGTCGCCGTCGTCGACGGCTCGCTGGAACCGCTCCCGGATGCAGGAGTAGCCGTTGTTGCGCCAGGCGACGAGCAGGTCACGGACTTCCTGCCCGGAGTTGCTGGTGGTCAGGGCGCCCTGGACGCCCAGACACCCATGCGGATGGGCCGGGCGGGTGGTGGTTCGAACGGTGCCGGCCAGGATTGCGGTGGCGACGCCGAGGGCGGTCGGCTCCTCCAGGGCCCGGGCCAGGTACGCGCTCGGGCCTTCCGTGTAGCGCTCCAGGGCCTTGCGGAACAGCTCCTCCTTGTTGCCGAAGGCTGCGTACATGCTGGTGGTGGAGATACCCATCGCGTCGGTCAGGCCGGCCAGGCTGGCCCCTTCGTAGCCGTGCTCCCAGAAGACCAGCATGGCGCGCTCGAGAGCTTCGTCGGCGTCGAATCCTCGCGGTCGGCCGATGGGGCCGCTCTGTTTGGTCTCCACTCCCGCAGTCTACCTCTTCCGCAGCGATCGCTGCGGAAGTGCTACTGTTCGACTTCCGCAACGATCGCTGCACAACTCGAAGGGCTACTCACATGGGATTACTTGAGGGAAAGACCGCTCTCGTCACCGGGGGCAGCGCCGGAATCGGCCTGGCCAGTGCCGTCCGGCTGGCGGCCGAGGGCGCACACGTGTTCATCACCGGCCGGCGCAAGACCGAACTCGACGCGGCTGTCGAAGTGATCGGTCCAGCGGCTACCGCGGTGACCGGCGACATCTCGAACCTGGCCGACCTGGACCTTCTCTACGAGACGATCCGCAGCCGGGGACAGGGCCTGGACGTACTCTTCGCGAACGCCTCCGTCGCCTCGCTCGTGCCGCTGGAGCAGGTCACCGAGGAGCACTTCGACACCCTCTTCGGCATCAACGTCCGGGGCATGCTGTTCACCGTGCAGAAGGCGCTGCCCCTGCTCAACGACGGCGCTTCGGTCATCTTGAACGGCTCGACCAACGTGGACGTCGGCGATGAGGCGCTCGGCGTGTACGCGGCGACCAAGGCCGCCACCCGGTCGTTCTCCCGGACCTGGGCCAACGAACTCAAGGGGCGCGGCATCCGGGTCAACACCGTCACGCCCGGCCCGACCGATACCCCTGCGCTGTCGGGGCTCACTCCCGACCCGGAGCGGTTCCAGCAGCAACTGGCGGCGCGTGTGCCGATGGGCCGGCTCGGACGCCCGGAAGAGATCGCCGCCGCCGTGACCTTCCTCGCCTGCGAACAGAGCAGCTTCATCACTGGTTCGAGCCTGTACGTCGACGGCGGCCTGAACCAGATCTGAGCGGCGGAGCCACTGACCTCGCCAGGAGTGGCTCTGATCGGTGGACATCTTCCTCGGCGATGGCCGGCACGGCGAGGCCGTGGAGGGCGTCGCGTCTCCTCTGCATTCGGTCGCGGCCCCGATCCGGAGGAGCCCCACAGAAGGGCCATCTAGGCGACGAGTCCGATGGTATGGACGAGTTCATCAACGACCGGACCACCCTGAACGGTGAGCCGGCCACCCGGGACGACCTCATCGCGGTTCAGAGGCATGCATGACGTGGACGCGGTTCCGGACCTCCACTGGGAACTCAAGGAACTGCTCTTCGACGGTGACCGTCTGGCTGCGCGTCTGCTCAACACGGGTACCCCGGTGAAGCAATGGCTCGGTGTGGCTCCCACCGGCGCCTCGTTCGAGATCGTCGAGTACGCCATCTACCAGGTCCGCAACGGGCGGTTCGTGCACATGACCGCCCTGCACGACGCCGGCGAACTTCTCCGGCAGCTGACCGGCTGACCTCCGGAATCAGCGCCAGCAACACAAAGAACAGTCCGCACATCACCAACGGCCCCCTCGGGCCACATAACTCATGAGGATACGCATGACCACCACACTGATCACCGGGGCCAACAAGGGCATCGGCTTCGAGACAGCCAGACAGCTTCTGGCGTTGGGCCACGTTGTCTACATCGGCGCTCGTGACGTCGAGCGAGGTGAGAAGGCCGCGGCGGCGCTCGGCGCACGGTTCGTGCAGCTCGACGTGACGGAGGACGCATCGGTGACCAGCGCGCTGGCGACGATCAACTCGGCCGAGGGCCGGCTCGACGTCCTGGTGAACAACGCGGGCATCTTGGGGAACGGAGTAACCGACGGTCCCACGGCACTCCGGGCCTTTGACACCAACGCGGTGGGAATCGTGCGCGTCACTGAGGCGGCGCTTCCCCTGCTGCGCAAGTCCTCGAACCCAACCGTGGTCACCGTTTCCAGCAGTGCCGGGTCCTTCTGGGCAGTGACCAATCCAGACCGGCCGGAGTTCAACTTGCCGTTGGCGCTCTACTCTGCGTCCAAGTCCGCAGCCACCATGCTCACAGTCCAGTACGCCAAGTCCCAGCCGGGCATCAAGTTCAACGCAGTCGAGCCCGGCACCACCGCGACCGACCTGACCGCGGCATTCGGAATCGGAAGGACGCCGGAAGAAAGTGCCAGGGTCGTCGTGCGTCTCGCAACTCTCGACGCGGACGGTCCGACAGGAACGTTCCAGGACGAAAACGGGGAAGTGCCCTGGTAGCTCTGTGGGAATGGTCGGGACACCCTGCCTGAGCCGTCCCCGACCATCCCCACAGGCCCTCTCGCCGCACACACATCCGCGATCACGCCGCAGCCTACGTTCCGCTCCGACCACTTATCTCCATCCGGACCCGACCACCATCCAGGAACAGGAACACCAGCACCCCTCGACTGCGTCCGCGGCCACCCGCAGTCGAGATCCGGCCGACGGACCCGTCGGTGAGACAAGTGTGGTAGCTCGCATAAACGGGGAGCTGATCGTGTGGAAGTCCGGACGGCTCGCGTTCGAGCGCCTGCAGGACCGGCTGCAGCGGCGCGGTGCCGTGGCGGCCCGGCTCGCTGCCCATGCCTGCTCCGTGCGCTACGGGCCTGGGCTGACGCCTAGCACGACGCCTTTTCCACATCGCTCACCACAGTCGCGTTGCCGCTTCCGCAGCATGTGGCGGTTTGAAGCCCCCCGGCAGGGCGGCTCCGAAGGGCCAATTCCCTTCATCTCCTGCGCAGCATCACATTCAGAGCTTCCTACATAAACTCCTCCTGCGTTCGTGGCGCGCTCCGTGCCAGAACCGAGTTCGGGCAGCACCTGTTGATCGCAGAACCTAGAAATGTCAGCGAGAAATGACACCGGTGCGGCAGTAGCCCGTCACATCGGGAGGGAGCGCAGACGCACTGGCGGTGAGGGCCAGTAGGCGTTATCGCGCAGGGGCGTCACCATGGTCCGCAGCGGCATGGTCACCAAGCGGTTTCCAGGTTGTTCGACGAGTACTTCCTTGTCGAGTGGATGCCATCCGAGGCGCTGGTAAAGCGGCACGAGGGGAGGTCGGCAAAACAGGAGCGCGTGGTGAGGACCCATCGTGCGAGCGTGGTCGAGTGCCGCTGTGACCACGAGCCGAGCCAATCCCCGGCCTTGCATGTCGGGTGCGACGGCCACTCCACCGACGCCCACCACCTCTGTCTCGGCGTCGCCGATCGCAACGGGCAGCCGTAGCAAGCCAGCGTGTGCTACAAGCCGGTCGCCGTGTCTGATACCGAAGTGTTCTTCTTTGGGACGCCAGGTCAGACCGGTCGCGGCAACTCCGAAGGGATCAGCGCCGTCGCCGAGGATCTCGTCCTGCTCAGTCCTCGTGTACCGAGGGAGCCGCAGTACAGTCGGCGCTACAGCGGATTGCTTCTCAGACATCCCCACATGATGGTCTCTCCTCCGAGGACTGGCCAAGCGATTGCTCAGCCGATCATGAGAAAGGGTCTGGTGCGAGGTCAGCCCGCGGCGGCGTCCTGGGCTACGGCCCGGGCCTGGGTGATGGCGACACGGCCACCGCGGTCAGACGCTGCGCGGTCGACGTCCCGACGTCTTCTTCGCCGCCGCCTTCTTCGCGGAGTCTTCTTGGCCCGGCTGCTTCTTCGCTGCCGTCTTCTTCTTCGTGGTCTTCTTCGCCGGCAGGTCGCGCACTTCGGCTTCCGCACCCTCACCGCGGGAGGCCTTGGCCTGCTGCACGGGCTCTGTCAGAGCGGCCAGGAGGTCCAGAACCTTGCCCGGCTCCCCGGGCTCCGGCGCCTCGGGCAGCTCACGGTCTCCCGCTTCGCTCCGATGATCTTCGCCATGGCATCGGTGTAGCGTCCTGGAACTCCGCCCCGTCGAGATCCTCGCGGCTCATGCTCTCCATCAGGGCGAGCGCACCCTCGATCTCGTCCTCCGACAGCTCCACGGGCGGCGGCAGCAGCTCAGACGGGGCGCGGATCTCGTCCGGCCACCGCATCGCGTGCAAAACGACCGCGTCCTCGCGCACCCGCAACAATCCCAGCCTCTCCCTGCCGGACACGCATACTTCGCCACGGCCACCTTCGAAGACCTGGCCAGGGCCTGGCGCAGCAGCTTGTACGGCTTCGCTGCGACCTAGCCGTCCGGAACGAGGTAGTAGCCCTCGCCGAGGCACTGTCCGGCCGGCTGCGGCCCGGGAATGCCGGCGCCAACACCGCGAGCGACCACTTACGGTGCTCGACCAGGCGCTCTCGCAGATCCCCGACGCCCACCGGCGCGGCACCGACTCCTCATCCGCACCGACGGCGCCGGATCGGCAAAAGCGTTCCTCGCTCATGTCCGCGACCTGCGCAAACGAAGAATCCGTACCTTCTTCCCGATCGGATACGCCATCACCGGGCCGGTCCGACGCGCTGTCCGGGCCATGCCCGACCATCTCTGGCATCCTGCCCTGGACCAGGACGGGACAGTGCGTGCCGGGGCGCAGGTCGCCGAACTGATCTGCATGGTCGACCTGGACGGCTACCCAGCCGGCACCCGCATCATCGTGCGGCGGGAACGGCCGCACCCCGGAGCCCAGTTGTCCCTGTTGGACCAGGACGAGGTCCTGCGGCATCAGGTGTTCCTCACCGACATCCCTTCCCCGGCGGTGGCTCCGCCCAGTTCCTGGAGGTCCGTCACCGCGGCCATGCACGCGTCGAAGACCGCATCCGGTGCGGCAAGACCACCGGCTTCGGCCGCTTCCCGTCCCGCGACTTCAACGTCAAGGCCGCCTGGCTCGAACTCAGCCTCACAGCGATCGACCTGCTGGCCTGGATGCCCGTCCTGCTGCTGGACGGTGAACTCGCGTCTGCCGAGCCGAAGAAGCTCCGCTCTACCGGCTGCTGCACGTCGCCGCACGCCTCACCCGCGGCGGTCGGCCTCTGCGCTTACGGATATCGGCGACCTGGCCCTGGAGACACGAACTCGCCACGGCATTCCATCGCCTCGCCGCACTGCCCCGTCCCGCCGGCTGATCGGCAGCCCCCTGCCCGCCCACGACCCGAAAGACCTGGGAGAACCCGGCCACCGCGCTGGGGATCCGCCATGCCCGAGCAGCGAAGCACTCGCCCACCCCTACAGCTGAAGATCAGCGACGTCCCCGAGCTCCAGCTCAGCTACCAGCCGCAAGGTAACTGGCAGGTAGCTCTCGCGTCGACAGACGTAGAGATCAAGCTAGCCTCGCTGTTTGAGTTGGGTGATGAGCGGAGGGGCAGCGGTAGCGGGGCAGCAGAGCACGGTCCGCATACTGCGGGCGCTGTACAAACGGCTGGACCGGCTCCAGGACACCGCGCCCGCCATGGAGGCGACCACCAGCGTCTCCCCCTGATCGTCGCCCGGCGCCGCACCCCCGTCGGCTCCGGGCGACTACCACGAAGCCCCCGGCGGCCCGCTCTGCACCAGCGGTCGCCGGGGGCTTCTCCATTGACTGCCGGGTCAGCTTCCGGTTGTGCAGCAAACGGACATCCGCACCGCGCCGACCTGCGTTTTTAGGTCAGAAGGCAAGGACCTGGCTGGGCATGCGCCTGTCAGACCATGCTGTGCGGAAGTGAGGGTGGGGGGCACACCGCTCCTCCGAAGCCCGCTGATGAGGAGAATCCATGAAGCGCATCCGCAATGCCGCCGTGTCGACCGCCTTGACCGCGATCGTCATAGCCGGCGGCACCGTGCTGGCGGCCAGCCCGGCCTCCGCCGCGCCGACCCGCGACGTGGCCGCCTCCGGCCCTGTCAATGCGTCCGCCTATTACTGCGGCTACGACAACCGTGTGACACCGCCCACCATCCGCTACGGCAGCTCCGGCAACACGGTCCGCGAGGCCCAGTGTTTGCTCATTTCGCTCGGCTACTCCGTCGGCTCGTCCGGGATCGACGGCCAATTCGGTCCCGCCACCCGGTCCGCCGTCTACGCCCTGCAGGCCGACTACGGGCTCTCGTACGACGGCATCGTCGGCCCGCAGACCTGGAACTGCCTGCGCAACTGCTGATCGCCGCGCGGCGAGCCGCCCCGGTCCCCCGGGGCGGCTTCCTCCGTTCCGCACCACCGAGGAAGGAATCGCTCATGCCATCCCTACGCTCGATTGCGGCGGCCGCGGCAGCCGCCGCCCTGACCGCCGGTCTCGGCACGCCGGCCGCCGCCCTCACCGCCGCCCCCAACGCCGCGCCCGCCGACGTCCGGCCGGCCGCCTGGTACTGCGGCTACGACAACCGTCCCACGCCACCCTCCGTAAGCCCCGGCAGCACCGGCAACACGGTCCGGGAACTGCAGTGCCTGCTGACCCAGTGCGCCTACTACACGGGTCCCATCAACGGCGTCTTCGACAGGGCGACAGCGGCCGCCCTCCGCGCCTTCCAGAACGACCACGGCATCCCCTATGACGGTGTCGTCGGCCCCCAGACCTGGACCGCGCTGCGCACCTGCGACGTGGCCTAGGCATCAGGGGCCAGCCGCCCTGAGCAGCGCCGATCCCAGCGGGGTCGGGGTGTGCACCACGGTGTTGCCCCGACGCGTCGAGGTGGTCAGGCCCGCCGCCCGCAGCGTCGTGGCGTGAAGACTCGCCGTGGGCGCGGTGACTCCCGTGCGGCGGGCCAGTTCACCTGTGGTGCAGCTGTTTCCGATGGCCGTGAGGCACGCGGCCCTCGTCGGTCCCAGCAGATTCGCCAGCGCCCGGCCCCCGGGGGCGTGGTCGGGGCCGGTCCACCACTCCGGTCCCCGCTCGACCGGATACATCAGCACCGGCGGCAGCCCCGGGTGGACGACGGTCACGGGCCAGCGCCAGCAGAACGCGGAGGGCGCCAGCACCAGCCCCCGCCCGGCCAGCCGGATCTCGCGCTCCACCGGGTGGCCCACCTCAAGCACCGGTGCCTGCCACAGCATCGTCGGCCGCATCGCCGCCAGCAGCCCTTCGGTCCCGTGGTCGAGCACGGTGCGGGCCCGGGCGGCGCGTTCCGCGTCGACGAGTGACCGCACCCGCGGCCAGAAGGGGGCGATCGCCACGTGGTGGTACGCACGAAGTGCCGCGCCGAGCCGCGCCAGCGCTGCCGGCTCGCCCTCCGCCAACGGCCGCAGCCACGACGGCGCCCCCGGCAGCGCTGACAGCTCCCGCCGCAGCCGGACACGCGGGGTGCCGAGCACCGCCTCGATCCCCGCCTCCAGCCCCTGCCCCGCTCGCTGCGGAGTCAGGAAACCAGGGAGGTCGCCCGCCGGAGACACCAGATGGCGCAGCAGTCGCACATACCGCTGCGGAAGTCGACAGAGCCGGTCGCGGACCTGCGCCCGCCACGGGTCGAAGACAGCACCGCCCCAAGTGCCGCGGAGCAGCCTGATGCTCATCACGGTTTCCCATAGGGGGTCCGGTCCGCTCGCGAACCTGACCCGGCTGAGATCCTCATTCGTGATATGCACGCGCAGCATTGCATCCCCCGCAACACGGCTGTCCCCCGGCTTACCGCGGCTCACTGTGCACTACATTCGTCACGGCCAGGAAGCTCTTTTACGCCACACCTGTCGGCGTACGGACTTCTTTTGCTTTAGCAAGAATTTCGAAGGCGGAGATCATCTGGGTGCGGTGGTCGCCGGAGCCGCGTAACGGCGGCGTAGGTGGGCGATCAGCACGACGCGGTGGCGGAGGAGGGGAACCCCGGCGCGTCCCGCCATGATGCGTTTCGGAGCTTGACGTCGGTGATGCGGCCTTCGTCGACACCTGAGTTGTAGGGGGTGGCGATCCCCTGGGTGACCGCCTGCCGGCCTTCCCGCAGGGCTGTGGCGATGCCGGCGAGGGGCGCCAGTCCGCTGGAAGCGGGCTGGTCGCATTCCGGCGAACTGGCGGACCACATCGTGGGTGCGGCGGAGTTCCGGGCAGTGTTTCGTCACAAGACGCCGGGTAGTGGAGCGGAGTATCGGATGGACCATGATGCATCGCCGCCTCGCCCGCGACTACGAGACCCTGCCCGCCAGTTCCGAAGCCATGATTCACATTGCCTCGATCGACAACCTCGCCAAGCGCATAACGGACGAGACCACACCCACCTGGCGAAGAACCTACTGGGAATTAAGCGGCAATTCGCCTACATCAAACGCCCTCTTAACCGGGCCGCTCAGCAACTCCGCTCGACCAAGGACTGAAGGAGCGTACCCGGCGACTCTTTGGAGCGATATCGATAGAGTCCGAGAGACGACTGGCCGATTCGCGCGCCGACTTGGAGCATCCGTGCGCCAGAACGCGAGGGACCGGCCGAGGACGGACCACAGCACTGCGTTGCGCCCCCACTCCGGGTCGATGATCATGATCTGCCAGGCCCGGGCGCCCTCGCCTACGGCCCGCCGGTCGCACCCCGGCGGGATTCGGCGCACCGCGGGGGGCGACACCCGGTCCCTATCCCGGCGTTGATCCAAGCCTCACCGTCGTGACGTCGACCGCGCCCTTTCACCGTTCTCCTCGACGCAGCTTCCCGGCCGGTACGCCCGTAGCCGTCCCGTTCCCCGCGCGGCCGCGCCCCCGCAAGCCGGTCGACCACGACCGCCGCGGCCGGCGTGTGGTCCGGCGCCACGCGAAGGGGTGACCGCGGCTGCCGTCACGGCGACCCTCAAGGACGCCCGCTTCGACGCGCGCCAGGACTACCGCCACGAGCCTCTGGCCGGCGACGAACGCGGCCGGGCGGAGCTCGCGGAGTGGGAACGCATCGACCAGCTGCTCGCCGCCACGGCCCCGGGCACCGCCTACGACCCGGACACCGACCCGCGCGTCCAGGAGGAGCGGGAGCCCACCTTTCGCCCCTCTTTACTCCAGCCGTAGTGGTGGATCTCGGGCTGCCATCGATAAGCAGCCGAGTACGTGAAAGTGAGCGGAGTGAGGACTCACTCATTGACGGAGTGAGTCCTCACTCCGTACTCTTGCGGTCATGACAGCACCTAAGGAGAACCAGACCACCCGCCGCCGCGCCCCCGCCATGTCGCCGGAGCAGCGCCGCGAAATGATCATCCAGACCGCGATCCCGCTGATCGCCGAGTACGGAGCCGCGGTGACGACCGCGAAGATCGCCCGCGCCGCGGGCATCGGCGAGGGAACGATCTTCCGGGTCTTCGCCGACAAGGACGAGCTGCTGCAGGCCTGCATGGCCGAAGCGCTCTCCCCCGAGCACGCGGTCCGCGAGCTCGACGCGATCGACGTGTCTCAGCCGCTGCCCGACCGGCTCGCGGAGGCGGCCGAGGCGCTGCAGGCGCACCTGTCCAGGATGGGCGCGATCGCCGGCTCGCTGGGGCATCGCGGCGGCAAGCACCCCGGCACGGTGCGCGGCGCGGGCCGCACCGAGTCGACGACCCGTATCCGCGCGGCCCTCGTGGATCTGCTGGAGCCCGACAAGGCCTCCCTGCGCCGGCCGCCGGAGCAGATCGCGGCCCTCTTCTTCGGGCTGCTCTTCACCCAGCCGCGTACGGAGGACGAGCCCGACCTGACCCCGCAGGAGCTGGTGGAGGTCTTCCTGCACGGGGCGTTCTCGGGAGGCGCCAAGTGAGCGCGCGGAGAAGGCGCCTGGGGGTTACGGCCCTGGCCGTCCTGACCCCCGTCCTGGTGTGGCTGGTCGCGGACCCACTGCTGGGGCACCGGCTGCGGATCGCCGACGGCGAGCAGACGCTCGACATCGGCGCCGTGGCCGTGGCGGTCGTCGCACTGCTCGCGTCGCTCTCCGGCTGGGGACTGCTTGCCGCCCTGGAGCGGTTCGTGGCGCGGCGCGCCCGCGCCCTCTGGACCGGGCTGGCCGGCGCCGTACTGGCCGTGTCCTTCCTGCCGTTCATCGGCGACGGCATGGACGGCGGCACCCGGGTCTCCCTCGCTCTGATGCACCTGGCGGTGGCGGCGGTGCTGATCCCGGGGCTACACGGCAGGTCCCCCGGGGCGGGAGCCGGTGCCGCCAGGGGGTGACCGCCAACACCAAGTACGCCGCGAACAGCACCAGATGGAGGCGGCTCTGCTGAAGGTTGTCCCGCAATGTCCAGCTGCTTGTTCCCGATGGCTGCTCAGGGGTGCAGTCGCGGTGCCTCTTGGCCTGCAGGTGTCCTGGCATGGTCAGAGGTGCCCAGCCAGGCGCGGATGCGTGTGATGGCTTCGTCCACGATGGTGGGTGGGGCGCCGGAGGACTCGATCGAAGTGCGGGCTATTGCGGCGAGTTGGTGGTCGCTGAGAGCGAAGGCTGAGCGGGCCGTTTCGTACTCCTCCAGCAAGCCGGGGCCAAACAGGAGGGGATCGTCGGCGTTGAGGGTGCAGCGGACGCCGGCGTGCAGCAGCAGCGGGAGGGGGTGGGCGGACAGGGACTTCACGACGCCGAGGGCGACGTTCGAGGTGGGGCAGACGTCGAGGACTACGCCTTCCGCAGCCAGGCGGGTGAGGAGTGCCGGGTCCTCCACCGCTCGTACGCCGTGGGCGATGCGCCGCGCGCCGAGGACGTCGAGGGCGGCGCGAACGCTGGCCGGGCCGGCGAGTTCGCCTGCGTGCGGGGCGGAGATCAGCCCGACGTCACGGGCGATGGCAAAGGCCCCGGCGAACGGCTCCGGAGAATACCGGGCTTCGTCCCCGGCAAGGCCGAATGCTACCACCCCGTCGTCTGCCCGGCGGGCCGCGAGCCGGGCGGTCTCGATGGCCTCGGAAGGATCGGCGTTACGCCGGGCGAACACCACGACGCCGAAGCCGATGCCCAACCGGGCAGCCGTTCGGCGGCCTTCGTCGATCACCGCGTCCAGCACGTCGAGCGCGGCATGCGGATCGGCCTCGTAGGTCAGCGGGTTCACGTGTGGCTCGATCCATACCGCTCCGTCCGCGGCGGCGTCCTCGACCACCTCCCGCACCAACCGCAGCAGGTTCTCCCGCGGGCCCTCGCGGACCAGCCGCGCGGCGACACGGTACAAGGGCATGAAGTCCTCGAACGACGCGAAGTCGCCGCGCAGGTCCGGTGGTTGGTCGCCATGCTCGTCGGCGAGTTCCGCGAGGGTGGCAGGGCGCATCGCGCCCTCGAGATGCAGATGGAGATGGGCCTTCGGCAGACCGGCCAGGCTTCGCATGGCGCATCACTCTACGGTCATGTCGATGAGGATCATTTGAAGTGCGACGATCATCATGTGACTGGTGTGATTGCGGCGTCGAATCCTTCCTGGACAGCCCCGTTCACCGGGTTGAGCCCGCAGTTGTTCCGCAAGCTGGTGACCGCACTGCGCCGTGAGGGCGTTGATGCGGTGACGCCGGGCAGGCCCTGGAGCCTGCCGTTGCAGGACCGCGTGCTGCTGGTGGCCGCCTACTGGCGCACGACCTGACGTGCGGCAGCTTGCTCCGCTGTTCGGCGTCTCGAACACCGCAGGCCAGCAGGCATGCCGGAGATCAATTACGGGACAGCCTCAGCCCGGCTCAACGCCTGCCCCGTAACGACTCAACTGGCCGCACATCCGGGCCTTCGCCCAGCACTTGTACGACGCCCGCGAGAAATCTGCTCAGCAGATCGCCGGCCTGTTCGGAGTGCCGAGATCCACGGTGTACGGCCACTTTGAGACAACCACTGGACGCTTCGCCAGCCGAAGGTCACTGTTGCCGAAGCCACGTCCTCATCGGGCACCGCCCCGTGATCCAGGATGGTTCGTCGTGCATCGCTCAAGGTGCAGCCACGGCCTCGGCCTCGGCCAGCGGGGGCAGATGCCGGATGGTGCGGCTCAACGTGGCGCCCAAAGCCACGACCGCCATGACGGACGCGATCGACAGCAGAGCGGCCGTCACACCCCAGCGGTCCAGGATCAGTCCCGAGGCGAGCGGCCCGACCGGGGTCACCGCGCTGCCGATGAGGGCGAGGCTACTGATCACTCGACCCTGCAAGTGGTCGGGCGTGATGGTTACCTGGTAGGTGTACAAGATCGCGTTGGCCGCCGGAGCCAGGAAGAACGCCACGGCCAGCAGCGGCCCGATGGCCCAGGCGGTGGGATGGACGGCCATTGCGGGGATAGCCGCGGCCGCCACCCAGAACATCGCCAGGACGACCGACGCCGGGTTGCACCGCTGCAGCCGGGGGGCCGCCAGCGCGCCCAGTAGTCCCCCGGCGCCGGAGATCGCCATCATCAGGCCGACATCGGCCGGTGCGGCGCCGCTCTGCCGGGCGGCGACGATCACGGTGAAGGTCAGCGCGGAGAACACCAGGCTGAAGCCCGCGGCCGTCACCAGCAGGACGCGCAGGAACCGCTGCCTCCAGGTCCAGCGCAGGCCCTCGGTGATGTCGCGCAGGAGAGTGCGCGACCTGTCCGCGGCTCGGGTGGCGGGCGTCGGGGATTTGATGGCGAGGACCGCGGCGAAGGACAGCAGGTAGGCCAGGAGCTCTCCGGCAAGAGGGACTGTTCTCCCCAGGTTGAACAGCAGGCCGCCCAGCGGAGGGCCGGCGATCGAGGCTCCGTACTGGCGGGCTTCGTTGTGCGCGAGGGCCTGAGGCAGGTGTTCGGCGGGAACCACGCGCCGTAGCATCGCTGTCTCCGCCGGCTGGAAGAACACGCCGCAGGCGCCGCTGATCACAGCCGCGGTGAGCAGCATCCGCCAGTCGAGCAACCTGAGCAGCGAACCGGCGACGGTGGCGGCGAGAAGAGCGGCTCGCATGAGATCGCAGCTGAGCATCGTGCGCCGCCGATCCCACCGGTCGACCAGGGCGCCCGCCGGCAGGCGCAACGCGATGCCGGCGGTCATTGCGGCAGATCCGATCAGCCCGGCGTGGACGGCTGAACCGGTCAGTTCCAGCGCCAGCAGAGGGTAAGCGACGGAGGCGACCTGGGATCCCAGCGTCGAAGCCAAGGCGGCGCTCCAGAGGAGGACGAAGTCGCGGTTGCGGCGCAGTGGCTCAGCCATGATCGCGATTATGTACAATCTTTAAAAAATGTACAACTCCGAGTGGTGAGGAACTGCCGCCCTGTGCAGACACCGATGCCGGCGCAGTGCCCTTCACCGAGGCGCGCCCAGCTGGCCGAGCTGATGGGGCGGGTGGCGTACGGCGGCGAGCGGATCGTGCTCAGCCGCCATGGCAAGCCGGTGGTCGCTTCGGTGTCGATCGCCGATCTGGAAAGGCTTCAAGCAACGTCCAAACGGCGGTGCTGAGCAGGTCATCACCCTGGAGGGGTCGTCGTTCGTCCGTACCGGGACGCCCCCTGCTCCGCCACACCGTCCGGACATCGTGGCCCAGGATGTCCGCCGGGGGACGCCTCCTGCTGCATCTCCACTAAATGTGATGCAGCAGGACGTTGGTTCCACGAGGTCCTCGAACGTGAGCTGCTGTGGGACGGTGCCGAGTGGTTCCGGCGGATGGTCGAAGGTGATGCGGTAGCCGCTGCCGCAAGGTCGGCTGATCGGCGGCTTCCCGCCGAGGGCGGCGTGCGGGCGCTCGCTACTTCATTCTCGCTCGCCGACAAGGATGGCAAGCAGATCGGTTACCTCCAGCGCCGTCACCACGACTGTGCTGCCCGGGGTGAGTGTCGACGAGCGAATCGTGCCGGTGGCGAAGGATACGAGCAGTGGCGGCACCGCGGACACCAGCACGGCCACGGTAACCGGGGTGGACCGGGTGCCCACGCCGTAACGGTCGAGACAGTTACCGCTCCCGGACTGCGTAGGTCAGGTGGGTCACCCGCTGCGTCGGCTCCGCGCGGACCGGCTCCAGGGCCACGCGGCCCGCGTCCACGCCCTCGAACAGGCGGATTCCGGAGCCGAACAGCACGGGTGAGAGCGCGATTGAGAACTCGTCGATCAGGCCGGCGTTCACGTACTCCAGGATCGTTGCGCCGCCGCCCGCGATGCGGACGTCTCGGTCGCCGGCGGCCTCGCGGGCCTGGTCGAGGGCGGACTCGATGCCGTCGTTGACGAAGTGGAAGGTGGTCCCGCCCGGCCGCTCCCAGGGGTCACGCTTCTCGTGCGTCACGACGAACACCGGCGTGTGGAACGGCGCCTCCTCCGGCCACATCTGCTCGCCGGCGTCGAACATGCGCTTACCCATCACGCTCGCGCCGGTGCGCTCGAACGTCTCCCGCACGATGTCGTTGTCGCGCCCCTCCTTACCGCCCTCACCCAGCTTCAGGTTCTCCCGGAAGAACCGCAGCGGGAAGATCCACCGCTGGAGCTCCATCCACTGCTGCCCCATCAAGTCCTCGGAGGACTCGGGCGCCATGAACCCGTCCAGCGACATCGACACGCTGAAGAACACCTTCCCGGCCATCAGCCCTCAACGCCCTTCCGAACGGTCTCGGTGACGTAGGCAGCCAGGTTGCTCAGCGTCTGCTGACCGCCCTCGATCGCGTGGTACTTCTCGACCGCCTCGTCGCGCAGCTCCTTGGTGGGGAACACCGTGCGCATCTCGATCCGGGTCGCCGCGCCGTCGGGCGCGAACGTGAGGACCGACTCGAAGGCGTTCGGGTCGCCGCGGGACTCACCGTGCAGCAGCGCGATCCCCTCCGGCGGCACGATCTCGGTCCAGGAGATCCACTCCTGGTAGTCCGTCCCGTCCGGCCCGTGCATCACGAAGTCCCACTCCCCGCCGACGCGGAACTCGAAGGACCGCGTGGTGGTGGTGAACCCCTCCGGCCCCCACCACCGCGACAGGTGCCGCACCTCGGTGAACGCCTCGAACACCAGCTCCCGTGGGGCGTCGATGACCCGGGAGATCACGATCTCGCGGTCGGCCGTCGCGGACTGCGCCGGCGCGTCCCGTCCTGTCGCTGCCATTGGTCACTCCTCCTGCCTTGCCTGCTTGAGGTCCTGCACGTACGCGTCCAGCCGGTCGAAGCTCTCGTTCCAGAACCGCTCGAACCCGCCGGCCCACTCGTGCACCGGTCGCAGCCCGCGGGCGTCAAGGCCGTACAGGCGCTGCTTACCTGCCTTGCGGTCCCGCACCAGCCCGACCTCCCGGAGCACGCGCAGGTGTTTGGACGCCCCCGGCTGGGTCATCCCCAGCTCCTGGGCCAACTCGGTCACCGGCCGCTCACCCGCCCGCAGCAGCACCAGGATCTCCCGGCGCTGCGGCTCTGCGATCGCGTTGAAGACGTCCGACGTCGTCGCTGCTCGTGCCATGGCAGCCATCATATTCCCATATCGGCATGCGCCAAGGCGAGAGGCATCAAGCGGGTCTAGTCGGATGCCGATTGCAACCCTTGTCAGCGGCTGCGGGAATCGCGTATCCCGCAGATGGCACGGGCGACGGCGCCGGGGAGGGCGATGGGCGAGCAGCACGCCACCGGCTGGTGGCCGACGCCACGGTCGGCGTCATCGCCAACCCGATGTCGGGCCGCGACATCCGGCGGCTCGTCGCGAGCGCGTCCGTGTTCCCCAACGCCGAGAAGGCAACCTGGGTGGTCCGACTGACGGCCGCCGCCGGAGCGCTCGGCGTGGGCCGCGCCCCATCGACCTGGCACTGCAGGGCACCTCGGGCGCCTTCCGCCGCTACTGCATGTGGCTGTTGCCGGCCTTCTACTACGAGGAACTGGCCGGCGAGTTGTCACTCTCCAACATGCCGCGCACCTACCGAGCCGAGGCCATGCTGAAGCTACACCGCCCTCGTGGCGAACCCGCCAGGTTCACCAGTGGGGTAGTGAAACAGGCGGACAGGGTCCGAGCCGAGATCGCCTTCACCGTGGGTTTGAGCGTGACGATCGACCTGCCTGCCATCGCGTCCGTGCTCGCGCATTCCGTCGGATCCCGGAGCGGGGAGGGTCAACCGGGCCAGGTGCCTGTGAGGCGGCGGGTGGCGGTGGCGCCGCCGCGGTCGACGGCGGCTTTGACGCCGGCGAAGATCGCGCCCTGCAGGACGGCTGCCGACACCACCTCGCGCCAGGTGCGGTGCTCGTCAGTGGCGTCGGGGGCGTCCTCATCGTGCCCGAGCTTCTTCCAGACCTGCTTGAACAATCCGCCGGCCAGGACGCCGCTGAGGGCGCCCATGGTTATGCCGACCGGCTTGTAGGCGATCTTCGAGGCTTTCATCGGTGCCTCCTGGAACGCCGGATGAGCAGTACCGCGATGAGTGCGCCGGCGGCGGCGAGCAGCGGGGTGCGCTTGTCCCGCGCCGCTTGCATGCCCTGGCCGGCCTTCTCGCGTACCGGTTCAGGGGCCTTGTCCCGGGCCAGTTCCGCGACGTGCACGGCCTGGCCGCGGACCTGCTCGGTCGCCGCGGCGGCCTTGGTACGCACCGGCTCGGGGGTCCTTTCCTGTACCGCGTGGGCCGCGTGCGCGGCCTTGTCCCTCAGCTGGGTCCTGACCTGGGTGGTCTTCTCGGTGACCTGCTGTTTGACGGCCTTCGTCTTCTCCTGGGCGCGGGTCTTGACGTCGCTCTTCGCCGCGAGCGCCTCGACGGTCTCGCCGAGGTCCTCACGGGTCGCCTCCACCCGTTCACGCAGTTCCTCAGGGGAACGGGTTGCCTCATCGCCCGTGTGCGGCTTGTCCTTGGTCATCGCTGTGCCCTCTCCTTGATCTCGGCCGCATCGGCCTTGACGCTGTCCACGGTCCGCTGGGGCGTCGGTGGGGATGCCTTGCTGACTTGCTGCTTGCCGAGCGCCGCCATCAGCGCGGTGACGGCGGCCAGGACGCCTGTGACGATCAGCGCCGCCACCCACACATCCATGGCCAGCGACAGCGCGGCGATCACGGTGACCACCAGCGCCTGCAGGGTGAGCACACCCACCAGGCCGGCGCCGCCGAAGAGGCCACCGCCCTTGCCGAACCGCTTGCCCTTCTCGGTCATCTCCGCCTGCGCCAGCCGCATCTCGTCACGGACCAGCTGCGACAACTGCTGCGAGGCACGCTGGACCAGGTCGCCCACCGGTTCCTGCGCTCCGGCATCGGTGCGGTGGGAGCTGTCTGCTGTCATGGGTGCTCACCTGCCCTTCGACGGCGTGTGTGGCAGGCCCGGCGGCCGTTCGTTCGCCCTCGCGCGGCCATGGCCTGCCCGGTCGTCTGACCGGCTGTCCGAGTACCCCCACGTCAGCGCATCACCGCCCGTCAGAACACATGTCGCCTCAGCACACATGTCGCCTCAGCAGACGCGGTGCGCCGCGTACCAGGGCGGCCGCGGCCGGACCGATCGCGCCCCCGCCGGCCACGTCGGAGAGGTAGCGGGCACCGCTGTGCACCCGCTCGGCGGCCACCGTCCCCGCCGGCACCCCACAGGCGGCACCGGCTGCCGGCCACACCGGCGCGACGGCACCCGCGAAGCGAAGGCCGCGGCGGTGTGCCCGGAAGGGAAGGAAGAGCTGTCCGGGCGCTCCTGGAGTTCCTCCGCCGGGACTCATTCCCGTGGCGGGCGGCGCCGCCGGTACAGCTTCTTGGCGACCGCAGTCGACAGCACCTGGGCCACCGTCATGGCAGCCACCCCCGCGGCTGCAGCCGTACGGCCGCGCCACCCACCGAAGGCGGCCATCGCTGTGGCCGTCGCCCACCACGGCTTGGTGTGCTCTGCCGCTTCCTGTACCGCGGGCGCGAGCCGCCGCGCCCAGAGCGGTACCGTCCGCATGCTGCCATGGTCGACAGGCTCGCGGTCTTCCTGGGGTGGATGCACCATCACGCTCTCCGGCGGCTCGGCACCCAAGACCACTTCCGACTGCCCCGGAGGTCTGCATCATCCCGGAACCCGCTCTCTCAGGTGACTCCCGAACGGACCTGCCAGGCGGGAGGCAGCCGCGCCGCCCCCTGAGACGGAGGCAGACATATCATCCGAAAACTGGCAGGCTGTGAGACCGTCACTCACTACGCCGAGGACCCCACCGCATGGCTCACGAAGCCCCGCCCATCCCTTCGGCCCCAGCTCCTCGCCCCGACCTTGCCCTGGCTCAGGATTGCAGGTACTGCCATGAGTGGGGCACCGTCGTCACGCCCGCGGGCCACCACGTGCTGTGCCCGGCCTGCCAGCACCGCACCAGCGAAGTCATCGACACACGGCTGCCTGAAGAACCGGTCGACCGCGCGTCCGCTCACCCGTAAGCCGTCGGCGCGCAGAGCGGCGTCCACGTCGCCCGCCTGAACCGCGGCCACGAATCGCTCGTTGGCCGAGCGCATCATGACCGACACCGCCTACCGCCTGCTGCCTGCTGCCTGCTGCCTGCTGCCTGCTGCCTGCCAGACGGCCCTGCCTCACTTCAGGTGTCGGCCCTAGTAGGACTCCGTTAGGTTGCTCTGGTTCTTGTGTTCTGGCTGGTGGTGGATGTTCTGGGCAGGGGGCGGTGGCAG
>NZ_JBWLKM010000124.1:0-20202 GCF_059026085.1 Streptomyces sp. a15 | reverse complement strand
GCCACACCCAGCGCCCCTGGGTGAGCCAACCCTACGAATGGCTCGCTCATCCCGATGAACAACGTAGGGACGACTGATCCCGCCAGGCACCGTGCCTGCCCGAACGACCACCCACCCCAGCCACATACCAAAGGGCCGGGCCACCCCAAGGTGACCCGGCCCTTCAAGCCGCTACCGCGCCCCAGACAGAGGCACAGACACAGACCCCATCACTACTTCTTACGACGCCGCCCGCCCCGCGACTGCTTGCGCCGCTCCGCGCGCGTGAGGCCGTCGGACTCCGAGCGCACCGGCTCGTCGTCATCGGCGAAGTCACCCTCGATGACACCGCCCTCGCCGTCCACGGTCGGCGCGGAGAAGTGCAGCTCCCGGCGCTGCGGGACATCGAGCCCCTTGGCGCGGATCTCGGGGCGCGCCTGCGCCGGCACCGCGTCCTGCTTGTCGAGCGACGGCTTGGTGTCCTCGACCGGGACCTCCTCGACCTGCTGCTCGACCTGGACCTCCAGGTTGAACAGGTAGCCGACGGACTCCTCCTTGATGCCCTCCATCATGGCGGTGAACATGTCGAAGCCCTCGCGCTGGTACTCGACCAGCGGGTCCTTCTGCGCCATCGCGCGCAGGCCGATGCCCTCCTGGAGGTAGTCCATCTCGTAGAGGTGCTCGCGCCACTTGCGGTCCAGGACCGACAGCACGACCCGGCGCTCCAGCTCACGCATGATCTCGGAGCCGAGCTGCTCCTCGCGCGCCGCGTACTGGTCGTGGATGTCGTCCTTGATGGACTCGGCGATGAACTCGGCGGTCAGACCGGCCCGGTCGCCGGCCGCCTCCTCCAGCTCCTCGACGGTGACCTTCACCGGGTAGAGCTGCTTGAACGCGCCCCACAGCCGGTCGAGGTCCCAGTCCTCCGGGAAGCCCTCGGCGGTCTCCGCGGTGACGTACGCGTCGATGGTGTCGTCCATGAAGTGCTGGACCTGCTCGTGCAGGTCCTCGCCCTCCAGGACGCGGCGGCGCTCGCCGTAGATGACCTCGCGCTGCCGGTTGAGGACCTCGTCGTACTTCAGGACGTTCTTACGAGTCTCGAAGTTCTGCTGCTCGACCTGCGACTGCGCGGACGCGATCGCGCGCGTGACCATCTTGTTCTCGATCGGCACGTCGTCCGGGACGTTCGCCATCGACATCACACGCTCGACCATCTGGGCCTTGAACAGGCGCATCAGGTCGTCGCCCAGGGAGAGGTAGAAGCGGGACTCGCCCGGGTCGCCCTGGCGGCCGGAACGACCGCGCAGCTGGTTGTCGATACGACGCGACTCGTGCCGCTCGGTGCCGAGGACGTAGAGCCCGCCGAGGTCCTTGACCTCCTCGAACTCCGCCTTGACGGCCTTCTCGGCCCGCTCCAGGGCGGCCGGCAGGGCCGCGGCCCACTCCTCGATGTGCTCCTCGGGGTCGAGGCCGCGCTGGCGCAGCTCCGCCTCGGCGAGGTCGTCGGGGTTGCCGCCGAGCTTGATGTCGGTACCACGGCCGGCCATGTTGGTGGCGACGGTGACGGCGCCCTTGCGGCCGGCCTGGGCGATGATCGGGGCCTCACGGTCGTGCTGCTTCGCGTTCAGCACCTCGTGCTGGATGCCGCGCTTGGAGAGCTGCTGCGAGAGGTATTCGGACTTCTCGACCGACGTCGTACCGACGAGGATCGGCTGGCCCTTCTCGTGCTTCTCGACGATGTCGTCGACGACCGCCTCGAACTTCGCGACCTCGGTGCGGTAGATCAGGTCCGACTGGTCCTTGCGGACCATCGGCCGGTTGGTCGGGATCGGGACGACGCCGAGCTTGTAGATCTGGTGGAACTCGGCGGCCTCGGTCATCGCCGTACCGGTCATGCCACAGAGGCCGGGCTGTTCCTTGCCCGCGTGGTCGTGGCGCTTGTAGAGGCGGAAGAAGTTCTGGAGGGTGATCGTGGCGAGCGTCTGGTTCTCGTCCTTGATGTCCACCCCTTCCTTCGCCTCGATCGCCTGGTGCATGCCCTCGTTGTAACGGCGGCCGGCGAGGATACGGCCGGTGTGCTCGTCGACGATCATGACCTCGCCGTCGATGACGACGTAGTCCTTGTCCGCCTTGAAGAGCTCCTTGGCCTTGATGGCGTTGTTCAGGTAGCCCACGAGGGGGGTGTTCACCGACTCGTAGAGGTTGTCGATGCCCAGCCAGTCCTCGACCTTGCTGACGCCGGACTCGTGGATGGCGACCGTGCGCTTCTTCTCGTCGACCTCGTAGTCGCCGGTCTCCTCGATGCCCTTGAGCGGGTTGCCCGGCTCGCCCCTCTTCAGCCGGGTGACCAGCTTGGCGAAGTCGCCGTACCACTTGGTGGCCTGGTCGGCCGGGCCGGAGATGATCAGCGGCGTACGGGCCTCGTCGACCAGGATCGAGTCGACCTCGTCGACGATGGCGAAGTTGTGGCCGCGCTGAACGAGCTCGTCCTTGGACCACGCCATGTTGTCGCGCAGGTAGTCGAAGCCGAACTCGTTGTTCGTGCCGTAGGTGATGTCGCACGCGTACTGTGCGCGGCGCTGGGCCGGCGTCATGTTGGCGAGGATGCAGCCGACGCTCAGGCCCAGGAACTTGTGGACGCGGCCCATCATCTCGGAGTCGCGCTCGGCCAGGTAGTCGTTGACCGTGATCAGGTGGACGCCGTTTCCGGAGAGGGCGTTCAGGTAAGCGGGCAGCGTGCCGACCAGGGTCTTGCCCTCACCGGTCTTCATCTCGGCGACATAACCGAGGTGGAGGGCGGCGCCGCCCATCATCTGGACGTCGTAATGACGCTGTCCGAGGGCGCGTTTGGCGGCCTCGCGCACGGTCGCGAATGCTTCGGGAAGCAGGTCGTCCAGGCTCTCACCATCGGCATAGCGCTGCTTGTACTCATCGGTGAGGGCCCGCAGCTCGGCGTCGGAGAGGTCGACGAAGTCCTCTTCGATGGAGTTGACCTGGTCCGCGATGCGGTGCAGCTTGCGCAGGATCTTGCCTTCGCCTGCACGCATGATCTTGGAGAGGACGGACACGGGGGTTGGTCTCCTTGCCGGTCGGGCCTGGGACGGTCGGTTTCCATTGGACTACTGAGCAACGGCCATCGTATGCGAGGACCCCGCCACGCCGGGAGGCCTGCCGCGACGGTGACCGCCCACTGCTTCACATCTCTTCAAAAGGACAACGGCCGGGCCCCGCGGATGGTGCCGCGCCGCTCCGACGAATTGCGCGAATTGTGATCACCCGCTCACGCACGGCAAAGAGATGGTGCCTTTGCGCGACCCCGAGCAGAATCGGCCGATGGACCCCGTCACGCTCACCACCGACCGCCTCCTGCTGCGCGCGGTCGGTCCGCAGGACACCGACGCCGTGTACGCGGCCGTCCAGGACCCCGACATCCGGCGCTGGACCTCGATCCCCGCGCCCTACCTGCCCGAACACGCCCGGAGCTTCACCGAGCAACTGGTCCACGAGGGCTGGGCGGACGGTTCGATGCTCTCCTGGGGCATCTTCCTCCCCGAAGGGGAGGACCTGGTGGGCATGCTCAGTCTCACGATGCGTTCCCTGAGCGCGGCGGAGATCGGTTTCTGGGGCACGAAGGAACACCGCGGCAACGGCTACGTCACCGAGGCCGCCCGCACCGCCTCCCACTGGGCCTTCACCCAGCTGTCGATCGACCGCGTGGAATGGCGCGCGGAAGTCGGCAACGAGTCCTCCCGCGCGGTGGCGGAACGCGTCGGCTTCACCTGTGAGGGCATCCTGCGCTCCGCGATCGTCCACCAGGGCGTACGACGGGACAGCTGGGTGGGTTCGCTGCTGCCCTCGGACCTCGGCCTGCCGTCGACCGCGCCCTATCTGCCGGCGCCTTCCCGGTCGTAGCAGAGAAGTCGCAGCTCAGCGCCGGTTGTCAGTGCCACCCCCTATCGTGCGGCTCATGACGACCCCGCGCCCGGACATCACCCTCTCGGCAGACGAGGCCCGCCGCATCGCCCTGCGGGCCCAAGGCTTCCTAGGCGCCCCGGACCGCCGCTCAGGCGTCCGCGGCATCCTCCGCCATCTGGGCGCGGTCCAGCTCGACACCATCTCGGTCCTCGCCCGCTCCCACGAACTCATCCCGTACGCCCGCCTCGGCGCCGTGGGCCGCAAGACGGTCGAGAACGCATACTGGAGCACCGCCTCGGCCCGCCCCCACGCCTTCGAGTACTGGTCCCACGCCGCCTGCATCCTCCCCATCGAGGAGTGGCCCCACTTCGCCTTCCGCCGCCGCGCCTACCGCAACCGCCCCCACTGGAACCACACCCTCCCCGACGGCGCCTACGACCAGGTCATCAAGCAGCTCCGCACCGAAGGCCCCCTCACCGCCACGGATCTGGGCGGCGCGAAGAAGACCAGCGAGTGGTGGGACTGGTCCGGCACGAAGGTGGCCGTCGAGCGGGCCCTCATGTACGGCGAGGTGGTGTGCGTCGAGCGCCGCGGCTGGAAGCGCGTGTACGACCTCGCCGAACGCGCCGTCCCGGAGACCCTGCTGCACGACGACCTGGACGACACCGAGTGCCTGCGCCGCCTGGTCCGCCTCGCCGGCCAGTCCCTGGGCGTCGGCACGCGCGCGGACATCGCCGACTACCACCGTCTCAAGGCCGAGCAGGTCGACGCGGTGATCGCCGACTCCGGCCTGGTCCCGGTCGCGGTCGAGGGCTGGGGCAGGCCGGCCTGGGCCGACCCGGCGGCCCTGGAGACACCTCCGCGCGGCCGCCACCGCACCACCCTGCTGTCCCCCTTCGACTCCCTCGTCTGGGAACGGGCGCGCACGGAGCGGATCTTCGGCTTCACGCACCGCCTGGAGGCCTACGTCCCCAAGCCGAAGCGGGTGTACGGCTACTTCGCGATGCCGGTGCTGGCCGGCGGCCATCTGGTCGGCCGTGTGGACCCGGCCCGCGAGGGCAGCACCCTGGTCGCCCGGCAGGTCACCCTGGACGGCCCGAAGGCGGTCCCGGCGGTCGCGCAGGCCCTGATCGAGGCGGCGAGCTGGGTGAACTGCACGAACGTACGGGTGGAACGGGTGGACGCACCGGACCTGCGCGAGCCCCTCGCGAGGGAACTCACCCGCGCGACCCTCTGATCCGGGCCTCTGATCCGGTTCTTTACTGGATTTCGAGGATCTTCTCGCGCATCGCGTAGACCACCGCCTCCATCCTGGAGTGCAGCTGCAGCTTCTCCAGGATGTTGCGCACATGGTTCTTCACGGTGTTCTCGGAGATGAACAACTCCTTGGCGATATCCCGGTTGTTCATCCCCGTGGCGACCAGTTTCAGCACCTCCAGCTCACGCTCCGTGAGCCGCGGCGCGGGCACCAGACGGCGCTCGTCGGTCCGCTGGATCATCGACTTGAACTCGGTGAGCAGTTTCGACGCCATGGAAGGACTGATCTGCGACTGCCCGTCGGCCACCGCGCGAATGGCGGTGGCCACCTCGTCCGTGGAGATCTCCTTGAGGAGATATCCGGTCGCGCCCGCCTTGATCGCTTCGTAGAGGTCGGCCTCCTCGTCGCTGATCGTCAGCATGATGATCTTGGCGCTGGGGGCGACCTCCTTGATGGAGGTGCAGGCCTCGATCCCGCCGCGCTTGGGCATCCGTACGTCCATCAGCACGATGTCCGGCAGCAGGTCGGCGGCCTTGTCGACGGCCTCCGCGCCGTCCCCGGCCTCTCCCACGACCTGGATGTCCTCCTCGGCCGCCAAGACGATCTCCAGGCCACGGCGGAAGAGGGCATGGTCGTCCACGACCAGGACACGGATCGGCTCCTTGCGTGGAGAGCCCGCGTCCGGGCCCGTGGCGACGACGCCGTCTGAGGCGTCCTCGTCCTGCATCGGTCCGAAGCTGTCCGCCATCGTTCCTCCCCCTGAAGGCTGTGGCCTGTGGTTCTGTGCCATCGCCAACCCAAGGCAACGGCCCAGCGGTTGGGCCGGTGCGGCCATGATTTCATGCCCGGACGACACTGCGGCGACGAGCGGGGCGCGAAGTGGTCGCACACCGATGCCCCTGGGGGCGCACACACGCTCACCAGGGGCACCGGCTCAGCTGTCGGCCGGGTGATCAGCCGCCCAACGTGCCACCCGCCGCCGGGCCTTGCGTCTGGGTGACCATCGGGTCCGTGCTGAGGTGGATGACGCCGTAGTCGTAGGCGTGCCGCCGGTAGACGACACTCGGCTCCTTCGTCTCGGAGTCGATGAACAGGTAGAAGTCGTGCCCGACCAGCTCCATCTCGTAGAGAGCCTGGTCGAGGGACATCGGGGAGGCGACGTGGGTCTTCTCACGGACGACGAGGGGGCCTTCACCCTTCACCTCGAGAGAGCCGATCTTCTTGGTCGGCACGCTCTCCGGCTCTTCCTCGTGGGCGGTGTGGCCGTTCCCGTTGAGCGTCGCCGCGCCCGGAACGTGGTCGGCGACCTCGGCCGCCGTCAGTCGCCGCGCGCCTCGGCGTGTGTGGCGCTTGTCGTGCTGCTTGCGCAGCCGGGCGTCCAGCTTCTCCGCAGCCAGGTCGAGTGCCGCGTACGGGTCGCTGGCTGCCGCTTCCGCCCGGATCACCGGACCGCGGGAGTGGAGCGTGATCTCCACTCGGTCACTGCGGTCGGCCTGTCGGGGGTTGGGCTCCTTGGACACCTCGACGTCGAGGCTGATCACCTTGCCATCGAGCTTCTGGATCTTCTCCAGCTTCAGCTTCTCGGCCACGTGCTTGCGGAACCGCTCGGGCACCTCGGTCTTGCGGCCCTTGACGACGATGTCCACGCAGAACTCCGTTCCCGGATCGCTCCGCTTCGCTGCGGAGCGTCTCCCTTTTGCACCAGGCTCCGGTGAGCCCCGGAACCTCGGACTCGGTGACTTCCACCTCCTCCCCCGCGGGCAAGATCTCCACTCCACCGGTGTGGGTGATAGTGAAAAACCCACGGCACGGCATTCGGATTCGAGAGGTGTGGCCTGCGCCTTTCTCTCACAACCGAACATATCTCGCCTGGACGGATGTCGTCACCCTCTACCGCGGCATACCTCCGTTCAGGTGAATAGACCCTCTCATTACCTGCAACGATGCAAGTTCGCAGTCAGTTCCGGTTTATTTCGAAAGAATCCGGTGCGGCTGCGACCACGGCCGCGCAGATCGCGTCACCGTCACCGCTGACGCCCGCCATTCCCGACGGGACGGCCACCCGGCCCGTCTCCTCCTCCGTCGCACCGCCCATCCGTTCCCCTCTGCCTTCCCTACGTACCGTGCCGTACACCGCCGTTGCACCCTCTCCACACACATCCGCCCCACTCACCACGACCGCTCGGGCACCCGCGACGCCGCCACATGCCACCGTCTGCTCCGCCATTGCCGTCTGCTCCGCCAGCGCCGCCCGCACCGCACGTGCCGCCTCCGCCAAGGACGCGCCCGTGGTCATCAGGTCGTCGACAAGCACGACCCGACCACCGGACAGGAGCCGTCCGCCCCCGGGAACCACCACCAGCGCACCGGCGAGATTCTCCAGCCGCTGCCGGTGGTTGAGCCCGGCCTGGTCGGCCACGGCACGGCTCTGCCGCAGCACGGACACCACCCGCGCCGGCGTCCCCGCCCGCCGCAGCTCCCCGGCCGCCGCCAGCGCGATCCGCCGCGCCGGATCATGCCCCCGCGCCCGAACCACCCGACGCGAGGACGGCACGGGAACCAGCATCACGACGCCGCCGCCTCTCCCCGCAGCCCCCTGACCACCACCAGCGCCGTCGACCAGCCCTCGCACCTCCCGAAGCCCTGCCCTGTCCGCCGGTCCCCGGGCTTCCCGAAGCCCGGGGACGACCCCGTCAGCGGGCCTCCCAGCCACCCGCAGCCCCGCCCGCACAGCCCCCGCCAGAGCCGTACCCAGCGGTGCCGCCAGCGCCAGCGCACCCCGCTCCTTGTGGGCCAGCAGCACGGCCCGAACCTCGTCCGCGTACCGGGCCACCGCGTGCACGACCGGCAGCCCCGGCGGCTCCGGCACCGGTCGCACCCGGCGCGGTACGGCCCCGCTCAGGACGGCACGGCACTCCGGACACAGCACCGTGCGAGGCCTCCCGCAGCCTCCGCACTCGGCCGGCAGCGCCAGGTCGGTGAGGTCCTGCCACCACCCCCGCATGCCCACCACTGTGCCAACGCCGACACCACGCTGCCACCCCTGTGGACAACTCCCTGTGGATAACTCGAGGAGCCGGCGCACACAGCGAAGCGACCGCCCCCGCCGGAGTCGAACCCGGCAGCAGCGGCCGCCCACCTACCCCGCAGGAGCCCGCAGCCCCCGCAGACCGACACTCACCCCGGATACACCGGCGCCGTCCCGTCCGTGTCCACCTTCTGCCACTGTGTCCCGGACGGCAGCCGTACGATCCCGTCCTCCGAGAACGCCACCAACGGCAACCGGTCGTCCTCGGACGCGGCGATCTCCTTCACGCCCGTCAGAGCCGCGGGCGCGGACCCCTCCGGCGTGGAGCCGTCGACCTGGACGTACCGCATCTGCTGCACGCCACCCTGCTCGCGCCCGGCCACCACGAGCCGGCTGTCACCGGCCCACGACATGGTCGTGAGCTCCTCCATCTCCGGGGTCGCGGACCGCAGTTCCTGGACCGACGGCGCGTCCTCGGCCTTCTCGCCCCGCTCGATCCGCCCGATGAACAGGGACTGCTTGCCGTCCTTCTCGACGACGAGCGCGATCCGCACCCCGTCGGCGGCCACCCGGACGTCCTTGATGCGCCCGTCCAGCCCCGGCATGTCCACCGTCAGCGGCTCGCCCGCGCCCTCCTTCAGCAACAGCAGCCGCGGGTTGCCGGGATCGCGGTCGGCCACCCACAGGTCGCCCTCCGCGTCCCAACTGGGCGCGGTCAGCCGGTCGTTCGCCGTGGCACCCCGGCTGGTCAGCACGGGCTCGCCGAGCGATCCGCCCGACACCAGCGAGCCGACGTACAGCGCCTTGCCGTCGATACCGACCCCGGCCGCGCTGTGCTCGTCGCGCGACACGGCGACCGACCGCAGCTCCTTGTCGCCCTCGCCCAGCGCTCCCGGCACCGGATCCGGCTTCGTACTGTCGTTGCCCGCCGGCAGCCGTACGAGCCGGTGCTCGCCGTCGACGAAGTACAGGTACGCGGGACTGCGCACCGAGCCGCGCGCGGCGACCGTGTCGGCCCCGTCCTCGGGGAGCGAGCACAACTGCTTTCCGCCCGCCTGCAGTTCGACCTCGTTCACCGCGGGCGTGAGGTTCTGCAGGGTGAACAGAAGCTGCGCCGCCATCTCGTCGCACTTGACCGAATCGACCCGCGCCGCCCGGTCGTTGAGCGGCACGGTCAGCTTGCCCTGGTCGTCCGGCGTCAGCGAGGTGACGCCGTCCTTGAGCTTCGTACCGGTGGGGAAACTGGACCTGACGACGCGATCGAGCCAGCTCGTCGGCCCGGTGAGCAGGGAACGCACCATCTGCGCCATGGGGTCCACGCGCTCACGCACGTACACGGGATCGGCGACGGCCACGGTCTCCGGACTCGTTCCGGACGTCGTGTTCGAGGCGAAGTAGTACTTGTCGACGGACGTGTAGTTGCGCTGGAAGTCCGACTTCCCCATGACAACGCCCTGCGGCAGCCCGTCGATGCGCCACTGCTTGCTCTTCTGATCCCGCGTCAGGTACGCCGTCTGGCTGTACTTCCCCTCCGCGGGCGCGTACGACTGCTGCGCGTCCACGGTGGCGACCCGGTCGCCGGTGAGCGGATACGAGACGACGTCCGCGTCCTCCCGGTCCGCGGCCTGCTCGGCCCCGACGCTCACGCCGTCCGCGAGCACCGTGGTGGACAGCTCCGGATGCCACTTCTTCGCGGCCTCGGGCGTCAGGTACTTCTTCGCCGTCTCATAGTGCGGATCGTCGCTGGTCAGTGCCTCCAGGAAGCCCTGGACGATGTCCGAGGCGGACGCGTCCTCCTGGGGCGGCATCGCGAACACCCGCACCTGTGTGTCCTGACGCGGCGTGGACTCGACGCCCCGCAGATCCCCGCCGTCGGGCATGGACGCACACCCCGCCAGCAGTACGACACCACAAGCGGCGTACACCGCCGCGCGCCCCGGCGTGCGCCGGGCGCCCCCCTCGCGGTCAGCGCCCACGAAATGCCTCCCCTTGCTCGTACGAGCCCTCCGACCCGGCGTCCGGCCGGCTCACGGCCTCACTCCGTGCCTCGTCGGCCTCGCTGTGCTCCGGCCCGGCTCCCGCGGGCGCTTCGTCGTGCCGCCGCGCTCCCGAAGCGGGCCGGGGCACCACGCGTGCGCCGTTGCCCGGCAGCGCCGTCGGATCGGCCGTGGGCGTCGCGGCGGACGGCCGGGTCGTGATCGGGCCCCGCGACGGCCCCTGGTCGCCCTTCGGCTGCGCCGGCACGGTGGCGGTCTTCTCCCCGCCGCCACGCGGCAGACCGGCGTCGTCGAGGCCGCGATGGCGCCGCGAGTCCTTGGGTTCCAGCGGTATCGGCGAGCCCCGCAGCGGTTCGTCCGCGGTCCGCGGCAGCGTCAGCCGGAACTGCGAGCCGCCGCCCGGCTCGCCCCACGCCTGCAGCCAGCCGCCGTGCAGCCGCGCGTCCTCCAGGGCGATGGACAGCCCCAGGCCCGTACCACCCGTGGTACGGGCGCGTGCCGGGTCCGCCCGCCAGAAGCGGCTGAAGACGCGGGTCGCCTCACCGGGCTTGAGCCCGACACCGTAGTCGCGCACCGCGATCGCCACCGCGCCGCCCGCCGCGGCGAGCTTGACGACGACGTCCTTGCCCTCGCCGTGCTCCACGGCGTTGACCACGAGGTTGCGCAGCACCCGCTCCACCCGCCGGGCGTCCGCCTCGGCCACGATGGGCTGCTGGTCGCCCACGACGCGGATCTGCGTGCCCTTGCGCTCGGCGAGCGGTTCGGCCCCGCTGACGACCCGCCGTACGACCTCGCGCAGGTCGATCGGCTCGGCCTCCAGGGCCGCCGCGCCCGCGTCGAAGCGGCTGATCTCCAGCAGGTCCGCGAGCAGCGTCTCGAACCGGTCCAACTGGTCGGCGAGCAACTCGGCCGACCGGGCGGTCACTGGATCGAAGTCCACGCGCGCGTCGTGGATGACATCGGCCGCCATCCGCACGGTCGTCAGCGGCGTCCGCAGCTCGTGCGACACGTCCGACACGAACCGCCGCTGCATCCGCGACAGGTCCTCCAGCTGCTGGATCTTCAACTGCAGATTCTGCGCCATCTTGTTGAAGGCCTCGCCCAGCCGCGCGATGTCGTCTTCGCCGGTGACCTTCATCCGCTCCTGAAGCCGCCCGGCGGACAGCCGCTCGGCGATCCCCGCCGCCATCCGCACCGGGGTGACGACCTGCCGCACCACGAGCCAGGCGATGGCCCCGAGGAGTACGACGACGAAGAGGCCGGCCGTCGCAAGGGTCCCCTTGACCAGGCTCAGCGACTTCTCCTCCTGAGTGAGCGGGAATAGGTAATACAGCTGGTACGGATCGCTGTTCGGGTCGTTGACCTGCTTGCCGATGACGAGGGCCGGCTGGGACTCCTTGTCGGCGTCGTAGACGATCCGGGTGTAGCTCTGGAACGCCGCCGTACTGTTGTCGATCCGCTCGCGCAGGGCCTCGGGCACGCTGGACGACGCGACGACGTTGCCGGAGGCGCGCGGCCCGCGCCCGCCGCCGCTGTCGTTGCCGGCCGGGAGCGTCACCACGTCGAAGGCGCCCTGGCCACCGCTGGACAGGGACTCCACCAGGTCGCTCATCCACTGGATGACGTTCTGTGCGGGGCGGCCGTCCACCGTGGTGGCCTCGTCGCCGGTGCCGCTCCCCGCCTCCTCGGCCTTCTGCTTGGCCACCGCGAACCCGCCGGTGGCCTGGCTCTGCGAGGCCTTCACCTTGGCGTCCAGCAGGCCGTTGCGGACCTGTCCGATGACGACGAACCCGAGCAGCAGAACAACACCCAGGGACATCAGCAGGGTCGTGACGACGACCTTGAGCTGGATGTTGCGCCGCCACAACCGCATGACGGGCAGCAGTGGCCGGCGCACCCAGCGCATGAAGAGGCGCAGAACCGGGCTGCCCTGGACTCCGCCCTGCAGCAACCCGCCCTCGAGGAAGCGACCCCAGCGGGAGCCTGCCGCCTTCCGGCCGACAGGCCGCCCCGCGCCGGCCCCGGACCTGCCGGGCGCCGAAGCGGCACTGTCTTCGGACATGTCAGCTCGGTCCGGCCTTGTAACCGACGCCACGGACGGTCACCACGATCTCCGGCCGCTCCGGGTCCTTCTCGACCTTGGAGCGCAGCCGCTGCACATGCACGTTGACCAGGCGGGTGTCGGCCGCGTGCCGGTAGCCCCACACCTGCTCGAGGAGCACCTCACGCGTGAACACCTGCCACGGCTTGCGCGCGAGCGCCACGAGCAGGTCGAACTCCAGCGGCGTCAGCGCGATCGACTGACCGTCCCGCTTCACGGAGTGCCCGGCCACGTCGATGACCAGATCACCGATGGCGAGCTGCTCGGGCGCCGGCTCCTCGGACCTCCTGAGCCGCGCCCGGATCCGGGCCACGAGCTCCTTCGGCTTGAACGGCTTCACGATGTAGTCGTCGGCGCCCGATTCCAGGCCCACGACGACGTCGACGGTGTCGCTCTTCGCCGTGAGCATCACGATCGGCACCCCGGACTCCGCCCGGATCAGACGGCACACCTCGATACCGTCCCGCCCGGGCAGCATCAGATCCAGCAGCACCAGATCAGGCTTCGCCTCACGGAAAGCGGCCAGCGCCTTGTCGCCGTCGGCTACGAAAGACGGCTCAAAACCTTCACCACGCAGCACAATGCCGAGCATCTCGGCCAGTGCGGTGTCGTCGTCGACGACAAGGACTCGTCCCTTCATAAACGACATCATCCCATTCTTGTAACAGTGACCGGGGCGCTGGTGAGAGAGGTCACTGGCCTGTGACGATAGTCGTACGAAGTCACTACTGTCTGCCCTCGCCGACCGGTGTCGATGTCCCCGAGGATGTCAGGCCGGGCCGGGCACGGCAGCCAAGGGTGCCACGCCCGGCAAGCCCGGGCCAGATCCCCTCAGCCGGTCGTCACCTGCCGCGACCTCGCACACACCTCCGCGAGCGCCTCCGTCGTCACCGGTGAAACTACGCCCTCCTCCGTGACGATCGCCGTCACCAGCTCGGGCGGCGTCACATCGAAGGCCGGGTTGTACGCCTGGGTCCCCAGCGGCGCCACCGGAACCCCGCCACCGGCCTCGGCTCCCGCCACCGGCACCTGGGGCGCTGTGACCTCGGTCACCTCATGCCCAGGACGCTGCTCGACCTCGATCGACGCCCCGTCCGGCGTGTCCGGATCCACCGTCGTCACCGGCGCCACCACGATGAACGGCACATGGTGGTACCGCGCCAGCACCGCGAGCGGATAACTCCCCACCTTGTTCGCCACCGACCCGTCGGCCGCGATGCGGTCCGCCCCGATCAGCACCGCGTCCACCTCCCCGGCCGCGAACAGCGAACCCGCCGCGTTGTCGGTCAGCAAGGTGTACGCCATACCGCTGCGCGCCGCCTCGTACGCCGTCAGCCGGGCCCCCTGCAGCAACGGCCGCGTCTCGTCCACCCACAGCCGCCGCAGCTGCCCCGCCCGGTGCGCCGCGAGCGCCACCGCGAACGCCGTCCCCTCACCACCCGACACCAGCGAACCGGTGTTGCAGTGGGTCAGGATCCGGTGCCCGCCGCCGGGCAGCAGCTCGTCCAGCAGCGCCAGCCCACGCTCGGCCATCCTGCCGCTGGCCTCGGCATCCTCCCGGTGCAGCCTGCGCGCCGCGGCCAGCGCCGCCTCGGCGGCCTGCCGGACATCACCACTCTTGGCGAGCCCCGCCCGGTACGCGGACTGGGCCCTGCGCACCCCGACGGCAAGGTTCACCGCGGTGGGGCGGGCACCCGCCAGCGCGTCCGCCGCGTCGTCCACGTCGAACCCACGCACGGCGGCGAGCGCGACGCCGTACGCTCCCGCGATGCCGAGCAGCGGTGCCCCGCGCACGGCGAGTGAACGGATCGCCTCCACCAGCGCCGGCGCATCCGTACAGACGAGTTCGACCTCCTCGGCCGGCAGCCTCGTCTGGTCGAGAAGCACCAGTACGGGCCCCTCGGGTGGCTCTTCCCAACGGAGCGCCGGTATCTCGGTCGGCCTGCTGTCCTCGCCGGTTTGCGCGTACTGATCAGCCATGCGGTCAGTCTGCCCGTTATCCGGCGGACAATTGAAGGTGGCCGGCCCCTACCGCGGCTGGTCCGTCGACGACCACCCCATGGCACGATGGCTGCCAACCTGCCGCCGCGACCGCGGACGGGCACCGTGAAGGAGCGACGATGAAGGACACTCCGGGCTGGGCCTCGCCCGGATCCGCCCCCTCCGACGGGCACGAGTCCGGCGAGTCCGGTCCCGCCGACCGGCCTGACGCCGCGAACCCCGCGGAGCAGCCGGGAACGGACCCGCAGGACCCCGGCTCGAAGTGGTCCAAGGACCAGCCACCGGCCGGCCAGTGGTCCGCGCCCACCGGTCAGCCGGCCCCCGGCCAGACACCGCCACCCCCACCGCCCGGCCCGGGCTGGGGCGCCCCACCCCCCACCGCCCCTGGCGGACCCGGGGGCTACGGCCCTCCCGGCGGATACGGCGGCCCTCCCGGCGGCGGAAACAACAGCTGGGGCGGCGGCTACGGCCCTCCCGGCGGATACCGCGGCTGGGGCGGTCCCCCGCCCGCTGCCAAGCCCGGCGTGATCCCGCTCCGCCCCCTCGGCGTCGGCGAGATCCTCGACGGGGCGGTCTCCACCATGCGCACCTACTGGCGCACGGTCCTGGGCATCTCGCTGACCGTCGCCGTCGTCACAGAGATCGTGGTCATCCTGCTCCAGGGCTTCGTCCTCAACGACACCACCGACGCCGAGGCCCTCAATGACCCGAGCGCCACACTCGGCGAAGTGACCCGCGCCATGGGCGACGCCATGCTCGGCAGCGCCGTCGTCTTCGCGATCTCCCTGATCGGCACGGTCATGGCGACGGCCCTGCTCACCACCGTCACCAGCCGCGCGGTGCTCGGCCGCCCCGTCACCACCGGCGAAGCCTGGCGCGACGCCCGCCCCCAGGTGATGAAGCTGCTGGGCCTGATCCTCCTGCTGATGCTCATCGCCGCCGGAATCGTCTTCGTGGGCGTGCTCCCCGGCATCCTCGTGGCCGTCGCCGGCTCGACCGGGGCAGGCACGGCACTCGCTGTCGTCGGCGGCCTCGGCGCCGGCGTCGTGGCCGTGTGGCTGATGATGCGCTTCTCCCTGGCCTCGCCGGCGCTGATGCTCGAGAAGCAGGGCATCGTGAAGTCGATGAGCCGCTCCGCGAAGCTGGTCCGCGGTTCCTGGTGGCGGGTGTTCGGCATCCAGCTCCTCGCAGGGATCATCGCGAACATCATGGCGGCGATCGTGGTCCTGCCCTTCACCTTCCTCGCCGCCGCGTTCAGCGGTGACGGCGTCACCGGCTTCATGGAGGGCACCGGCGACCTCGGCTGGACCTTCCTCATCGTCAGCGGCATCGGCTCGGTGATCGGCTCCATGATCACGTTCCCGATCACGGCCGGCGTCACCGTGCTCCTCTACATCGACCAGCGCATCCGCCGTGAGGCCCTCGACCTCGACCTGGCCCGCGCCGCAGGCGTCCAGGGCTACGGCACCACCCCCGCCCCCGGGAGCTGATGCGGTGATCCTGGCGGGGGGAGTTCTCACAGCGGTACCGGCACTGCCGAACGCCGCCGACATGGCCGTACGCGCATCGGTCCGGGCCGTGCTGCACGGCGACCGCACATCCGCGCTGTCGCTCGTCCGCTCCGACGACGAACCACCGCTGACGATCCCGCGCGACCCCGCGCGAGAAGCGGCCCGACGCGAGCTGTCCAAGCGGATGTACCACGAGAACGACCCCAGCTGGTTCCAGCGCGCCCTGAACGCCTTCTGGGACTGGGTCGACAAGCTGTTCAACACCGCCTCGGCCGCGACCCCCGGCGGAGCGCTCGGCCTGGTGGTCGTCATCGTGGCCGTCCTCGCGGTCCTGGGCGCCCTCTGGTGGCGCCTGGGCACGCCGCGCCGCGAACCCGTCTCCTCCGCCGCCCTGTTCGACGACCGCCCCCGCAGCGCCGCCGAACACCGCGCGGCCGCCGAGGCCCACGCTGCCCAGGGCCACTGGAGCCAGGCCGTCCAGGAGCGGATGCGTGCCATCGTCCGCTCCCTGGAGGAACGCGCCCTGCTCGACGCCCGCCCCGGCCGCACCGCCGACGAGGCGGCCGCCGAGGCGGGTGGCGCACTGCCCTCGCAGGCAGACCGACTGCGCAGTGCCGCCCGGGACTTCGACGACGTGACATACGGCGGACGCACGGCGACCGAGCAGACGTACCGACGCATCGCCGAACTCGACCGCGATCTGGAACGCACCAAGCCCCAACTAGCGAGCAGCAGCCCCAGTACGGCCCAGAGCGCGGTCCACGACACCCGCCGGGGAGCCGCCGAATGACCACCGAGGCCACACTCCCGTCCACCTCGGCCTCGCCCACCGCCCGCCAGGTGTGGACCCGCGCGCGAGGCGTCGTCCTCGCCCTCGTGCTCCTCCTGGTGGCGGCCGTGGTGATCGCCGCCATCCGCTCCGACACCCGGCACGGCACGCTCGACCCACGCTCCGCCGACCCCTACGGCAGCCGCGCCGTCGCCGAACTCCTCGCCGACCGAGGCGTCTCCACCCGCGTGGTCAGCACCCTCGCCGAGGCCGACGCCGCGGCCGGCCCGGACACCACCCTGCTGGTCGCTGTCCCCGACCTCCTGACGCACGGCCAACAGAGCCAACTGCGCTCCGGGACCGCCGACTCCGGCGGCCGCACACTCCTCGTCGCCCCCGGCAGCTCGTCCGTCGAGCGGCTCGCCCCCGGCGTCGTCGCCAATCCCGCCACCAGCCTCGACTCGACGCTCTCCCCCGACTGCGACCTGCCCGCCGCCCGACGTGCGGGCACCGCCGACACGGGCGGCATCCGCTACACCGCCACCCGGCCCGACGCCGACGAGTGCTACCCCAGCAACCGCCTGGCCACCCTGGTGCGGGTCCCGGACAGGTCCGGGGACGGCGACACCGTCGTACTCGGCGCGCCCGACATCCTCTACAACGACACCCTCGACGAGCAGGGCAACGCCTCGCTCGCCCTCCAACTCCTCGGCTCCCGCCCCCATCTGGTCTGGTACCTCCCCTCGCTCTCCGACACCGCCGCCACCGACCCGGACGACGAAAAGGGCTTCTTCGACCTGCTCCCGTCGGGCTGGCTCTGGGGCACACTGCAGCTCTTCATCGCCGCGGTCCTCGCCGCCCTCTGGCGGGCACGCCGACTCGGCCCCCTGGTGCCCGAAAATCTCCCCGTGGCGATCCGCGCCTCCGAAACCGTCGAAGGCCGCGCCCGCCTCTACCGCAAGGCCAACGCCCGCGACCGCGCGGCCGCCGCTCTTCGCTCCACCACCCGCACCCGCCTCGCCCCCCTCGTAGGCGTCCCCGTCACCCAGGCACACGCGCCCGAAGCCCTGCTCCCCGCCCACCTCCACAGCCCTGGAGACGGACAGTCCATGCACGCTCTCCTCTTCGGCCCGCCGCCCGGTGACGACACGGCCCTCATCTCCCTCGCCGACCAACTCGACGCCCTCGAAAGAGAGGTACGCCGTCCATGATGGACCCGACCACTGACAACGCCGTGCACGCCGGGGATCCGGGCAACGCCCGAGCCGCCCTGGAAGCTCTGCGCGCCGAGATCGCCAAGGCCGTGGTCGGCCAGGACCCCGCCGTGACCGGCCTCGTCGTCGCCCTTCTCTGCCGCGGACACGTTCTCCTTGAAGGAGTCCCTGGAGTCGCCAAAACGCTGCTCGTCCGCGCCCTCGCATCCGCTCTCGAACTCGACACCAAGCGCGTCCAGTTCACTCCCGACCTGATGCCGAGCGACGTCACGGGCTCCCTGGTCTACGACAGCCGCAGCGCCGAGTTCTCCTTCCAGCCCGGCCCGGTCTTCACCAACCTCCTCCTGGCCGACGAGATCAACCGCACCCCGCCCAAGACCCAGTCATCCCTCCTCGAAGCCATGGAGGAACGCCAGGTCACGGTCGACGGCACCCCCCGCCCGCTCCCCGACCCGTTCCTGGTCGCCGCGACCCAGAACCCGGTCGAGTACGAGGGCACCTACCCCCTCCCTGAAGCGCAGCTGGACCGTTTCCTCCTCAAGCTGACGATCCCGCTCCCGTCCCGCCAGGACGAGATCAACGTCCTCACCCGTCACGCCGAGGGCTTCAACCCGCGCGACCTGCACGCCGCCGGCGTACGCCCCGTCGCAGGCCCCGCCGACCTGGAAGCTGCCCGCGCCGCGGTCGCCAAGACGACGATCTCTCCGGAAATCACCGCCTACGTTGTCGACATCTGCCGAGCCACCCGCGAATCGCCGTCCCTCACACTCGGCGTCTCCCCGCGCGGCGCGACGGCCCTCCTCGCCACGGCCCGCGCCTGGGCCTGGCTGACCGGCCGCGACTACGTCACCCCCGACGACGTCAAGGCGCTCGCCCTCCCCACCCTCCGCCACCGCGTACAACTCCGACCGGAGGCCGAAATGGAAGGCGTGACGGCCGACTCCGTCATCAACGCGATCCTCGCCCACGTCCCCGTCCCCCGCTGATGGCTCTCACCGGACGCGCCGCACTCCTCGCGGCCCTGGGCTCCCTCCCGGTCGGCATCTGGGACCCCGGCTGGACAGGCATCCTCGCGGTCAACGTCCCCCTGGCCGTCGCCTGTGCCTGCGACTTCGCACTCGCAGCACCCGTACGACGCCTCGGCCTGACCCGCTCGGGCGACACATCGGTCCGCCTGGGCGACACCGCCGACGTCACCCTCACCATCACCAACCCGACCCGCCGCCCTCTCCGCGCCCACCTGCGCGACGCCTGGCCCCCCAGCACCTGGCTGCCCGGCACCGAAGTGGCGGCCTCCCGCCACCGTCTGACAGTCCCGGCAGGCGAACGCCGCCGAGTGACCACCCGTCTACGACCGACCCGCCGCGGCGACCGCCAGTCCGACCGCATCACGATCCGCTCGTACGGCCCCCTCGGCCTGTTCACCCGCCAGGGCACCCACAAAGCCCCCTGGACCGTACGTGTCCTGCCCCCGTTCACCAGCCGAAAGCACCTGCCCTCCAAGCTGGCCCGCCTGCGCGAACTGGACGGCCGCACCAGCGTGCTCACTCGTGGCGAGGGCACGGAATTCGACAGCCTGCGCGAGTACGTCCCCGGCGACGACACCCGCTCCATCGACTGGCGCGCCACAGCCCGCCAGACCACGGTCGCCGTACGCACCTGGCGCCCCGAACGCGACCGCCACATCCTCCTGGTCCTGGACACCGGACGCACCTCGGCCGGCCGCGTCGGCGACGCCCCACGCCTGGACGCCTCCATGGACGCGGCACTGCTCCTGGCTGCCCTGGCATCCCGCGCCGGCGACCGCGTCGACCTGCTCGCGTACGACCGCCGCGTACGCGCCCTCGTTCAGGGCCGCACGGCAGGCGATGTGCTCCCGTCCCTGGTCAACGCCATGGCAACCCTGGAACCCGAGCTCGTCGAAACGGATGCCCGAGGCCTTACGGCAACGGCACTCAGGTCAGCTCCTCGCCGTTCCCTGATCGTCCTGCTCACGACCCTCGACGCGGCCCCGGTCGAGGAGGGCCTGCTGCCCGTCCTCTCCCAGCTCACCCAACGCCACACGATCCTGCTGGCATCGGTGGCGGACCCGCACATCGCCGGCATGGCCACAGCCCGCGGCAACACCGAGTCCGTCTATGAGGCCGCAGCCGCTGCCCAGGCCCAGGCGGAACGCCATCGCACCGCGGAACAACTCCGCCGCCATGGCGTCACCGTCGTCGACGCCACGCCTGATGACCTTGCCCCCGCACTGGCGGACGCATATCTGGCACTGAAGGCCGCAGGACGCCTGTGACCTATTGCCGGCATATCGCCGGAGGGGGCCGCCAGCCCCTAAACGACCCGGAAAAACAGAAAACCCCCGTGCCGAAAGGCACGGGGGTTTCCTCAACAATTGTTCGGCGGCGTCCTACTCTCCCACAGGGTCC
>NZ_JBWLKM010000123.1:0-20529 GCF_059026085.1 Streptomyces sp. a15 | reverse complement strand
CGACGGGTTCGGGAGGAGGCCGCTGGGAACAGGACCAGCCCCACAGGCTGGCACCTCGCCCGGCGGCCCACCTCACGTACGCGCTCGCACCGTAGTACCGTGTAGTACATGGAGACGACCGCTCGCGAGTTCAATCAGAATGCTTCGAAGATCCTCGCCGCCGCCGAGCGCGGCGAGCGGATCACCGTGACCAAGAACGGGCGCCCGGTCGCCATACTGTCGCCCGTCACGGATGAGGCGGTCCCGCCGTATCCCACGGATCCGATGGGGGACGTCGGCATCCCCGTGTTCCACAGTGGTTCGCCGATCGACTGGTCGGCCGGGCGTGGGGATTACCTGGAGGGGTTCGGCGAGTGACCGTACTGATCGCCGACACGTCGGGTCTGTACTCGCTCTTCGACGCGGACGCACCCGAACACGGGGCCTGCCACAAGGCCGTGGCCACCGCGTCCCACCTTGTGGTGACACCGCTGGTGCTCGCGGAACTCGACTACTTGCTGAGTACGCGCGTCGGGCCCGAGGCCGCCCAGACGGCGCTCGCCCACATCCGCGACTGTGTCGCGGTACGCCGCTACGCGGTCCCGGAAATCGAACCGCACCTGTCCACCGCGCTGGTCACCATGCACCGGTACCCACAGATCGGGCTCACGGACACGATGAACGTGGTGATGGCGGCCCAATACCACACGGACGCAATCCTCACACTGGACCGCCGCCACTTCCGCATGCTCCGCCCGCTGACGGGTCACCCCGCCTTCCGGCTGCTCCCGGACGATCTCTGACTTGTCCGCACCGCTGTCGGCGTCTCTCCTGGTCGGACGAGGACCAGGAGAGACGCCGCCCGTGCGCTCAGGCAGTGTCCCGGCTCTCCCAGCGGCCCCGGAACCACGCCAGGGTCTCGGCGAGCAGTTCGCGGTTGCGGTCCTTCTCCAGCAGTGACAGACGGAAGTTGGGGCGCAGCTCCAGCTTGCCCTCCGGGATGTCGACGCCCTCCAATTCGTTGAGGCGGGCGAGGAGTTCGGCGCGCAGTGCCCGGTCGGTGAACGGTTCGCGTGCGGCCAGGTACTGGAACACCACCTCTGCCGTGCCGCCCCGCCCGCCGCCCGGGTAGAGCGTCAGCGGCCAGATGCCGCGGCCGGGCGCGCCCGCCTCCCCGAGCATGAGGAACGCGCTCGTCATGACCTGGCCCGCCCCGTGCCCGATCCAGCCGCCGAGCTTCTCCCAGTGGGCGAAGAGCGCGCGTACCGCCTCGACCGTCTCGGGGGAGTCGTCCGCCGCGAGCTGGCGGAAGAACCGGTCGGCGCGCGTCTCCTCGCCCTGGCTGCCGCCCGGCGTCCGCTGTGCGGTGTCCTCGCCCTCAGTCCGGTCGTCGTCCTCAGTGACCAGCAGAGCGAGGTCGTCGGCGGTGAGACGCTGGACCGGATCGGCGGATCCGGCCACCGTGAACCGGATGCCGTCGGCGGTCAGCCGGGAACGGACGTCGCCGCCCTCGTCCCCGGATGTCCAGCGGAATCCCTCGGAGACCCTGCCCTCGGAGGTGAGCACCCGGTACGCGTTGCCCACCCCCGGTGTTCCCGCCAGGTGGTTGCCCACGGCCTGGGCTCCGGAGCCGAGGAACGCGGCGAGATCCCCGTACGACGTCCACGTGCCGTGGGGGAGTGCCGCGAGCACTTGGTGCGCCAGGTGCCAGTCCCGGCTGCGCTCCGCGCGGCCGACTCCGCGCAGCGGGGCCGGCCACAACGCGACCGCACGGTCGGCGAGTTCGTCGGCGCGGGCGAGGATTTCCTTTGCGCCCCACCGTTCGGTGGCGGCGATGCGGCGGTTCATCTCCAGGTGGCTGCCTTGGAGCAGGCCCTGTTTGCGCTCGAAGGGGTGGTTCGACAGCTCCGAGTTGACCGCGGTGAGCGTCAGGTTGCCGAGGGTGTGCTGCAACCGGGAGTGCAGGTCCTCCGCGCGCTCTCCGTCGGCCACATCCTCGCCCAGCATCCGGAGCCACTCGTCGCCGGGCGACTGCGGCATGACGTGCTCGATGGTGAGCTGCGCGGCGGCGAAGTCCACCGGCTCCGGATGTTCGTAGCTCTCCTCCAGCCGCTGTAGCACCATCTTGCGCTGCTGTGGCCGTCCGAACTGGTAGAAGGGTGCCTTCTGGATCTTCTCGCGGAGCTCGTCGTCGGCGGGCCAGAAACGGTTGTCGGCGGAGAGCAACTGGTGCAGTCCGTCGGCGACGGGCACGTCGAGCGGAAGCTGCCCGGGCACGGCCTGGAAGATCCTGTTGAGGTTGTTGGGCGGCACTCGGCAGATCATCCGGCGCACCAGGAAGCTCTCGATGTACGACATCGCGCGGGCCGTGTCCGAGGAGTCGAGGGCCCTTCGCTCGCGCCGGTCGAGCAGCAGCATCAGCGCGGGATAGGTGACTTGGGCCTGCCAGGCGTCCAAGCGGCGCAGATGGGCGCGGACCGATGTGTCCGACTCCTCCTCGGGGTGCAGCAGGCGGCGGAAGAGAGCGGCACTGCGGTGCAACTCCCTGATGTAGGCCTCGATCTCCTCCTCGCTCGCTTTGCCGCGCTCGAAGCGCTGCTGCTGAGCCGCGTAGAGGTCCTGGCGGCGTACCCGGTCGTCGCCGTCGAGGACCAACTGCAGCCACATGAGCTGTTCCAGCTCTTCGTTGCTCAGGCTGTCCTGCAGCGGCAGCCAGTAGGTCTCGTACACATGCTCACCGCGGGTGGGCAGCTTCATGAACAGGTAGTTGCGCAGCAGGTCCGCCTGGCTGAGCTTGAGCCCGGTGTTGTTCAGGGACTCGAAGATGCGGTGCACGTTGTCGCCGCGCTCGGCGGTCACCGCCACCAGCGTCAGCCGCGAGGTGATGGCCTGCTCGATGCGGAACACGTCCTGCGGGGCGGCAGGATCGGCCGCCTCGACCAGCTTGCGGCGAAAGAAGGTGTAGGCCGCTGCGACACCGCCGCCGGCGGCCTGTTCCGTGAGCGGGCCGCGGATGTGCGCGGCGAACTGCGGCCGGTCCGCCTGGGTCGGCAGCAGCCGGAAATGGTCGCTGCCGTTCTTCCGCTTGTTGATCAGGTATTCCTCGCCGATACGCTCGGCCTCGTCGGGCTGGGCGTCCCTGATGTGATCGCGGATCGCGGCCAGGGCGAGGGAGAGCGTCGTCAGCCTCTGCTGGCCGTCGACGACGAGCCAACGCGGGAACGTCGCCTCGTTCTGCGGCGACGGCGCGAGCACGACGGACCCCAGAAAATGCGTGTTCGCCTTCTCGCCGCGCTCGATCAGCTCGGCCTGCTCCAGGATGTCGCTCCACAGCTGTCCGAGCTGCTTCTCCGTCCAGGAGTACGTCCGCTGATAGAGCGGCACCTGGAACTGCTGGGCCCTCCCCTGCACGAGATCGGCGAACAGCGTCTCCTTCGCCTGCATCGTGGTCCCCCCCTTGGCAGTTGATGCGGTCGTGGCACGTGGGAACGACGATAGGGCCTCGCCTCCCACTGACAGTCACGGAAATGCTTCAGCGCTTGTCCAGCACGCGCACCACAGTGCGTAAGCGCCGTGCTGATGCCGGAAAGCCAGCACGAGGCGCTCTGGCTGCTCGCCGAGGGCCTCGACCCGACGACATCTACTGCGCGTGGCCCGTCGTGCGGCTGGGGCCGTCTGCAGGCTCAAGCAAGGCCGTTGCGCGGGTCAGACACCTCCCCCACCTTCACGCAGCCGCCGCCCAGTGCGAGACAGGCGCAATGTGACGCCTTCTCAGCGCCAGGAGGCCTGGAGTAGCTGATCTTGTGTGACAGGAGTTTCACGGACGCGTCCCGGTTGGGTACCGCCCGGCGGCTGGCCGAAATCCGACGGCTAGCCTGACCGGGCTCGAGACGTCCGAGGGGGCGTCGGCGACATCCGGGCGACAACGGGGAAACGGGGAACAGGCATGGATCGACGTGACGGGCACGCGGTGTCACGCAGGCAGGCGCTCAGGCTGGCCGGTACAGGGCTCGGGCTGGCCGTACTGGGGGCAGGGGCATGGGGGTGCAGCCCCGAGGGGGAAACAGGCGGGTCGGGCGGTGGCGCAACTGCCGCCGGGGACAAGGGCGGTGACGGGTTCGCCACCCCGTCCCCGGGTGCCGCGCCCAAGCCGCTGTGGCGGCAGGAGACAGGGAACGACAACCTGGCCGGGATCCACGCGCTCGCGGTCGTCGGGGACACGGTCGTGGTGTCGGGTGACCCGTTGGTGGGGCGTGACGTCGTCAGCGGTAAGGAGAAGTGGTCACGGCCGGGCGTCACCATTCCCGGTGCCAAGCTGATCACCGGCGGTGGGACGCTCTATCTCGCCAGTGCCGAGTATGACGGCGACGTGGTGGGGCTCGATCCGGCCACGGGGAAGGAGACCTGGCGCAGCCGCCTGGGCGAGGAGTACGAGCAGCCGCGCCCCATCGCGGCCGACGACCGGCACGTCTACGTCCTCGCCGGGATCCTGGAGGAGGACCTCTCGTCGCCGACCAACGTGATCGCCGCGATCGACACCACCTCCGGCAAGATCGCCTGGCGTGAGCAGCGTGACAAGGGGACCGAGGAGTTCGGCATCACCGCCGCGGTCGTCGGCGGGCGGCTCGCGTACACCGATTTCCGGAAGAACGTGACCGTCCGCGACACGACGACGGGCCGGCAGCTCTGGACGAAGAAGATCGGCAGGTCCAACTACTACCGCTTCGCCGTGCACGAGGACCTGATGATCGTGCCGGACGGGCAGCGGCTGCGGGCGTTCGCGTTGGCCGCGGGCACGGAGCGTTGGTCGCTGGCGAATGAGAAGGCCACCTGGTTCAACGATCCGCAGGTACTGGACGGGGTGCTCTACGCTTCCGACAGCGCGTACAGCATGTGGGCGGTGGACGCCGGTACGGGCAAGGAGATCTGGCACAACGAGGATCTGGTGGGCTCGGCCGCGGAGGCGTGGCAGTACGCCAAGGTGGGCGGCACGCTGTACGGCGCGACCGAGCACGACAAGAACGGCGGCGTGCACGCCTTTGACACGGCGACCGGGAAGCTGCGCTGGACGTACAACGACAGCACCGGTGAGATCGAGAAGTGGTACGTGGTCGCGGCGGGCAAGCGGCTGGCTGTGATGCACGACAAGCGGCTGTACGCGCTGCCGGCCGTCTGAGCCGACGGGCAGCGGACAGCGTGGCGGCGGCGGGAATCTGACCTGCGGTCCCGTCACGTCCTGGACCGATGGGGAGGCTGCCGATGGGCAACACTCCGGCCGGTGAGCGGAGGCTTCGAGGAACTCCACCCGAGAGTGCCACCGCCGCTGCGACCGTGCCGAGGTTCGGTTCGCATCTCGGTCCGCTGCCCCCACCGGCTCCTCGATGACGAGTCCACCGTCGCCGCCCGCTGGAGCCAGCGCCGCCGCCTCGACGGCAAGATCCGCGGCCACCGAGCGCCTCGGCCGTTGCAGACCTGGCCGTCACCCAGTACTCCCGTTCGAAAGTGGTACGCCGCCCACCGTTGCGCGACACGGGATGACCGTCCATTATCAGGAATCCTGTTAGTTTAAAGTTGCAGCGTTGCAGCGATGGGCGGACCAGACCATGCCATTCAGTCCCGGAATCCAGGCCAGAGGTATCCAGCTGCTGCTCGGCGGCATGATGTCCCGCGTGCACAAGGACCTGCGCTTCACCGACATCCCGAAGCGCACCGAATCCCTCCAGGTGGAGACCGGCGCCGGACCGGTGACGTGCACCGTCTATCGCCCGCCGGCCACCACCGACTCCACCGACGCCCTCGCCCCCGTGTACGTCAACTTCCACGGCGGCGGCTTCGTCGTCGCCCGTCCCGAGCAGGACGACCACATCTGCCGCTACATAGCCGCCACGGCCGGCTGCGTCGTGATCAACGTGGACTACGCCGTCGCCCCGCAGCGGCGGTTCCCCGCCCCCGTCACCCAGGCGTACGACGTCACCGCGTGGGTCGCCGAGAACGGCCCCGCCAACGGCTGGGACGGCTCGCGACTCGCCGTGGGCGGACACAGCGCCGGGGCCAGCCTGACCGCCGCGGTCTGCCGCACCGCCCGCGACCGCGGCACCTTCACGCCCCGGCTCCAGATCATCGACTCCGCTCCGCTCAACCAGGTCGCCGACCCCGCCACCAAGCATTCCCCGATCGCCAAGCCGCTGCTGACCCCTCACCTCATGCGGGTCTTCACCGCCGCCTACGTCCCGGACTCCGCCGACCGCGCCCATCCCCTCGTCTCGCCCGGGCTGGCCGACGACCTCGCCGGACTGCCGCCCGCCCTGGTCATCACCGCGGAGAACGATCGCCTGCGCGACGAGGGCGACGCCTACGCCAAGGCCCTGGACGCCGCGGGCGTCCCGGTCACCCACCGTGTCTTCGAGGGCGTCGACCACTACTTCACGCACACCGGCCCGGTACCGGCAGGGAAGGAAGCCATAGAGCTGATGGCCGCCACCCTGCGGACCGCACTCAGCACCTGACAGCGCCAGGATTGTCCGGGCCTTGCCGGCGTGGCAGCGATCTCCGTGGGTGGGGAAAGCGACAGGCCGCGCGGGAGGAACTGGGCCGGGGGCCGTCGTCGAGTAGGAGGGCGTTTCCGCGGTCCCTGTTCCAGGGCCCGAAACAGCCGCCGGGGCAGCGCGCCGGAGCTCGCTGCCAAGGTGGGTGGGTGGCGGCCCTGTACAGGGTGTTGAAGGCGAACATGCCCAGCCCGCGTTCTGGACGCGGAGTTGCGGGACCGAGTACTGAGCACAAGGGGTGCGCGGACTGCAAGGTCTACAAACTCATTCCCTGATGAGGGACGTCATGCGAACGTGAGGAGGTCGTCGAGCGGGGCACGGCCGCCCGGTCCGGTCGGGGACGTCGCCGACGCGGGCCCCGGCGGAGTGCCTCGCTCGCGCACCCGTTCTCGCTACCTCAGCCCGATCGCCGCGCAGTCCGCCGCGTACTGCGGGGTGCAGATGTCCTTGACGGTGTAGACGCCGTCATGGATCACCGTTTCCTTGATGTTGTCCTTCGTGACGGCGACCACCGGGACCAGGTTGGACCGGATGCCCTTCTCCGTCGGGCTGTCGACGGAGGCGGGGGTCAGCGCGTCGAACTCGATCGAGTGGCCCTGGACCTTGGCCACGGCCAGCTCCGCGGCGTTGTCCGCCTCCAGCAGGAACGGCTTGTACACGGTCATGTACTGCTCGCCGGAGACGATCCGCTGCAGCGCGGCCAGATCGGCGTCCTGCCCGGTCACCGGTGGGATCTTGCTCGCTCCCGCCTTCTTCAGCGCGTCGATGACGGCGCCTGCCATCCCGTCGTTCGCCGAGTAGACGGCGGCTATGTTGTCGAGCCCGACGGCCTGGATCGCCTTCGCCATGTTCGTCTTGGCGACCGACGGCAGCCATTCCTTCGTGTAGTACTCCTTGGCGATGATGACGTTGCCGTCCAACTCGCTGTGCGCGCCTGTCTTGAACAGCTCTGTGTTCGGGTCGGCGGGCGAGCCGTTCATCATGACGATCTTGCTGGTCTTGGACTCGTCGCCGAGTGCCCCGACGATGGCGCGGCCCTGCACCTGGCCGACGAGCTCGTTGTCGTGCGAGACGTACGCGTCGATCGGTCCCTGAGCGAGCCGGTCGTAGGCGATGACAGGGATGCCCGCGTCCTTGGCCTTCTGGACGTCGGACGAGATGGCCTTGGCGTCGACCGCGTCCACCAGGATCACGTCCACCTTGGCGTCGATCATCTCGTCGAACTGCCGGCTCTGCTTGGCCGCGCTCGCGCCGGCGTTGGCGTAGCGGACCGTGCCCTTCTTCTTGGTGAGGGAGGCAACCCGTTCCTTGATGAGGGGGTAGTCGAACTTCTCGAAGCGTCTCGTCTCCTTGTCGGGCAGGAGAAGACCCACCGTGATGTCGTCGCCTTTGCTCGGGCTCACAGAGCTGTCGCTCCCGGCGATGCCCTCGATGGCGCCGCACGCGGTGAGCAACAGGGCCGACGTGGAGACGGCCACGACCAGGGGAAAACGACGCGCGGTGGAGTGGAGGATGGGTGCAGCGTTCACTACAGGTGCCTTCCGGGGCTAGAGAGCAGCCTGGCGACCAGGTGGTGAAAGCCAACGCGTAGGCGCGTTCAGCGTCAAGGGTTCCAGGCGACGAGATCGCAACAGCAATCACAACGAGCCGCTCGACGACGGTGCTGTTGCCCAACTCCTCGGCCATCAGCGCGAGTACGTCGTCCCGCTCATGAGGGTGGATCCGGTCGAGGCGGGTTCCGCGCGGGAGCGTGCGAAGAGCTGGGCTACGACGCCCGGGTGGATGGCGATGCGTCCGGTACGGCGATGCGGCTTCCACGTCCTGCGCCATACGTACGGCTCGGTGATGCCCGAAGCGGGTGAGTCGATCGTGTCGGCCGTGCGAGTCGTTCGAAGCAGCTGACCGCTGAGGCAGCGGTTCCCCGCAGCCCTGGGAGGGCGGCATGTCCCTGGCCTCCTCCCGATCGGGACGCCTGACGCCGCCGGTCGAGTCACCTTCTTCGTGAGGACACGGGGCGGCTCCCCGTCCCCCACCGACATGGCAACGCCCCATACAGCGACACGGTCTTCGTCGAGGGCCACTCCACTGGCGGCGGCAACTGGCGGGCCTGCCTGGTGCGCGCGGCCGCCGAGGCCTACTGCGAGGACGGCGACGAGGACTTCGACGCCGAGTTCCCGCTCCCGGGGGCGGCCGCGCGCGCCGCGGCCGCCCGGGCGCGAGAGGCGGGACTCACCCCCGACCCGGCCGGCCTCGTCGAGGTCTTCGCCGTGGAGGACACCGATTTCGCGGAGGGGCCGGTCTTCCGGCTCCTTGAGCGGCTGGGAGTCTGACGGGCCCGTCGCCGGACGCGCCGATGCTTATCCGGCTCCACGGTGTCCGTCAACGGCCCCGGTGAGCTCCATCGACGGCGTTCACTCGTTGCTCGGCCGGTACGAGTAGTGGTCCAGGAACATCTCCACCCCGTGTGCGATCAGCCGGCCGGTCAGGTCGGGGTTGATCTCCGTGCCGTACGTGCTGAAGACCAGGTGCGGGAAGAGCAGCAGTGAGTAGAGCTGGATGATGGCCACCTCGATGTCGGGGATCGTGAGGCGGCCCTTGGCCACGAGGTGTTCCAGGGCGCCGGCCATGGCCGGGTGGTGGCCTCCGGGGGCCTGGTGCTGCCAGGCGGCGCCCAGGTCGGGGAAGCGGTGCAGTTCGCGGGCGACCAGGTTGCGCATGGCCAGGACGTCGGGGTTCTCGCGGACTTCCTTGACCCAGGCCTGGGCCGCCTCGGTGAGGGCCTTGCGCAGGTCGTCCGCCTCGGCGAGCTGATCGATGGCGGGGGCCAGGGTGCCGCTGAGCGGGGCGTCCAGTGCGTCGGCGACGACGGCGGTGAACAGGGCTTCCTTGCTGCCGAAGTGGTTGTAGACGGTCACCTTGGACACGCCCGCCTGCGCGGCGATCAGGTCCATGCCGGCCGAGAAGCCCTCCTTGAGGAACGTCTCCCGTGCGGCCGCGATGATCGCCGCTCGCTTCTGCTCGGCCCGCGCTCCGGAAGGGGGGCGCTTGGCGTCGGCTGCCTCGTGCTTCATGGCCGTATCCTATCGCCAACTGAACTGAACAGTTGAGTTCAGTTCTCATGAACTGTACCGTTCAGTTCATGAGTGCTTCTCCTGATTCGCACGCCCACGCCCACGCCCATGCCCATGCCCATGCCCACGCCGCCGGCCTGCCGGCCCGGCATCCACACCGCTGGCGGCTGCTGGCCCTGCTCTGCCTCGCCCAGTTCATGCTGATCGCGGACGTGACCGTCATCAACGTCGCCCTGCCGACCATCGGCGAGGACCTCGATCTCGACGGCTCGGGACTCACCTGGGTCGTCACCGCGTACACCCTGTTCTTCGGCAGCCTGCTGCTGCTCGGCGGGCGGCTCGCGGACGCGGTCGGCAAGCTGCGGGCCTTCCTCGCCGGGCTGACCGTCTTCACCGCCGCGTCCATAGCGTCCGGGCTCGCGGCGGGCGGCGGGATGCTCATCGCCGCCCGTTCGGCACAGGGTGTCGGCGCGGCCCTGATGTCACCGGCCGCGATGGCCCTCGTCACGGCCCTGTTCCACGGGCCCGACCGGAACAAGGCCCTCGGCGTCTGGGCCGCGATCGGCGGCGCCGGATCCGCCGTGGGAGTGCTGCTCGGCGGGGTGTTCGTGTCCGGGCCCGGCTGGGAGTGGGTGTTCTTCATCAACGTGCCGGTGGGACTGGTCGCGCTCGTCGGCGTGCCGGCGCTGCTCGGCAACTCCCGTGAGCTGGTGGCTCCTTCCGGTGGGGGCGGCTCGCTCGACCTTCCGGGGGCGCTCACCCTCACGGCCGCACCCGGCCTGCTCATCTACGGGCTGGTCCAGGCCCGCGACGACGGCTTCGACGCGCCTGGCGCCTGGCTGCCCCTGCTCGGTGCCCTGCTGTCGGCGGTCGCCTTCGTGGTGGTCGAGCGCCGGGTGCGCGAACCGCTCGTACGGCTTGCGATCTTCGCGCGGCGCTCGCTGGTCGGCGGGAGCGTGGTCATGCTGGCCGCCTCCGGACTGCTCATCGCGAGCTTCTTCCTCAGCTCGTTCTACGTCCAGCACGTCCTGGGATTCAGCGCGTTGAAGACGGGGCTGGTCTTCCTGCCGGTCGCCGTCGCCATCACGATCGGGGCGCACGCGGCCTCACACCTCGTGACACGGCTGGGCTGGCGCCCCGTGGGCGTGGTCGCCTTCGCGCTGACCGCGGTGGGCGCCGCGCTGCTGACCCGCCTGGACGCGGACAGCGGCGTGTGGACGGAGCTCGTCCCTGGGTTCGTGCTGCTGTCGCTCGCCCTCGGGACCGCCTTCGTCTGCGCCACCACCGCCGCGATGAACGGGCTGCCGCACGAGGACATGGGTCTGGCCTCCGGCCTGGTGAGCACCTCGCACGAGCTCGGCGCGGCGCTCGGTGTCGCCGTGATCTCGACCATCGCCGGGGCGAGCCTGGAGGGCGGTGGCGCAGGTGCAGGCGCGGGTGCGGTGGCAGGAACGGGCGGCTTCGACAATGCCTTCACCGCGTGCGCGATCATCGCCGCGGTGGTCGCCGCCCTGGGTGCGCTGCTGTTGCCTGCGGGGCGGCCGGACCCGTCGCAAGGGCCGGTCATGGCCCACTGACCGGCAGGGAATCGGTGCCTTCAGGGGGAGGGGGAGCAGCGCGTCACGCCGCCAGGGCGTCCAGGACGGGCCCGGCCGCCAGGCCGAGCCCGACTGAGACCGCCGCGGCGGCGTACGCCACGACGCGAGCCGTCCGGTCCCCCTCGACCGCCGCCGACGACGAGCCACCGCCCCGCGAGACCGCGGGCACGATCCACCGCAGGTAGTAGAAGAGAGAAGCCACGGTGTTCGCGGCGGCCAGCGCGGCGAGCCAGGCGTAGCCGCCGTCGAACACGGCACTGAAGGCTTCGAGTTTGCCGAGGAAGACGGCGGTGGGCGGAGTGCCGACCAAGCCCAGGAGACAGACGACCAGGCTCGCGGCGAGCAGCGGACGTTCCCGGGCCAGTCCTCGATAGTCGTCCAGTGTCTGCGCACGCGGCAGCGCGCAGACGATGGCGAAGGCGCCGAGGTTCGTGACCGTGTACGCCGCGAGGTAGTACAGCAGCGCCTGCTGGGCGAGGTCCGAGCGTCCGGCGACGGCCACCGGCATGAGCAGGTACCCCACCTGGCTGATCGTCGAGTAGGCGAGCAGCCGCTTGACGTCCTGCTGGAAGAACGCGCCGAGATTGCCGAGCGTCATGGACGCGGCCGCGAGGACCGAGACGAGCGCGGCCCACGGCAGCGTGCTGTCCGCGAAGACCGCCTCGCCGAGGCGGAAGAGCGCGGCGAGTGCCCCGATCTTCGGGATGGTGGTGAGGAGCGCCGCCACCGGAGGGCTACTGCCCTGCACGGCGTCGGGCACCCAGAAGTGCGCGGGCACGCCGCCCGCCTTGAACAGGACACCCGCCAGCAGCCCGATCGCCCCGGTCGCCAGCAGCGCCTCGGGCGCGTCGCGGAAGGCCTCCCCGAGCATCGGGTAACCGGTGCCGCGCCCCGCCGCGTACAGGACGGTGATCCCGGTCAGCAGGAGTACGCCGAGCAGGGCGCCGATCACGTAGAACTTCAGGGCGGCTTCGGTGCCCGGCCCGTCCTTGCGGAACCCGGCGAGGGTGTAGGCGGGGATGCTGGCCAGCAGGTAGGCGGCGGCGAGGAGGAGCAGGTCCTGCGCTCCGGCCATCATCAGCGCGCCCAGCGCGGCCAGTTGGAGCAGAACGTAGAACTCGCTCTCCCGCGGGTCCCCGCGCAGGGGGCCGAAGGAGACGGCGAGGACGAGGAGCGTGCCGGCGAGGACCACGATCCGGGAGGTGCTGGTGACCGGGTCGACGGTGAAGGCCTCGCCGAAGGCGGTCGTGGCGGGCTCGGCGGCGGCCACCGAGGCGGCCACGATCCCGGCCACGCAGGCGAGCACCGCCAGCAGACCGACGGCCCACTGCCGGGCGCGCGGCAGCCAGGAGCCGAGTAGCAGACCGAGCACGGCGGACGCGGCGAGCAGGACCTCGGGGAGGAGGTCGAGCGGGTTCTCGTTCATCTCGGTCATCGGGCGAGCAGCTCCAGGACGGACCGGGAGGCCGGCTCGATGACGTCGAGCAGGAAGCGTGGTGCCACGCCGAGGACGACGGCCAGGACGAGCAGGGGTACGACGGCCAGGGCCTCGTGCGCGCGGATGTCGGGGAACACCCGGGGCGTGCCCGGCGCGTCGGGCAGCCGCAGCGGCCCCGTGAAGATCTGCCGCAGCGCGCGCAGGAACAGCCCGGCCGTGAGGAGGATGCCGAGCACCGAGAGCGCCGTGGCCACGGGGCGTGGTCCGAGGCTGCCGGTGAAGATCTGGAACTCGGCGATGAAGCCGGAGAAGCCGGGCAGCCCGAGGGAGGCGAAGGCCGCGACGCCGGTCAGGGCGGCGAAGGCCGGGGCCGCGGCGGCGAGTCCGGAGTAGGCGCCCATGTCGTACGTCCGTCCGCGCTCGTACAGCACCCCGGCGAGCAGGAACAGCGCGCCGGTGAGAAGTCCGTGGCTGACCATCTGCGTCACCGCTCCGGTGACGGCGAGCGAGCGGGCCTGCTCGGAGCTGTCCGCCGTGGCCGCCGCGGCGCCGACCGCGAGGACGACGTACCCCATGTGGTTCACGGAGGTGTAGGCGACCATCCGCTTGAAGTCGGTCTGGGCGAGAGCGACCAGGGCGCCGTGGAGGATCGAGATGACGCCGATGACGACCAGGACGATCGCGTAGCGCCGCCAGGCCTCCGGGAGCATGGGCATGGCGATGCGGACGAAGCCGTACGTGCCCATCTTCAGCAGCACCCCGGCGAGGATGGCCGAGCCGGCGGCGGGTGCCTCGACGTGGGCCGGCGGCAGCCACGTGTGGAAGGGCACCGTCGGGGTCTTCACCGCCAGGCCGACCACGACGGCGAGGAGCACGAACGCGCCGTAGACGGAGCGCCCGGCGAGCGGGTTCTGCTCGGTCAGCTCGACCATGTCGAAGGTGTGCGGCGACGCGGCCAGGTACAGGCCGATGAAGCCGAGCAGCAGGGCGAGTGAACCGACGAAGGTGTAGAGGAAGAACTTCAGCGCGGCCCGGGCCGCCTGCCGGTGGCCCCAGCCCGCGATGACGAAGTACATCGCCACGATGGACAGGTCGAAGAAGACGAAGAACAGGATCAGGTCGAGGGCCGCGAACAGGCCCAGGCAGGTGGTCTGGAGGAAGAGGAACAGCGCGGCGAACTCGCGGATGCGGCGGTTCTCGCGCAGGGAGTACAGCGCGCAGGCCAGGAAGAGGAGGCAGGTGAGGGCGAGCAGCGGCAGGGAGAGCCCGTCGACGCCGACGTGGTAGCCGACGCCGGCGCTCGGGATCCAGCGGGCGCGCTCCTCGTACTGCATGCCGCCGCCCGTGTCGTACCCGGCCCACAGGGCGACGACCAGCGCGAGCTCGGCGGCGGACACCGCCACCCAGACGGCGCGGAACACCGCCGGTGTCGTACGGCGGGGGAGTGCGAACAGCAGCAGGGCGACGGCCGTGGGCGCGAAGACGAGGGCGGTCAGCAAGCGGGTCACCTCACGAGGACGAGCACGACGGCGAGGACGGTGAAGGCGGCGACGGCCTGGGCGAGGTACTGGTGCAGCTGGCCGGTCTGCGGGCGGCGGGACCAGCGGCCGAGCGCGCGGGTACCGGCGGCGAGGGCGGTGACCGTGCCGTCGAGGGCACGCTCCACGACGCCGTCCGTCCAGCGGGCGCAGCGCAGGGCGGCCGCGGCCGAACCGTCGACGGCACGGTCGACGACCCGGTCGTCGACCGCGGCGGCCAGGTGCGCGAGCCGCATCACGGGGGCGACCAGGAGGGTGTGCGCGGCGCGTTCCAGGTGCAGCCAGTCCGCGAAGAGCGACTTCGCGGGCGGGCGCGTTCCCCAGGTCCAGGCGGCCGCGGCCGCGAGCAGAGCCAGACCCCCGGAGACGGCCAGTTCCCAGGCGTGCGGGGTGGATTGGCCGGAGGCCACGAGGACACGATCGACACTGTCACGCAGGGGCGGGAAGGCCAGCGGTGTCAACGCGACGCAGGCGAGGGCCAGCAGGACCAAGGGCGGCACGGCCCCGCCCGGGATACGGCGGGCGTCGGGCCGGGGCACCGCGCGCTGCCAGACGTACCAGAGGGCCTTGGTGCTGTATACCGCCGAGACGAGCGCGGCGGCCAGCCCGACGGCGTACAGCCAGGGGCTGTGCTCCAGGGCTCCCGCCAGCAGCACGTCCTTGGCGGCCCACAGCGAGAGCGGGGGGAGTCCGGCCAGGGTGAGCGCGGCCACGGTGAAGGCCGCGCCGACCGTCCGGCTGTGGCGGGCGGCGCCGAGCAGCTCGGGGAGCCGCTGCGTGCCCAGCGCGGTCAGCCAGGCACCCGCGGCGAGGAAGAGGAGGCTCTTCGCCGCCGCGTGGGCGATGAGTTGGAGCGTGCCGCCGGAGGTCGCGTCGGTACCGGCGGCCAGCACCATGAAGCCGATCTGGGCACAACTCGACGCGGCCAGCAGCTGCTTGAGGTCGGTCTGTGCCACGGCGACGAGCCCCAGGCCGAGCGCGGTGGCGGCGCCCGTCCACGCGACGACGTCGTCACCCCAGCCGGAGGCGTCCAGCAGCGGTCCGGTGCGCAGCAGCAGATACGCCCCCGCGACGACCATCGTCGCCGAGTGCAGCAGCGCCGAGACCGGGCTCGGGCCCTGCATGGCCTTCGACAGCCAGAAACTGAAGGGGAGTTGGGCGGACTTGCCCAAGGCGGCGACGACGAGACCGGCGGTGACGAAGGACAGCCACGGGTCGTCGGCGCGCGCGAGGCCGTCGAGCGAGAGGGCCAGGTCCTGGCCGCTCGCGAGCGCCGCGCCCGCCGCCAGATAGAGGCCGAGGTCCGCGGTACGGGTGGTGAGGAACGCGGTGTCGGCCGCGCTCGTCCGCTCCGGGTCACGCCACCAGTAGCCGATCAGCGCCCATGACGTGGCGCCCATCACCTCCCAGCCCATGAGCAGGACCGGGAGGGTCGCGGCGGTCACCGTGGCGAGCATGCTCCCGGCGAACAGCAGCATCAGCCCGAAGAAGCGGGCCCGGGCCTCGCCGGCGCCGAACTCCGCCGCGCTGAAGAGGAGTACGGCCAGGGTGACGGCGGTGACCGTGATCACCAGTACCCCCGACAGACCGTCCACCGCGAACCGCATCGGCAGTCCGTCGAGGAACGGCGCCCGCACGGCCGGATGCCGGAAGGCCGCGGCGATCGCGAGCCCCAGGGCGGCGGCCGTCACGGCGAGAGCCACGGCCGGCGCGGCGCGATCGGCCCGGCGCCCCGCCACGAGCAGCAGCACACCGGTGCCGAGCGGCAGGGCGACCAGCGCCCACAGCAGGGCGCTCACTCCTTCAACTCCGCGGCCATGTCGGTCATGTCGACCTCCCGCGAGCGGAACAGGGCGGTGACGACGGCGAACCCGACCGCCATCTCCAGGGCCATCGCCGTGACGGCGAGGACGATCAGCACCTGCCCGTCGGCCGCCGCCGGAGCGACGTAGTGCCAGACGGCCCCGGCGCCCAGGATGACCCCGCCCAGCATCAGTTCGAGGCCCATCATCAGCATCACGATCGACTGCTGGGTGAGGGCTCCGAACAGCCCGACGCAGAACAGCGCGGCGGCGAGCAGGAGGAACAGTTCCAGGCTCACCGGCCGACACCGCCTCGTACGGGATCGTCCGCGCGCCGCGCCCGCAGATCGTCGCCGAGCCGGTCGTACCGTCCCCGCCGGGTGGCCAGCACCACGGTGGCGACGATCGTCGCGAACAGGGCCATGCCCAGCGTCATCATGGTCAGCATCTGCGGGCCCATGAGGGACATGCCGAGGTCCATGGTGGGATCGGCGGGAGCCTTTCCGCGCCGGGCGGGCCAGGGAGCGAACAGGATCCCGGCGGCGAGGAGGAGGAAAACAAGGCCGCAGACGACGGCCGCGCCCTTCTTGTTGTGCATCATCGTCATCGGCATCAGCCCGGCCGGATTCATCATGTACATCACCATGAAGACCGCCATGATGGCCATCTCGATCGTCATCATCAGCACGATGACGATGCCCAGGTAGTCCAGCCCCAGCAGCACCACCAGACCGCCCACGCACAGCAGCGAGGCCAGCAGGGAGAAGGTCGCCCGGGCCATGGAGTCGAAGCGGAACACCATCACGCCGCTGACGACCGCGACGACGGCCAGCACCCAGAACACCGCGACATCCATTTACGTACGACACCTCGCTCTCGTCATCGGCTTCGTCGGCTTCGTCGGCTTCATCGGGTTCATCGGGTTCATCGGGTTCATTGGGTTCATTGGGTTCATTGGGGTGGTCATCGGGGTCATCGGTTCAGGACCACGACGGCCACGACCAGCGCCTGCACGATGGCCAGTGGGGTCAGCACGACCCAGGTCAGCTCCAGATAGCGGTCCATGCGCAGGGTCGGGACCCTGCGGCGGGCCCAGAGCAGGAAGGCCAGTACGGCTGCCGTCTTGAGCACGGTCCACAGCCAGCCGGGCAGCAGCGGCCCGTGCCCGCCGCCCAGGAAGAGCGGCACGCTGAACGCCGCCGCAACGACCAGCAGGAGCCAGCGGCCACCGAGGAAGAGCACCCGGTCCGCACCGGACAGTTCGGAAGCCGCGCCGCCCGCGAGGTCATGACCGGCGGGCTGGTCGAACGGCCCCCAGAACGCCATCGCCATCGCACTCAGCAGATAGATCCCGAAAGCCACCGGCATCCACACCGCGAACCACAACCCGGCCTGGGCGTCGACGACTTCGCCCACCCGCAGCGACTCCGCGCCCAGCGCCGCCGTGGTGATCGCGAGCATGTGCGGCAGCTCGTACGCCAGCCCCTGGGCCAGGAACCGGTACCCGCCGATGAGTGAGAGCGCCGAGTTCGGCCCCCAGCCCGCCAGCCACACCGCCGCCCACGCCAACGCCTCCATCGCGTTGAACCAGACGATCCCCTCCGGCAGATCGCTCACCGACCGGAAGCCGAGCGGCAGGACGACGGCGGCCAGGACCGCCGCGACGGGAAGGAGACCCGCTCCGATCCGGGCCAGCGGTACGTCGGACGCCCGGGTCCGCCGCGGCTGCTGCACGAGCTGCCGCAGCACCTCGCGGCCGGGCCCCGTCGCGCGGACGGCCGCCTCACGCAGGGACCCCGGCCGCCCGTTCCGCGCCCCGGCCGCGAGTACGGCGTCGAGGCCCGCCGTCACCAGAGCGACCGCGACGAGCAGCGCGGGCAGGACGAAGACCGCCCACAGCGGGGTGCGTTCAGCCATGGGCCGCCCCCGCCGCCGGAACGTACGCCAACTCGTCGAGGTCCGGGTCCAGGCTCGCGACGATGATCCGCGCGGCCGCGAACTCGGTGCCTTCCAGGAGAGTGGGCAGCGCGTTGAGGAGCGGTCGAGAGGGCGGTCGAGTCGACGTGTCGATACGCCCACGCGGGCCGACGACTTCCGCTTGGTCCACGGTGCTGGTGTCGTCGCAGGCGGTCGCATTCCGCCCGACCGCGTCGAGCCACACGAGCATCCGGGTGTACGCGTCCCCGTCCGCGAGCAGGGCGGGACCGGTGATCCCGAGATGCGCCGCGTGCTTGGCAGACAGCGGTCCGAGTCCGGCGGTCATCCATCGCAGGGCCCGCGAGCGCTCGGCCCGGCGGATCAAGGGGCGGGTGAGAGCGGTGAGTTCGGCGGCGTCCGCCCCTGCCAGTGCGCTGTCCCGTACGCGCCGGGCACGGGCGGCCATGTCTGCCCACCCCGCCACGGCGAAGAACCTGCCCAGACTGTCCAGATGCGCCGCGCACAGCCGCCGCGCCGCCTCGCCGTGGGTCACCCGCTCGCCCGCGACGGCACGGAGCCAGGGCTCGCTCCAGAAGGGGGGATGTGGGGGTGTGGGAGCCGTCGACTCCGTTGACTCCGCTGATTCGACGCCGATCTTTTGGACGACATCGCCCTGCAGTGTCAGGCGCAGGACCAGCCCCGCGGGCCAGTCGACGAGGCCGGGACCGAGCGGCACGTGCAGCTGGTCGAGCCTCAGCCCGTCCCTGTCGTCGGCGCGATCCGCCATGGGCAGGCCGGCGATGAGGCCGCCCATGTCGTGGCCTGCGTGGCCGTGGTGGGCACCGCCCATGTCGTGGCCTGCGTGAGCGTGATGAGCGCTGTGCATGTCGTGACCGGCGTGCGATTCGTGGCTGTCGGGGCCGTGGTGTTCGGCGTGTGTCTCGTGTTCGTCGTGTTCGTCGTGTTCGTCGTGTTCGTCGTGTCCGGCGTGGGTGTCGTGGCCGCCGTGGCTTTCGTGCCCGCCGTGCGGCCCATGAGCCTCGTGCCCGCCGTGGGCATCGTGGTCTTCGTGCCCGCTGTCTTCGCTGTGCCCGTCGTGCCTATCGTGCCCGTCTTGCCCGTCGTGCGCCTCATGGCCTTCGTGCTCGCTGTGCGCCTCGTGAGCCTTGTGGCTTTCGTGCCCGCCGTGTGCCTCGTGCCCGTTGTCTTCGCTGTGCCCTTCGTGCCGGTCGGCCGTCACGTGGCCTTCGTGCCCTCTGCCTTCGCCGTGCTCTTCGTGCTCGCTGTGCGCCTCGTGCGCCTCGTGACCTTCGTACCCGCCATGCGCATCGTGCCCTTCATGCCCGCCGCCCTCGTGCCCTTCGTGGTGCGCGTGCCCGTCGTGCCCGCCGTGGCCTTCCCGGCCCCCATGTCGCTCACCCGCGTCGCTCTCGCGCGCCTCGGCCTCACCACGCCCGTCGCCGTCGCTGTCGGCAGCGGACATGCCCCCTCCGTGAGCGCCGGGCCCCCGGTGGCCCTCACCCAAGTGGTCCTCGTGTCCCTCCCGGGGAGTTCTCCCGTCCCGTAGCGCGGCCAGCCCGTCATCGAGGACTCTGGAGACCTGTTCGGCGTCGGTGAGCAGCACCCGGGCCTTGGGCGCCGGCATGGAGCGCCACAGGTTCATGACCCAGTCCTGGTCCCCCGCACGGTCGGTGCCCAGGACCACCAGGAGATCCGCCTCCGCGGGCGTGCTCACACACGGCCATCCCCGGCGCCCCAGTTCCCCTTCCACGGCGAGCCGTTCGCGCGTGGCTCCGGGAGAGACCGCGAGCAGAACTCCCGGACGGGACAGGGCCGTTCTCGCGAGTCTGCGTCTCAGCTCCATCGGAACGCCCCTTCCCGCCAGGCGTAACCGACGCCCGCCAGCAGGATGCCGAGGAAGAGGAACATCTCGACGACCGCGGTCGTACCCACCGCAGAGACGACCTTCGTCCACGGGTACATGAAGAGCATCTCCATGTCGAAGGCCAGGAAGACCATCGTGATCGGATACCAGCGGACGTGGAACCGGGACAGCGCGTGTTCCTGAGGTTCCAGTCCTCCGCTGAACGGCCCGGTGTGCAGCGGCTCCCGGACCGCCCGTACGGCGACGGAGAGAGCGTGGAGCAGTATGACGGCTCCGGAAACCAGCACCAGGAGGGCCAGAACCGGCTCCCAGTCCGATGTCTGCACGGGTCCCCTTCCACGGATCGGCCTCCACGGCTGCCACGCGAGGGAGCATGGCAGTCCGTGGACGGTTACGGCATCAGCCAAAAGTCGCGCGCCGCGCGGCTCACTTGAAGGACCGCAGCCGCAGGCTGTTGGTCACCACGAACACCGACGAGAAGGCCATCGTCGCCCCCGCGATCATCGGGTTGAGCATGCCGAAGGCGGCGAGTGGCAGGGCTGCGACGTTGTAGCCGAAGGCCCAGAACAGGTTGCCCTTGATGGTGGCCAGGGTCCGGCGGGACAGGCGGATGGCGTCGGCGGCCACGCGCAGGTCACCGCGTACGAGGGTCAGGTCACCGGCCTCGATGGCCGCGTCCGTGCCGGTGCCCATGGCCAGGCCCAGGTCGGCGGTGGCCAGTGCGGCCGCGTCGTTGACGCCGTCGCCGACCATGGC
>NZ_JBWLKM010000122.1:16171-20740 GCF_059026085.1 Streptomyces sp. a15 | reverse complement strand
TGGCCATCATCACCAGGCCCTGCGGGGCGAGGACCAGGCCGACGGTGAGCATGGACTTGCCGAGGCCGTAGCCGGTGGCCTCGGGCAGCTGGAGCAGCTGCGGCAGCACCAGGGACATCGCGAACATCGAGAAGCCGAGCGCGACCGAGGCGAGGTTGGTGAAGAGCACCTGCGGGCGGGCGGTGGTGCGCAGGTCGACCAGCGGCTGCTTCGCCTTCAGCTCCCACCGGCCCCAGGCCAGCAGGATGACGACCGAACCGATGCCGAGCCCCAGGGTGGTGGCGCTGGTCCAGCCCCAGTCGCCGCCCTTGGAGACGGCCAGCAGCAGGGAGACCAGTCCGGCGGACAGGCCGATCGAGCCGACGAGGTCGAAGCGGCCGCCGGTGCGGACCTTCGACTCCGGTACGACCATCAGCACCAGCAGGAAGGCGAGGGCGCCGAGTGCGGCGGAGACCCAGAACAGGAGGTGCCAGTCCCACTTGTCGGCGATGAACGCGGCGGCGGGCAGACCGAGGGCGCCGCCGACGCCGAGGGAGGCGCTCATCAGGGCGGTGGAGCCGGCCAGGCGGTCGGCGGGCAGCGCGTCCCGCATGATGCTGATGCCGAGCGGGACGACGGCGGCGGCCAGGCCCTGCAGACCCCGGCCGATGATCATCGGGACGAGGGAGTCGGCCAGCGCACAGACCACCGAGCCGGACACCAGCAGCACGATGCTGACCAGCAGCATCCGGCGCTTGCCGAACATGTCGCCGAGGCGGCCGACCACCGGGGTGGCCACGGACGCGGCCAGCAGGGTCGCGGTCACCGCCCAGGCGGTGTTCGACGCCGAGGCGTCCAGGAGCTTCGGCAGCTCGGGGACGATCGGGATGACCAGGGTCTGCATCAACGAGACGACGATGCCGGCCAGAGCCAGCACCGCGACGACGGCGTTCGCTCTCGGCGGGGCGGATGCCCCCGTTGCGGCGGGTCGGGCAAGGGCGTCGGACATGGCAGAGGCCTCCATCGGGATCCATCGGGACGAGGTCGGTGTCAAGGGGTGCTTGGACTGCGCAAGCAGTGCGAGGTGCGAGGTGCGAGGTGCGGAGTGCGGGGGTGCGGGGATCCGGGCGTACGGGTGGGGGCGTACGCCCGGACGCGGTGTCGTGGGTGGGGGTGCCACCGGACCCGGTGCCGGCTGGGGGAGTGTTCCGGCGACCGGGCCCGGTGACCGCGCCGTCCCCGTCCCCACGGGGCGGCGCGGCGGGGCCGTCTCCGCTCGAGGCGGCCCCGGTCATGGGCGCCCTGGCCGGGAGGGCCGAGGGCGGCAGGTCTGTCGTGTCGGGCGTTCGTCGGGCGTTCGTCGGGCGGGTGTCGTACGCCCGTCAGGTGGTGCGGTGTCCCCAGCCGAGCCAGGCGGCGGCGAGGGCGGTCACCCCTGCCGCGGTCGCGGCGAGGAAGAGGCAGGTCAGGGCGGTGTTCACGGTCGCAGGCCGCCCTTCGTCAGGTCGGTCGACAGGGGATGGGCCAGTGCCTGCCAGAGAGGCATGACGAGTCCGGCGGTGCCCGGCGACCGGGTCGGGCCGGACGTGGCGGCTGCCGGTCGGCCGATTCGGTCTGTTCCGGCCGCCGCGGTGGTGGTGTGCGGCATGGGGGCACGCTCCTGCGCGGGGAAGAGGGATGCGACCGGGTTCTCGGCCGGTCACTTCGTTGCTTGACTTAGGCAAGCACAATTGAGTTACTTAAGTCAAGCAACCTTTGTGATATGAGGCGTCCGGGCGTGAAAAAACCCGGTCATGGAGTCTCGGGGACTCCGCGACCGGGTGTCGTCGCGCCGGGTCTGAGGCGAGGACCGTCTCAGGCGGGAACGCTCTCGTCCAACCTGCTGGTGTGCCGCCCCGACCTCTCCCGCACCGTGGCCGACGCGCCCACCCGCCTCCTGGTCCTGCACGCCACCGCGCTCGTCCCCGACAACGCCGTCGGCACCCAGTTCCTCCACGCCGGCAGCCTGATCGGCACGGGCAGCATCCGCTGCATCCCGGGGCGGCCGCGGCGTACCGCTCACTGCACGGCTGAGCGGGGGCGCCGCGCACCCTGTGACCGCGCCGGTCCGCGCCGCGAAGTCACCGGCCCTCGACGTCTGCGCACCCCGGTTGGCCACGGACGGGGAGTCGTTGAAACCGGGCTGGCTTGTACAGGGGCGCCGCCCCAGCACCCCGGCAGCTGACCCTGCCACCCGGGCCGGCGCCCTGAACCACGAACCGGCCCCGCATCCGGGGTACGGATGCGGGGCCGGTCGCGGTCTGCCGCTGCTGTTGCCGTTTCGGGGTCGTGGCTCAGAGGCCGAACTCCTGGGGGGACACGCCCAGTACCGAGCAGGCCTCGCGGAGGATCTGTTCCTCGGCCGGCGCGACGTATCCGTCCGCGCCCGCGACGACGAAGCCGGTCTGTACGACTGCCCTGGCCTCCGTCGGCTTCTTCGCGGCCTTGGCGATCTCCTGCATGGCCGCGGCCTTGCCCTGCTGGAAGTTGAGCGCCAGCTGGTCGACGTGCTTGTTGAAGCGCTGCCGCAGCTGTTCGGACGGGAAGTTCTGCAGGACGTCGTTGTTCAGGATCAGCGACTCCACATGTTGCCGCTCGGCCGGGTCGACATGCCCGTCGGCGGCGGCGACCAGGGCGCACATGGCCATGCTGGCGTCCCGGTAGGCGCCGCTCTTCAGCTCCGTCTTGAGGGAGGTGAGCTGTGTCTTCAGGGTGCTGACCAGCTGAGCCCGCGAACCCCCGGCCGAACCCGAACCCGAACCCGAACCCGAACCCGGGCGCCCGTGTCCGGCGCCGGCGCTCCGTGTCCCCTGCGCCTGCTGCTGCAGACCCTTGGCCTGGTCCTTGATCCGATCCCACATCGCCATGCGTGCCACCTCGGCTTCAGCCCACGTCGTTCCGGTCGCGCGCGTGCGTTCCGCGCTTCTTGTGCCAACTCCCGTCGGCTCCCTGAAGTTCCATGGCAGGTCGCACTCACCTCAACGGTCGACGGCGGTCGCCTGGGAGGAATCGCATCGTGTGGTGGCGACGCGGAGCGTCGCAGTATCCCGGGGTTCGGGCGCGGAGCGCCCGTAGGGCTGTGTCCGGCGGAGCCGGAGAGTGCTCTCGCCTCAGTCGGGGCGTTTCTGGTTCTCGATGTACTCCTTGATCACGGAGAGAGGGGCTCCGCCGACGGAGGCGGCGAAGTAGGAGGGGACCAGAAGTGGTCGCCCCACAGGAAACGGTGGATGTGATCGGGGAACTCCTGGCGCAGGCGGCGGGCGGAGACGCCTTTCGTGCCCATCACCTCGGATGCGGATGGCGGCCCCGTCCGGAGCTGCACCGCGGCCGGCCAGGAGCCACCATGGCCTTGGGGGAGAACCCTGGGGGAGAGCTCTGGGGAAGAGCTCTGGGGAAGAGCTCTGGGGAAGAGCTCTGGGGAAGAGCTCTGGGGAAGAGCTCTGGGGAAGAGAGGACGCACCCCATGCCTGAGCTGCCGGACGTCGAGGGATTCCGCGAGGTGCTCGAGAGCTGCGCGAAGGGCCGGGTCATCCAACGTGTCGACGTGCGCGACGCGGGCGTCCTGCACGACGTGAGCGCGCGGCGGCTGCGCGACGCGCTGGAGGGCCGGCGCTTCGGCAGCCCGGAGCGGCACGGGAAGTGGCTGCTCGCCCGCACCGACGACAGCCCCACCCTCATGCTGCACTTCGGCATGACCGGCGCGCTGCTCTGCGACCGTCCCGACGACGAGCCCGAACCCCACGACCGCGTCCTGTTCACCCTGGACGGCGGCCGCCGGCTCCGGTACCGCGACCAGCGCAAGCTCCGAGGCCTTTGGCTGGCCGACGACGACTCCGACGTCGCACGGCTGCTGGAGGGGCAGGGGCCCGACGCGATGGCGGTGGACCGCGAGGACTTCGAGGCCGCGCTCGCTGCCCGCCGCGGCCGCGTCAAGACCGTCCTCACCGACCAGTCCGTCCTGGCCGGGCTCGGCAATCTGCTCGCCGACGAGATCCTGTGGCGCGCCGGGCTGAGCCCCACCGGCCGCGCGAACGACCTCACCGAGCCCGAACGCCGCCGCCTCTACACCCACATGCGCCGCACCCTGCGCTCCGCGGTCACCGCGGGCCGCGTCCCGCCCCGCGACTCCTGGCTCACCGGCCACCGCGACGACCCCGACCCCACCTGCCCCCGCTGCGGCACCCACCTACGCCGCTCCCGCCTGGCAAGCCGCACGACGGTGTGGTGCCCGCACTGCCAGCCGGACGGTTCCTGAGCCCGTGGTCACACGCGGGGCCGGGCCGCGACCGACTGCCGCCCCGCGACTCCGGACCAAGCGGCCGCGAGGCCCTTGACCGGACCTGCCCCGCGCTGTGGCACGCCCTGCGCCGCTCCCGCCTGACGAGCCGCGCCACGGTGGTGCCCGTACTGCCGGCCGGACGGCTCTTGAGCACCCGGGCAGCACGTGGGGTCGGGTCGTGGCCGACGTGCCCGACCGGCAACTCGTGGCTCACCGGTCACTGGGACGACCTCGACCCGACTTGCCCGCTGCGGCACCCCTGTGCCGCTCCC
>NZ_JBWLKM010000122.1:0-16071 GCF_059026085.1 Streptomyces sp. a15 | reverse complement strand
CGACCTCGACCCGACTTGCCCGCTGCGGCACCCCTGTGCCGCTCCCTACGGTGTGGTGGTGCCCGTACTGCCGGCCGCAGGGCCCCTGAGTACCCGGGCAGCACGCGGGGTCAGGCCGCGGCCGACCCGCCCGCCCCGCGACTCCTGGCTCACCGGCCACCCCGACGCCCCCGGCCCCACCTGCCCGCACTGCCGGCCGGACGGCTCCTGAGCCGCAGGCGGTACACCCGGCGTCAGGCCGCCGTAACCGGCCCACCCGACCGGGACCTCATCAGTGGCTGGACGCGGGTGCCGAAGTTCTCGAGGCCTTCGATGAAGTCGTCGAACACCAGCATGATCCCCTTGGTGCCGGCGACCTCGGCGACCTCGTCGAGCATCTTGGCGACGGTCTCGTACGAGCCGACGAGCGTGCCCATGTTGAAGTTCACGGCGCCTTCGGGCAGCACGATGGTCCTCGCGGTGGAGGAGTCGTCGGCGGTCGTGTCCGTGGCCGATTCCCCGGCCATGTACGCCAGCGCCGCGCGGTCGGCGTTGTCGTGGTAGTCCTTCCACTTCGCCTGGGCGGCCTCGTCGGTCTCGTCCGCGATGACCATGAAGAGGGAGAGTGCGCCGACGTCGCGGCCGGACTTCTTCGCCGCGTCCACGAGTGTGGCCGTGGTGCCCGAGAGGGCGAGCGGGGTGTTCACGCCGCTGCCCAGGATGAAGTTGTACTCGGCGTGCTCGGCGGCGAACTTCATGCCGGTGTTGCTCTGGCCCGCGGCAACGATGTCGATGTGCCCGTTCGCCGGCCGCGGGGACAGCACGCAGTCGTCCATCTCGTAGAACTCGCCCTTGAAGTTGCTGACGCCCTCGCTCCACAGCTCCTTCATCACGGTGACGTACTCGACGGCACGGTCGTACCGGTTGCCGAAGTGCTCGTCGCCGGGCCACAGGCCCATCTGGGAGTACTCGCCGGGCGCCCAGCCGGTGACGATGTTGACGCCGAAGCGGCCGGGGGCGATCGAGTCGACGGTCACGGCCATGCGCGCGACGATCGCCGGGGGCAGCGCGAGGATCGGCGTGGAGGCGTACAGCTTGATCCGGTCGGTCACGGCGGCCAGGCCCGCCATCAGCGTGAACGACTCGAGGTTGTGGTCCCAGAACTCGGTCTCGCCGCCGAAGCCCTTGAGTTTGATCATCGACAGGGCGAAGTCGAGGCCGTGCTCCTCGGCCTTCCGCACGATGGCCTTGTTCAGCTCGAAGCTCGGCATGTACTGCGGAGAGCTCTTCGAGATGAGCCAGCCGTTGTTGCCGATGGGGAGGAAGACGCCGATGTCCATGCCGCTCCTTGGCGGGTCGGGGCCGTGGTGTCACGCCGGACGATCACGTGACGTCGGCGATCCACGATAACTCCGCCTGGTTTCCGGGCTGTTGATTCCCCGCGCGAGCAGTGGCGGGGCCCGGCGTGATAATCCTGCGAAGCACTGCTTCGGATGAGACGGGAACGGTTAGATACCGGGTATGAACGCACGGCTGGCCCTGCTCAGCACGGTGGACCCCGGTATCGCGGAAAGCGAGGTCTTCCGGCTGGCACTCCAGCATGCGGTGGGCGAGCTCGGCGCCTTGGGGGGAACGATTCACCTCCGCGGCCCCATGTCCGCGCTGCGCCTGGTGTCGGCGACCGGTCTGCCTCCCGTCCTGACGCGCTCCTGGGAGATCGTCGACCAGGAGGGCCCGCTGGCCCCGGCCCGCGCCCTGCACCGGGGCAGCGGCGTATGGGAGCCGCCGGAACCCGGCGAGCAGGCCGACCCGGCCGGGTGGCCCGGCACCGGCCTGGCCGCCGTACCGGTGTTCAGCGGGGACCGCAGCATCGGCGCGCTCACCGTCCTGATGGGCGACAGCGGCGAGCCCACCCCCCGGCAGTGGGACTTCCTGCGGGCCGTCATCGCCTGGACCGAGGAGCGCATGGCCCAGGCGCCGCCGCCGTCCGGTCCCTCGCAGACGGAGCTGAGCGCCGACCGCCTGCGGCAGGCCCTGAAGGAGGTCAGCGTCGGCTCCTGGGACTGGAACATCCGCACCGGTGACCTGGTCTGGGACGAGGCAGCCCTGGAGCTCTACGGCACCAGGCCGCAGGACTACACCGGCAGGATCGAGAACTGGATGCGGATCGTCCACCCCGACGACCTGGCGCCGACCCTGGACGCGGCGGGGCGGGCGATCCGCGACCACGGCGTGTACGAGGCCGAGTACCGGGTGCGCAAACTGGACGGAACGTGGGGCTGGACCCAGGCCCGCGGCCGGGCGACGTACGACGAGCAGGGCGAGGCCGAGCGGATGATCGGCGTGGGGTGGGACAGCGACGAGCCCCGTTCCGCCCGTGACGCGCTCAGCCGGGCCCTGCGGCACATGAGCGACGGCTTCCTGGCCGTGGACGACGCGTGGCGGATCACCTTCGCCAACCTGGAGGCGGAACGCACGCTGGGCTTCTCCGAGGAGGAGCTCTTCGGGCGCGTCCTGTGGGACCTGCCCTCCGCACGGCAGGTCCCCGGCCTGGAGAAGCGCTGCCGGCAGGCCGCGGCCGAGGACAAGCCCGCCGGCTTCGACGTGCACATGCCGGACACCGGCCGCCGCTACCACCTGCGGCTGGTGCCGGGTCCCGACGGCCGCACCCTCTACTTCACCGACGTCACCGAGAAACGGCGCCTGGCCCAGGAACGCCAGGCGTCCGAGAGCGCCGCGTCCGAGCGCGCGACCCGGATCGCGGAGCTGACCGCGGCGCTCGCCAAGGCGACGACGTCACGGGACGTGGTGCAGGCGGTCGCCCAGCGGGTACTGCCGCCGTTCGCCGCCGCCGGACTCATGGTCCAGGCCGTCGAAGGCCAGCGGCTCCACAACGTCGGAGCCGTCGGCTACGCGGCCGACTTCCTCGACGCCGTCCACAGCGTCCCGTGGACGACGCACAACCCGGCCTGGGAGGCGATCGAGGCGGACACGCCGCTGTTCCTGTCCTCGGTGCGGGAGTTCGCCGCGCGCTGGCCCGACCTGGCCCACCTGCTCGACCTCGGCGACAAGCAGGCCTGGGCCTTCCTGCCGCTGACCGCGTCCGGGCACACCTTCGGGGTGTGCGTGGTCTCCTTCGACCGGCCGCGCCGCCTCACCGACGACGAACGCACCCTGCTGACCACCATCAGCGCCCTCCTCGCCCAGGCCCTGGAACGGGCCCGGCTCTACGACGCCGAACACACCCGCTCCCGCGAACTCCAGCGCAGCCTGCTCCCCCGGGGCCTGCCCGACCTGCCCGCGTGCACGGCCGCCGCCCGCTACCTCCCCGCCGGACAGGGCATGGACGTGGGCGGCGACTGGTACGACATCATCCCGCTCTCCGGCGGGCAGGTCGCCCTCGTCGTCGGCGACGTCATGGGCCACGGCCTGCCGGAGGCGGCCACCATGGGCCGCCTGCGCACGGCCGTCCACACCCTGGCCGACCTCGAACTGCCCCCCGACGAGATCATGAGCCACCTCAACGACATCGTCGGCGGCATGGGCGAGGAGTCGTACGTCACCTGCCTGTACGCGCTCTACGACTCCACCACCCAGGTCTGCTCCGTCGCCCGCGCCGGACACCCGCCGCCGGCCCTGGTCCACCCCGACGGCACCGTGCACTTCCCGCCCCTGGCCGCGGACCCGCCCCTGGGCGCGGCGGAACCACCGTTCGAGACGGTCGAGTTGCACGTTCCCGAGGGCAGCCTGCTCGTGCTCTACACCGACGGCCTGGTCGAGTCGTCGAAACGCGAGATCGACGAGGGCATGGCGGACCTGGCCCGGCTCCTGCGCACGGCCCACGAGAACGGCACGGCCGCGGACCTGGAACAGCTCTGCGACACCCTCACCGCCGGCCTGCTCCCCGCCGAGCACCAGGCGGCCGACGACGCCGCGTTCCTCGTCGCCCGCCTCCACGCCCTGACCGGCGACCGGATCGCCTCCTGGCCGCTCCCCGAGGACCCCAAAGCGGCCGGCCAGGCCCGCCGGCACGTCCGCGAACAACTCTCCGCCTGGGACCTGAACGACCTCACCCCCACCACGGAACTCCTGGCCAGCGAACTGGTCGGCAACGTCGTACGTCACGCCAAGGGCCCGGTCAGCCTGCGCCTGCTGTACGGCGCCGACCTGATCTGCGAGGTCTTCGACGGCAGCCTGACGATGCCCCGCATCCGCCGCGCCACGGACACCGACGAGGGCGGCCGCGGCCTGCAACTGGTCACCGCACTCTCCCAACGCTGGGGCACCCGCTACACCCCGACAGGAAAATGCATCTGGACCGAACAGCCCCTACCCGGCCCGACCGGCCACCAGGATCACCCGTCCGACGACGCCCTGTCCCTGATGTTCCCCAAACTGCTCCCGGACACCGAGGAGTTCGACGGCGACCTGGACGCCCTGCCGTTCGGGGACGAGGACTTGTAGAACATAATCGCCTGCCATGGACGTACTGGTGCCCATGCTCATCATCCTGCTCGGGGGCGGGATGTTCGCCCTCGTCATCACCATGTTCGTGCGCAACCGCAGGAACGTGACCCGCGGCCTCCAGGGAAGAGCCGAGGCGATCCGGGTCGCCCAGGAGCGCGGCTGGAGCTACCAGGCGAACACGTACGGGCTGGTCGACCGGCTCTGCGGCGTGGCCCCGCTGCCCAAACGGGGCAGCAACCTGCACGGGCGGCACTACATCACCGGCGAGTACCGGGGCCGCGCCTTCTGCGCCTTCGAGTACACGACCGGCGCCGGCGGCGTCAACGACGACCCGGGCAACGACCAGGCCACCTTCTGGACGGTGTTCGCGGTCACCGCGCCGGGCCCCGGACCCGAGCTGGTCGTGCGGCGGCCGCAGGCCCTCGACGGGATGACGCAGCGCGGGCGCATGGTCGGGCTCGGTGTGCCGGAGTTCGACGAGACGTTCCGGGTGATCACGGACGACGAGGCGTTCGCCCGTACCGCCCTGACCGGCGGGGTGGTGCCGTTCCTGGCCACGCACCCGCGGGCCGGGAAGGACGCCCCGGTCCGGCTGCACAACGACGAGTTGCTCACCTGGTACCAAGGCCGTCTCAGCCCACAGGGCATCGACGAGCGGCTCACCTACCTGTGCGACGTCCTCGACCGGATCCCCCCGCAGGTGTGGTCGACGGTCTGAAACCTCAGCCGGGAATGTTCGGGTTCCACTCGTCCCGTGCCCACTTGGAGTCGCCGAGCGGGTAGTTGTACGCGGGCCGGCCGACGTTTCCGCTCGTCCGGAAGGGCTTGCCGTTGTCGTCGATGCGCAGGACGCCCTTCTGGTTGCCGCTGGACCACTCCAGGTCCAGGTACCAGCTCACGTTGTACGCCCGCGCGTTGGCGAAGATGTAGAAGACCTCGGGATCCGACTCACTCACCTTGTACGGGAAGTCGCGCTGACCGGCCTTGGGCGAGATCGCGGGCCGCCCGGCATCGAGGTCCACACCGAACGCCGCCGTCTCCACGCCGCCACCGCAGCCGACGCCCATCGCGAAGTCGTTCCAGTCGAGCGGTGTGCTCTTCTCCACGACCCGCACATGGAGTTCGTCCAGGACGACGGTGGCCTTCCCGGTGCCCTGCACGGTCAGTTCGAGCATCTGCTGCCCGGCGGCGACCCCGCCGAACGCGGTGACCCACCCGCGCGCGTCGGGCTCAGACGGCGGCGGAGGCACCACCTCGGGTTTCCGGTCGAGCAGGTAGTGCTGGCTGCACGGCCCTTCCCACTTGTACGGGTCGACGTCGACGGCGGGCGCGGTGGCCCCGTCCTCGACACCGCCGCCCTGGGCCGCCCCGGCCCCGCCGCTCCGGGTGGCGGAGGCGGAGACGGAAGCCGTGGGACTGCCGCTGCGGGACGCGGACGGCGAGGGCGACTTGCCTTTCCCGTCGGCCGACTCGGAGGCGCCGGGACTTTCGTCGACGGACCGGGACGCGGCGCCCGCGGGCTGCTTCGCGCCCTGGTCGTCATCGCTCGCGCCGGGCACGAGATTCACCACGAGCGCGGCCGACACGAGGGCGGCGGCCACGGCGGCCCCGGCGAGGACGGCGGTACGCCGCCGTCGCGCCACGGGAGCCTCCGTCAGGGGCGGCCGCTCGATCTCGGGAACGGGCTCGGCCGCCGCTTCGGGTTCCGCCGCCGTGCCCGCTCCGGTCTCGGCCTCCGTCGCCGTGCCCGTCCCGGTCTCGGGCTCCGCCTTCTGCCCCCGCCGGGCATCCGCGAGAACCCACCGCCGATGCAGTTCCACCAGTTCCTCGGGCGTCGCCTTGCACACGCGCGCGAACCGCTCCACGGGCGCGTAGTCCGTCGGTACGGCGTCCCCGTTGACGTACCGGTGAAGCGTGGACGTACTCGTGTGCAGCCGCTTCCCGAGCACCCCGTAACTGAGCCCGGATCGCTCCTTCAACTGGCCCAGCAGCTCCGAGAACTCGTCCCCCGCCACCATTCCTCCCTCTCCCACGTCCCGGACCTCCGTTCCAGGGGGAGGTCATTCCCCCAGGTCAGAGGTATTGCGAGCGTTCCAGCGTTCCGGATGCCCCGGCAGTCGTGGCGGCCGGGACGGATCGCCGCACAAGCTTGGGCCATCCAAGCACGCCGCTCCCGGCACCCGGTCGAGCGGCCCATGCCAACACCCGTACCGCACCAGGGGGATCACATGTCCACACGTACCCGCCGCACCCACCGCTCCCGCATGCTCGTCGCCGCCGCGATCACGGCCGCCACGCTGACGCTGGCGGCATGCAACGGCGGAGAGGGCGTCCGCGACGAGGGGGCGTCGGCCGGATCCTCGTCCACGGCGGCGCCCACGGCCTCCACCACGCCTTCGCAGAAGGCGAGCGGCGGAACGTCCACCGGAGCGGGGCAGACCGACCAGACCGGCTCGACCTCCAAGGGCTCGACGGGCGGCGCGGCGGGTTCGAGCGGCACGTCGGGTTCGTCGGGCTCCACGGGTTCGTCGGGCTCAAAGGGGTCCTCGGGGTCCTCGGGGTCCACCGGTTCCTCGGGCTCGTCGGGTTCCACGGGCTCGGACGACTCCGCGTCCGCCTCCGTCCCCTGCTCCAGCGCCTCCACCCGGATGGCCGCCACGGTGGTCGCCCGTCCCCTCAACCACCTTCTCCTCACCGTCACCAACACCGGCTCGAAGAACTGTGACCTGACCGGCTACCCGGCCGTCCGGCTCGGCGCGGCCCAGTCCGTCCCGCCGGCCTTCGAGGACTCCAAGCCGCAGGCGGTGGTCACGCTGGCCCCCGGCGAGTCGGGCTACGCGAGCGTCCTTCTCTCGGCCGCGGACGGCAGCGGCTCCAATGGCTACACGGCCAAGTCTCTCGAGGTCTCCTACGGCGAGGGCGCGAGCGCCCGCCCGTCACTCCCCGCGAAGGGCGTGTACGTCGACGACTCGATCGGCGTCTCGTACTGGCAGTCGACCATGGCCGACGCCCTGGCCTGGTGACGCACCGGCTCACCGACGCGAGTCCGCGTACTGAGGCGCTCGGCCGGGAAACCCCGGCCGAGCGCCTGTCGTGGGAGGGACTCAGTCGGAGGTGATGTCGACCGTGACCGAGCCATAGGCGTAGGCGTGCCGCGCGTCGCCGTAGTACTGGACGGTGTACTGGACATTGCCCTTGGCCTTCGGCCGGTCCGTGTAGCTGAACGTGCCGTCGGCGGCGACGGTCGCGGACCCGATCATCGTGCCCTCACCCGCCAGGGGGTCGTCGAGCCGCCAGATGTCGACGGTGCTTCCGGTGCCGAATCCCACGGGCGCCACGAGCTTTCCGGTGAGGGTGAGGTCCTGGTTCCGGGGCGACGAGGCGGGTGCCCGCACGGTGACGGTGGTGTCGACCTGCGGGTGGTTCAGGACCTGCAGCGACAGAGACGTGGAGCCGCTGTCCTCGGTGACCGCGAAGATCCGGCTGCCGTCCGGGGCCCAGGCCAGACCGCCCGACTCGAGGGTGTTGGTGGTGTACGGGGACGACGCCGGGAAGTCCCAGGTGTGGAAGGCCGTGGAGTCGCCCTGCGGGAACAGGTACACGTCGGGCGAGGAGGCGCCGTTGATGCCCGCCGCGATCGTGCCGTCGGGGGCGATGGCCACGGAGTTGGGGTAGTGGCTGGTGGTGTAGCGGCCGTCGTCCGCCAGGTCGGCGGTGCGGAACGCCTGGTGGTAATAGGGGCTGGCGCAGGCGACGACGACCCGCGCGGCGTCCGGCGTCAGGGCGAGGTCCTGCAGGCTCGCGCACCCGTCCGGCCCCGGATCGACGCGCCTGGCCTGTGCGTCGGCCCGGCCGGTGCTCACGTCGTACACCGCCAGGGAGGCGGCATTGCCGTCGGACTCGGCGGCGACGAGGGTGTCCGGCTCCTGCGGCGTGGCCGCGAGGTGCGGCGCGCCGCGGAACGTGTCGAGGCCCTGGTCCCGTGTGACGACCGGCTGCGGGCCGCTCAGGTCCAGGGAGCCGAGGGCGCCGTGCCAGGTGTCGGTGCTGTAGCCGAACCAGATCTTCCCGCCGGCGAGCGCGAGGGAGGTCGGGCCGGCGTAGGCGCCCGCGCCGGTGCCGGTGTCGTACCGGGCGGTCTCCTGCAGCGTGGCGGTGTCGATCGCGGCGATCGCGCCGGCGTCGCGGAGAGCCACGTACAGCGTCCTGGAGTCGCTGGACAGCGCGACTCCCCAGGCGCCGGCCTCACCGCCGATCTGCTTCACGACCTGGCCCGTGTAGTCCGTCACCAGAACGCTGCCACCGAACGGGTCACTGAGGAACACCTGCTGATGAGCCGCGTCGACTGCCATGTCGCGATAGGAGCTGATCGGCAGTGAGGTAGTGGTGTCCGCGGCGGCCGTGGTCGTTCCGAGGCCGAGGAGCGAGAGGCTCAGGGCGGCGGAGAGTGTCGCTCTTTCGGCGAACTGTCTTATGCGCACGTGTCGGTCGCTTCCTTCGGTAGGCGTCTGTGGGTGAGCTCCACGCCACTGTCTTGATCGACAGGCGGCACTCATCCAGCGCAGAGCCCCAACCAGACGTCACACACGGCGGGTTACGCCTCAGCTCGGCCTCAGGATGATCGCCTGGCCGCCCGCGGGAGCCATGGCCACGTCCAGCGTGGTCTCCGAGGTGACGGTCTGCGTACCGACCACGACCGGGGTGCGGAACGGGCTGCTGCCCGGCGTGCCGTCGGCGTAGACGGTCGCCGTGTAGGTTCCGCCGCCCAGGAACGACAGCGGGATCGGCAGCGTCCGGGCCGTCTCGTTGGTCATCGCGCCGAGGTACCAGGTGGAGCCGTTCCGGCGGGCGACCGCCACGTACTCGCCGATCGATCCGGCCAGGGTCCGGCTCTCGTCCCAGGTGGTGGGGACGGCGTTGAACCAGGGCAGTCCGGGCCAGCTCGCCGGGTTGGCGTACTTGGACGGCTTGTCGTACCAGAAAAGGAAGTTGAGGGGCTGGTAGTACACCGCGGCCATCGCCATCTGGTGGGCGTTGGTCGTCTTGTTGCGCGACTGGCCGTAGCAGATGGTGTAGTCGATCGGGCCGCCGATGTTGCGGGCGAAGGGCAGCGTCACGTTGTGGGTGGCGGTCGGGAACTGCTCGTTGCCCCGGACGCCTTCCAGGCTGATGTAGTTCGGGTACGTGCGCTCGTAGCCGAAAGGCCGCACGTCGTCGTGCATGTCGATCAGCAGCTCGTACGCGGCGGCCGTCCGCGCCCAGCCGGTGATCTGGTTCGTCATCGACTGGGTGCCTTCGTTGATGAAGCCGAGCTTGATGCCCGCGACGCCCCAGCTCTTGTAGAGGCCGAACAGCGCGTCCGCGTCGGACAGCGCGATCCGGTTGACGTAGAGGAAGACGCCGATGCCCTTGCTCGTGGCGTACGAGATGACGGACGGCAGGTCGATGGCGGCGATCGGGGTCGTCGCGTCGACGGTGGTGAACTCGGGGCCGTACCAGCCGGCGTCGTACTCGATGTACTCCACGCCGCGGGCCACGGCGAAGTCGACGCCCGCGAGGCCGGCTGCGGTGCTGAGCTCGCAGCGGAAGACCTTGCCGGGCTTGATCCAGGTGGTGTCGGTCAGGGCAGTGGGCGGGGCGAGGTTGAGCACCAGCTCGGCGTTGTCGACCAGTTCGGCGTGCGTCGCCCCGATCACCACCGCGCGCCACGGTGTGGCGAACGGGGCGGTGACCGTGGCGGTCGTCTCGACCGGGCCGCTGCCGCGGGCGGTGTGCTCCATCAGGAAGGCGGAGAGGGTGCCCGGCTGCCCGGGGACCGAACTGAGCATCAGACGGGGGAAGTTCAGGCGGGCGGACTCGCAGACGCAGGCGAGGTACCCGTTGGAGAGCGCGGCGGTCAGCGGCAGGTCGGTCAGGGGGCCCTGGTCCGTGCTCGACGTGCCGGTCGACGGGATCGCGTCGGGGGCGACCGGTACGTACGCGTCCTCGTCGCGGGCGCTGTAGACGGTGGTGTCGTCCGGGAAGACGAACGTCGTCAGCTCGTCGGAGATGGTGACGGTGCCGGTCTCGGTGCCGGTCTCGGTGCCGGTCTCGGTGTCGGTGTCGGTGCCTGTGTCGAGCAGGACGTAGCGCAGGGCGACGCCGGTCTTGTAGGCGCGGATCCGGACGCCGAAGCGGATGCCCGAGGCGGTGTCCTGGAGCTTCCAGCGCTGCTCCTGGTAGTGGTCGGTGACCGTCGCGTTGCGGCCGTACACCGGGGACCAGGTGGTACGGGTGGTCCCGTGCTGGTGCCCGAGCACCGTCACGTCGCTGCCGAGGACGGTCCCGTCGCTCAGCCTGAGACCCAGGGCCGAGGTGTCGATCACGGTCTTGCCGTTGCGCTCGGCGGACCACTGGAGCGCCCCGTTCACCACCGACATGGTGATGGACGTACCGCCCATGCGCGCGGTCGTACGGACCGCACCGGCCGGGGCGTTCGCCGCGTGCGCCGGCCGCGTGGCGACCAGCCCCACCGCCGCCGTTCCGGCGGTGACGGCCGCGCCCTTGAGTATTCCCCGACGGGACAACGCCCCCGCGCTGTCGCCTCTGTCCGTGGTGAGCTCTTCCCGGTCTCCTGCAGCTCTCATCGTGAAGGGACCTCCCCTTTGAGGGTAATCAGGTAGTAACCGTTTACTTACCGACGCAGGGAACGTACGTGCTGAGCAAACCCGGGTCAAGATCCCGCGGCCCCTGAACTCGCAGGGGGCAGACGGCGCGGAAGCTACTGAGGCCGTCGTGTATGCCGGCTGCGGCGCCGACGCACTGTGAAGGCGCAGGCGAGCATGCCGAGGCCCCAGGCGATCAGAAGGGCGCCCCACAGGGGCATGGTCACCTCTGGGACGAGAAGGCGAATCTCGACGCTCTCGCGGTTCTCGAAGATGAAGACCAGGGCGATCGCGGTGATCAGAATGAACGGTGCGAGGCGGCGGACGCCGGGGCGGGAAAGAAACGGCGTGTGCGCCTTGTGGTCTGAGCTGGTCTGAACCATGGGGTGTCTCTCCATCGCGTTGCCCCTGCGTCCAGCGTCCTCTGTCGGCACGGGGTGCGCCACCGAAGGGGGCCGCGGGCGGGCACGGCGGCTGGTCGTGCGACAGAGTCCGGCGACAGAGTCCGGCGACAGGGCCCGGCGCGCCGGCGTCGAGGCGCCCGCTCTTATGGGGAGGTACGCGGGCACCGACCGCAGGAGCGGGCTGGTTCCCCGTGCCGCGCGGTCAGCCGATGCACAGCACGAGCAGGCAGACCTGCGACGGCGAGGTCGTGGTCGGCGCGGTGCTCGCCGGCGACGTTCCCGAGTCCGTGGCGTCGGAACCGCCGGCGGCAGTGGCGGCGGGCGCGGGCGTCTGCGCAGGCGTCGAATCGGCCGTGTCGGTGCGGTCGGGCACCGTTCCGTCCGAGGACGGGGCAGTGGTCTGCGGCTGAGGCTGCGACTGCGACATCGCCGTCGTACGAGGCGGGGCAGCCGCGTCCGGCCGGGTGTTCGGCGGAGTGGTGGGGAGGGAGGCGGTGGCCTGCTGTCGGCGGGGGTGGTCGGACGCGGGCGACTGCGCGGGAGTGGGCGAGGAGCGTTGTATGTCGGGCTGTGTCGACGTCGGGCGGGCGTCCTGTGCCGCCTGTTCCTCGACGGCCCCCATGGCCGGGTCCTTCGGCGCCGTGGCCGCCTGTGTCCGGTCGCCGGACTGCCGGTCCATGGAGGCCAGGGTCAGTCCGCCGCCGATGAGCGCGACCGCGGTCGCGACCACGGCCTTGCGCTGGTTCTTCTTCCAGCGGGCACGCTGGCGACGCCGCGCGGCCCGCCCCTGCGGCGCGATCGGCCCACCCTCAGGACCGCCGGACGGGTCGCTCTGCGGGACCTCGTCCATGCCGCCCCCGGCCGCCACCTCATGACGCAGTCGGCCGCCGCGACCGTGCCACGCGTCGAAGGCCATGGGCTCCGATGCCGCTGCCGCACCCGTGGTCACGGAGGTCACCGTGGTGACCGGGGCCGGGACGATGTGGCCGCCGGCGGTGGTCGGAGCGATGTCCGGGGCGTAGGCACCGCACCCGGGGCACACCAGGGCGCCATTGAGATGGCGGCGACATGTGGAGCAGTAGTCCATTTGCGGTCTTCCTGAGTTGACATGCCGTCGACCCGCCGGGCCGCGGCCCGGTCACGTTCGTACGTGGGATCGAGCGGCCAGCAAACAGTAGCGACGGTTCCGAAACGCTATGTGGAGGCTGTGCGGAACTCCTGCGGGGATTCCCGGGGCTCGCGTGTAAGCGCCGCACGCGTCCAACTGCCGCCAGGGTTCGCGTCACCGGCCGCTACCTGCCGACCACGATGGGCCAACTACGCGGCGCAGCAAAGGACCCGTCCACGCCGACGCCGAGTCCCTGTCCCGGCCGTCAGCAGTGGCCGAAGGGCCGCGCCGGCAGAGGGCGTGGGCGCCAACGTCGCCGATGCGTGCCGCTTCCGAAGTCGTCGGTCGGCAGGTGACCGCGCCGTCCCGATCTCGGCGGTGGACGCGGCACTCGGCCCCGGCCCCGGGCCACCGGCATGCTCCACCGGCTACGACGCCCGCCGCCGGACCACCCGCGCGCCGCCCGCCGCCCGACTGCCGACCGACCGGTCGCCGCCCGCCCATCGCGCAGCGACACCGCGGCCCTCCCTGATATTCCGATCCTCAATTGTCACTGGCATGCCATACGCTGCCTTCCTCGGCAGCGTCCACACACCCGTCGTCGGTGTGAGGGGGGACGCGTGGCCTACTCATCGTCATTTCCGCCCGGCGACCACCGGGCTGCTCTGTGGGGGTTCACATCACTGTGCGCAGGCGCACCATCTCGACCGCGACCGCACTCGCGGTCGTCTTCAGTTCCGCCGTTCTCGCCGTCGGCGCCGCGGGGCCGGCCGTGGCCGACTCCGCGAAGATACTTGCGGTGAAGTCGGTCGGCGACATCGTCGTGGACGGCGCCCACCAGCGCGTCTACGTCTCCGACCCGACCGGCGGCAAGATCGTCGTCACCGACTACGCGGGCGCCGTGAAGGCGACGCTGAGCGGGCTCTCCGGCGTGAGCGGCCTCGCGCTGTCCGCCGACTCCGGGCAGGTGTACGCGGCCGTGAAGAACGGCAACCGGATCGTCTCCGTGGAGACCGGGACGTACACCCAGACCGCGAGTTACCCGGTGGGCGCGGCTCCCGGTGACCTGGAGGTCGTGGACGGCCGGATCTGGTTCGCCCACGGCACCGACTTCGGTTCGCTCGACGTCTCCGGCACCGAACCCGTCGTCCACCTCGCCGAGCGGGGCGACGTCGACTTCTCCGGCGCCTTCGGGATGTTCCTGGCCTCCGATCCGGCCGTCCCGGGCGTCCTGGTGGCAGGCAACGGCGGCGATCTCGCCGTGTACGACGTCTCGGCCGACGGGGCCACGCTGCGGGTCAAGGGCGACATGGACACCGCCGTGAAGCAGCTGGACCTGACGCCCGACGGCAGCCAGGTGCTCACCTCGTGGGGCAGCCCCGACACCGGCTACGGCATCGGCGCCTACTCGACCACCGACCTCACCGAGTTGGCGGGCTACCCCATCGACCCGTACCCGAACGCCGTGCGGGTCGCGCCCGACGGCAGTGTCGCGGGCGGCAGCAGCTCCGGGTACGAGCCCGATGTGCACATCCACCGGCCCGGTGACCCGACGCCGACGCGGGAGTACGACTTCCCCAACACCGGCGACAGCAGCGGCGCCGACACCCTCGTGGACGGAGCGCTCGCCTGGGCGCCGGACGCGAGCCGTGTCTTCGCCGTCTCCGTGAACACCCACGGCACGTACACCCTGCGTGCCCTGACCGATCCCACGAAGGAGCTGCCCACCCTCAAGGTGGCGGCCCCCGCGACGGCGGAGCGGGCCAAGAAACTCACCGTCACCGGCAAGCTCGCCTCGAAGACACCCCTTCCCGCGGGCACCGGTCTGAAGGTGACCCGCACGGACCTCGAGTCGCCGAGCGGCAAGGCCCTGGCCGCCGTCACCACGAAGGCCGACGGCAGCTTCTCCTTCCCGGACACCCCGCCCGCCGGCGGCAAGGTCACCTACAAGGTGTCCTACGCGGGCGACGCCAAGCACGCCCCCGTCTCCGGCTCCGACGCGGTGCAGGTCTCGCGCAAGGCGACCACGCTGACCCTGAACAACAACGGCAAGCTGTACTCGTACGGCAAGGACGTCACCTTCACCGCGCACCTCGGCACGACGTACAAGAACCGCACCGTCGCGATCTACGCGGACCCCTTCGGCGCCGACAAGCCGAAGAAGCTGCTGAAGAAGGCCAAGGTCAATTCCAGCGGCAACCTGTCGGCGACCGTCGACATGACCCGTGACACCGCCGTCACCGCCGTCTTCGACGGCGACGCCCGCTCCGCGCCCAAGACCGTGAAGTCGACCGGGTACGCCCAGGCGAAGATCTCCACCGCCGTCTCCAAGCACTACAAGACGGGCAAGATCGGCTCCACGACGTACTACTACTTCCGCAAGAACACCGACCCGCGGTTCACCACGACGATGAACTACTACTCGGGCCGCCAGCAGCGGTTCCAGCTCCAGGTCTACTACCAGGGCACCTGGTACGACTCCGGGTCCGAGTACTTCGCACTGGCCACCAACGGCAAGTCGGCCGTGAACCTGGAAGCACCGGGCGAATCCGGCATCCGGGCCCGGATGCGCTCGTCGTACGTCAACGGCTCCTCCGGCGACACCGTCAACTCCACGACGCACGGCGCCTGGAAGTACTTCACCTTCACCAACTGATCCCGGCCCCGACCGCCGAACCGGTACGGCCCCGAGCTCACGGGGCCGTACCAGTGGCGTCCTCCTGCGGTGACACCTGATTCAGGGCGGTATGCGGGTCTTCATACCCCGGCGCACGGGTACTCGGCGGCGTGTGCAACGACCGTCGCCGAATCTCAGCGAGGAGGAACCCGTGAGCACGGTGAAGGAAGCAGTAGACGTCGAGGTTCCCGTCCACACCGCCTACAACCAGTGGACGCAGTTCGAGGAGTTCCCGAACTTCATGGAGGGCGTCGAGGAGGTGCGCCAGCTCGACGAGCGGCACAACCACTGGAAGACCAAGATCGGGGGAGTGCAGCGCGAGTTCGACACCGAGATCGTCGACCAGCTGCCGGACGACCGGATCACGTGGCGGGTCGTCGAGGGCGAGATCCGGCAACGGGGATCGGTCAGGTTCGAGCGGCTCGACGACACGCACACCCGGGTGGAACTGACCATGGACGTCGAGCCCTCCGGCATGGTCGAGAAGGGCGGGGACATGCTCGGCATGATCGACCGCCGGGTGAAGGGAGACCTGCACCGCTTCAAGGACTACATCGAAGGGCGCGGGGGAGAGACGGGCGCCTGGCGAGGACGGATCCGGCCCGAGGACCCCGGTTCGCCCCTCTGACACCCGAAGACCCTCTGACACCCGTGCCCCTCTGACACCCGAAGGACGGGAAGGCCGGCGGCGGACGCGACGCGCCGCGGACTGCCACGGGGGTTCCAACTGTTCGCCGTGAAGCGTGCACGAGGTCGAGTTAGCTCGATCGTGTGATGATCGGCGCCCTGGCT
>NZ_JBWLKM010000121.1:0-21110 GCF_059026085.1 Streptomyces sp. a15 | reverse complement strand
CCTTTCGTCCGGCACGCCGAGAGCACGCACCGGACACCGCGGGCACCGCACAGGACTTTCGAAACACCCCCTAGGGCCTGTGTCGAAAGGGGTGCCTGCCGGGCGACGCCTGGCACGCACTCTCGCCGCACCGGGCGAAAGCCCAAGTACGTCCGGGCCATCGACGGGGCCTTCCACCCGGCACGCCGAGAGCACGCACCAGACGCCGCCCGGCCCGCCCTTCGGGCGGACGACGCCGCTTTCGACACAGGCCCTAGCAGCAGCCGGTTCGACCACCGGAGGTTTCCGCGGCCGTGGTGGGGGCTCGGGGGTCTTCCCCGCCACGGCCGTCACGGAACAACGCGCCCGGACCCTCCCGGTTACGCCCCAGGAGCGACCCCGGGGGTCCTCCTTTTGGCGGAGTTGTCCGACACAGCTGTTGCAGCACCCCTCTCGCCGCATTTGACTCGTTCTTTGCGGAACCTGCGGAGAGTCCTGCGGAGAGGTGCTGACGATGCTTTCGGCCAAGAGTCTGTTCCAGGAGATCCTCGACAACGACGAGTCCTACCGGCTGTTCTGCTCCATCGCGGCGAGCGGGGAGTCGCAGGGCGGCTGGGAGAACGCCCGCATCGCGGCGCTCGTCCCCGCGAGCGAGCGCGAACTGGCCCCCAAGATCACCCGGCACGGAGCGGACGAGGACAAGCACGGGCGGATCTTCAGCGCCCTGATGAAGAAGCGCGGTCTCGAACCCGTCCCCGTCCCGCCCGAGACCGACTACACGATGCTTCTGGAGAAGCACGGCATCGGACTCGCCCACGACAAGCTGAAGAGCGACGAGCCGCTGACCGTGCAGGACATCGTCACGTACCTCGCCCACAGCAGGGTCACCGAGCAGCGCGCCTCGGAGCAGATGGACCTGCTGCGCAAGCACTTCGCCGACCATCCCGACCTCGGCCGCGCGGTCAGGATGATCTCCAACGACGAGGACAACCACCTCGCCTACTGCCACGAGGAGCTCCTGCGCTTCGCGGCCGCCGGGCACGGCCGCGCGATCCAGCGGACACTGCGGGAGAGCGCGCTCGCGGAGATCCGCATCTACCGGGACGTCAGCCTCGCCGTCATGTCCCACATGGGCCGCATCCTCGGCTGGCCGAGGGCGAAGTCGGCGGTGCTCGCGGCGGGCATCCACGCGGTGTACGCGTACGAACGTGTGGCGGGCTGGCGCCGGATGGTGTCCTTGAAGATGCCGGAACGCCGAAACGCCCTGGGCGGCCCGGCGGCCTCGGCCCCCGAGTTCGCCTGAACCGGGCCCGCTACATCCACCCCCGGCTCTTGAACAGCCGGTACAGCAGCACCTCCAGGGCGGCCATCAGCCCGATCACCGCCGGATACGCCCACACCCAGCGCAGCTCCGGCATGTGCTCGAAGTTCATGCCGTAGATCCCCGCGATCATCGTGGGGATCGCGGCCATGGCCGCCCATGCGGAGATCTTCCGCATGTCGTCGTTCTGCCGGACGCTTATCTGCGCCAGATGCGCGGACAGGACGTCCGAGACCAGCCGGTCCAGGCCCTCCACGGACTCGTTCACGCGCGTGAGGTGGTCGCTGACGTCACGGAAGAAGGGCTGCGCCTTGTCGTTCACGAAGGGCACCGTCCCGCCGAACTGCCCCACGCCCGCGAGGCGGGTCAGCGGCAGCGCGAGCGGGCCGCTCGCCCGGCGGAACTCGAGGATCTGGCGCTTGAACGTGTAGATCCGGGACGCGGTGTGGCGTGAGCCGCCGCCGTCGGGCGAGAACACCTCCGTCTCCAGCTCCTCCAGGTCGGAGTGCAACTCGGTCGCCACGTCCAGGTAGTGGTCGACGACGGCGTCGGCGACCGCGTACATCACGGCGGTGGGGCCCTTGCCGAGCAGCTCGGGTTCCTGCTCCATGCGATGTCGTACGGCACCCAGCGGGGAGCCCTCGCCGTGTCGGACGGTCACCACGAACGAGTCGCCGAGGAAGAGCATGACCTCGCCGGTGGACACGGCGTCGCTCTCCGGCTCGTACACGACCGGCTTGAGAACCAGGAACAGCGAGTCGTCGTAGACCTCCAGCTTGGGCCGCTGGTGGGCCTTCAGGGCGTCCTCGACCGCCAGCGGGTGCAGGCCGAACTCCTGGGTGACGTGGTCGAACTCCTTCTCGGACGGCTCGTGCAGACCGATCCAGACGAATCCGTGCGCCGCCCGGGCCTCGGCCAGGGCGTCGGACAGATCCTCGGGGCCCTTCGTGCGGTGTCCGTCCCGGTAAATGGCACAGTCGACGATCACGCGGCGCATTCTCCTTCGGCCCCCGGGCCCTCGCACTCGGGCGTACGCCTACGCTGGGCCGCATGCCCACGTTGATCCTCGTCCGGCACGGACGTTCCACCGCCAACACCGAGGGACTGCTCGCCGGCTGGACGCCCGGTGTCGCCCTCGACGAGCGTGGCGCCGCGCAGGCCGCCGCGCTGCCCGGGCGGCTCGCCGAGCTGCCGATCTCCGAGGTCGTCAGCAGCCCGCTGCAGCGCTGCCAGGAGACGATCCGGCCGCTGCTCGACGCCCGCCCCGGCCTCACCGCGCACACCGACGAGCGGATCGGGGAGTGCCACTACGGCGACTGGTCCGGCCGCAAGCTCGCCGAACTCGCGGACGAGCCGCTGATGGAGGTCGTGCAGGCGCACCCGTCGGCGGCCGCGTTCCCCGGTGGCGAGTCGATGCGGTCGATGCAGACCCGCGCCGCCGAAGCGGTGCGCGAGTGGAACGCGCGGGTGGAGCGCGACCACGGCGGGGACGCCGTGTACCTCATGTGCTCCCACGGCGACATCATCAAGTCGTTGGTGGCGGACGCGCTCGGACTTCATCTCGACCTCTTCCAGCGGATTTCCGTTGAACCGTGTTCCATCACCGCGATCCGTTACACCCGCCTGAGGCCGTTTCTCGTCCGCCTCGGCGACACCGGCGATTTCCGGTCCCTGGCGCCGCGCGAGGAGCCTCCGGCCGACGAGGCCACCGTCGGGGGTGGTGCGGGCGCACCGTGATCGTCGGGCGCAGTAGGGTGAAGCGGTTCACACTCACGATTTCAATGGAGACAGGACGTGTCCCGTCAGGTGTTCCTCTACGACCCCCCGGAGCGCTTCGTGGCCGGTACGGTCGGACTGCCCGGACGCCGTACGTTCTTCCTCCAGGCCACGGCCGGGCCCCGGGTGACCAGCGTGGCCCTGGAGAAGACCCAGGTGGCCGCGCTCGCCGAGCGCATGGACGAGCTGCTGGACGAGGTCGTACGCCGTAGTGGCGGCAGCGCCCCCGTCCCGGCGGTGGTACCCACCGAAGTCGCCGACACCCGCCCCCTCGACACTCCCGTCGAGGAGGAGTTCCGGGTCGGCACCATGGCCCTCGCCTGGGACGGCGAGGAACAGCGCATGATCGTCGAGGCGCAGGCCCTCGTGGAGCTCGACGCCGACTCCGAGGAAGACCTCGCCGAGGCCGAGGAGCGTCTCCTCCAGGACGAGGAGAACGGCCCCCCGATGCTGCGGGTCCGGCTCACCGGCGCGCAGGCGAGAGCCTTCGCCAAGCGGGCCCTGGACGTCGTCAACGCCGGGCGGCCGCCGTGCCCGCTGTGCAGCCTCCCGCTCGACCCGGAAGGACACGTATGTCCGCGCCAGAACGGATACCGCCGCGGAGCGTGACGACCGGGGCGACACCTGCCGAACTCCTCGCCGACGGCGAGCTCACCGTGCGCGGCCGCATCCGCGAGGCGTCCAACGCGGCGCTCTACTGCACGGTCACGCGCGACGGGCAGGAAGCCGCCTGCATCTACAAGCCGGTCGCCGGCGAGCAGCCCCTGTGGGACTTCCCCGACGGGAACCTCGCCCAGCGTGAGGTCGCCGCGTACGAGGTCTCCGAGGCGACCGGCTGGGGGCTCGTACCGCACACCGTGCTGCGGGACGGGCCGTACGGCGAGGGCATGTGCCAGCTGTGGATCGAGGTGACGCCCGGGGCCGAGCTGCTCGCGCTCGTGGACGCTCAGGAGCCGGAGCCCGGCTGGAAGGCGATCGGCTTCGCCGAGGTCGGGGAGGGACGGACCGCGCTGCTCGTGCACGCCGACGACGAGCGGCTGCGCCGGCTCGCCGTGCTGGACGCCGTGATCAACAACGCGGACCGCAAGGGCGGCCACCTCCTGCCCGCCGCCGGGGACCGGCTGTACGGCATCGACCACGGGGTCACCTTCAACGCCGAGAACAAGTTGCGGACGCTGCTGTGGGGGTGGGCCGGGGAGTCGCTGACGGGTGAGGCGGTCGACGTCCTCAAAGGCCTCAAGGAGGCGCTGGCGGAGGGCGGGTCCCTCGCCATCACGCTGGCTCGCCTGATCACCGCCGTAGAACTCGACGCCACGCGCGCGCGTGTGGACGCGCTGCTGGCGTCGGGGAAGCATCCGGAGCCGAGCGGGGAGTGGCCGGCCATTCCCTGGCCGCCGGTATAGCTGCACAATGGCCCGTATCGCGCAAGAACGCCTTACCGGCCATCCGGCCCGGTCCGGTTCGTATACGGAACATCCGTCCGGTTAGGCTCATGACATGCATGCCTGGCCCGCTTCCGAGGTCCCCGCCCTGCCTGGTCAGGGCCGCGACCTGAGGATCCACGACACCGCGACCGGCGGTTCGGTCCTCCTCGACCCCGGTCCCGTCGCCCGTATCTACGTCTGCGGCATCACGCCGTACGACGCGACCCACCTGGGTCACGCGGCGACCTACAACGCGTTCGACCTCGTCCAGCGCGTGTGGCTCGACACCAAGCGGCAGGTTCACTACGTCCAGAACGTCACCGACGTCGACGATCCGCTGCTCGAGCGGGCGGAGCGCGACGGTATCGACTGGGTCGCCCTCGCCGAGAAGGAGACGGCCCTCTTCCGCGAGGACATGACCGCCCTGCGGATGCTGCCCCCGCGGCAGTACATCGGCGCGGTCGAGGCGATACCCGGCATCGTGCCGCTCGTCGAGCGGCTGCGGGACGCGGGTGCCGCCTACGAACTCGAGGGGGACGTCTACTTCTCCGTCGAGTCCGACCCGAACTTCGGCAAGGTGTCCAACCTGGACGCCGCCGCCATGCGGCTGCTGTCCGCCGAGCGCGGCGGCGACCCCGACCGGCCGGGCAAGAAGAACCCGCTCGACCCGATGCTGTGGATGGCCGCGCGTGAGGGCGAGCCCAGCTGGGACGGTGCATCGCTCGGGCGCGGCCGGCCCGGCTGGCACATCGAGTGCGTCGCCATCGCCCTCGACCACCTCGGGATGGGCTTCGACGTCCAGGGCGGCGGCTCCGACCTCGCCTTCCCGCACCACGAGATGGGCGCCTCGCACGCCCAGGTGCTGACCGGCGAGTTCCCCATGGCCAAGGCCTACGTCCACGCCGGCATGGTCGCGCTGCACGGCGAGAAGATGTCCAAGTCCAAGGGGAACCTGGTCTTCGTCTCGCAGCTCAGGCGCGAGGGCGTCGACCCCGCCGGCATCCGGCTCGCGCTGCTCGCCCATCACTACCGGGCCGACTGGGAGTGGACCGACCAGGTCCTCCAGGACGCCCTCGACCGGCTCGGCCGCTGGCGTGCCGCCGTCTCCCGGCCCGACGGTCCGCCCGCCGAGGCGCTCGTCGAGGAGATCCGGGAGGCCCTCGCCGCCGACCTGGACGCGCCGGCCGCGCTGGCCGCCGTGGACCGGTGGGTGACGCTCCAGAGCGAGCGGGGCGGTACGGACGAAGGCGCGCCCGGTGTGGTGTCGCGTGCGGTGGACGCGCTGCTGGGAGTGGCGTTGTAGCGCCGCAGGACACGAGAGAGCAGGGCACGAGAGCAGGGCGCAAGAGAGGGGCGCTTCCTCCCCGCGGGGGAAGCGCCCCTCCCGTTCTTCCGGGTGGGTCTCTTCAGGAGCCGGTCAGATCCGCTGGATCCGCACGCTCCGCAGGACGTTCGGCGACTGGGTGTCCCAGACGCCGATCACCTGGTGGCCGAAGGCGAAGGCCTCCTGGATCTGCTGGTGGATCTGCGGCGTCGGGTTGTTGAGGACCCGGAACTGGCCGTCGATGCGCAGGAAGATCTGCTGGGGCTGGCCCTGCAGCGGGTGGACGATGTCGATGAAGCCGCCGGCCGCGCCGGAGGCGAGGGACTGCGCCTGGACCTGCTGGATCACCTGCTGGACCACGGTCTGCGCGAGCTGCTGCAACTGCTGTTGCATCTGCTGCTCGGCCTGCCGCGACTGCTGCTCCTGCTGCTGCCCCTGGCCGAACTGTGTCTGGCCGAGCTGTGTCTGGGCGAGCTGCTGCAGCAACTGCTGGAACGGCTGCTGCTGGCCCAGCTGCTGCAGCTGCTCGAGCGTGCCGCCGCCCATGCCGCCGCCCATGCCGAACGGCTGGTTCTGCTGCTGGTACGGGGACGTGCTCGGGAACTGCCCCTGCTGCTGTCCCTGTTGGCCCTGCTGTCCCTGCTGACTCATCTGCGGGTTGATGCTCATGCGAGTGCCACCTTCCATGGGTGGAACGGGTGGAATGCGTGGAACGGGTGGACCGGATGGAATGAGGAACCGTCAGCCTGCGATGACCAGGCCGACGATCTCGTCGTCCGAGAACCAGACCCGGACGTCCGGCCGTCCCCCCGCGAAGGCGGTGTGCACCGCCTGTCGGATCTCGGGGGACGGGTGGTTGAGGCTGCGCCAGCCGCCGGCCACGAACAGCCGGAGCCGGGGCGGGAGTTCGCGCGGGTACGGCAGCAGTTCGTCCCAGTACCGTTCGGCCCGGCCCGAGCCGACCGCCTCGGGCAGCAGCCGGGTGACCGCCGCCCTGATGTCGGGCCGGTTGCCGATCCGCTGGGAGGCGGGCCGGCCCGGCGCGTCCTGCTGCGGGGTCCCGGTGGCCCGCAGCACCGAACGGGCGCGTTCGGGGGACATCGGCGGCTGGCCGGCCGCCTTCAGCATGCCCTGCAGCGCCGCCAGCGTGCCGACCACCACCGGAGAGGCGGAGGAGGTCCCGGAGAACGTGTCCGTGTACCAGGCGATCTCCTCGGGCCCGCCCTGCAGGTCGCCGGGCCGGTCCCAGGAGCCGCCGGTGGTCGTGACCTCGCGGCCCCAGCCCTGGGCGTCCACGCGGGCGCCGTAGTTGGAGAACGCCAGCCGGGAGCGGTCCGGGCCGTGGTCGCGGCCGTGCGTGCCGGGCGGCGGGGCGCCCGCGCCGACCAGGATGGCGCCGGAGGACTGGTTGGACGGGTTGAACGGGCCCCGCCACCACTGGGGGAACTCGTCCGGGCGGCGCTCGTACACCCCGTCGTCGAGGGACTCGCCGCCGTTGCCCGCGGCGGCCACCACGAGGACACCCTTGGCGGTCGCGTACCGGACGGCCGCGAAGTCGTCCGGCCACCACTCCAGCGCGATGTACCCGCGCTGGTCGTCGCGCTCCTCGAAGTCGAACCGCGGTCCCGGCCGCTGCAGTTCGACCAGCACGATGTCGCCGGGGGCGAGCCGGTCGGCCGCCGCGTGGATCGCGGCCGCGGTGCCGATGTCCTGGAAGGACGCCGCCGCGGTCACCGCGTCCGGCGCGATGCCGGTGACGCCGTGCTCACCCCGGTCGCCGCCGATCACGCCGATCACGGCGGTGCCGTGGTTGCGCCAGGCGAGGTCGGTCAGCGGGGTGCCGACGACCACGCCGGCGAGCTTGGCGGCCAGGTCCTCGTGGCCCAGCTGCCAGGCGCCCTCGACGTCGATCACTGTCACGCCCTGGCCGGTGCCGCCGGGTCGGTGCCAGGCCCAGTAGGCGTCGATGCCCTCGGGCGCGGGCCGCAGATACCCCTGACGGCCGGTGAAGTCGGGGGTGACCGGCGCCCCTTCCTTCAGCCGCCGGGTGTCCTCCCCGATCTGCCCGAGGGAGGCCGGTACGGCGCGCGGTTTCACGTACGCCGTGTCGACGCCCGGCAGCGCGGCGATCCGGGCCCGCAGCTCCTGGGCGCGGTGCTGCCCGCCGCGCACCCGGTAGAAGAGCGCCAGGTCGGGCACGTCCTCCGGGCCCGCTGCGGCGGACTGCTGGAGCCGCTCCTCGCTGCCGAACAGCGGTTCCAAAGAGAGCTGTTCGTCGCTGAGGAACATGTTGAGGGCCGACACGTCGGCGCCCGCCGCCGAGCGGACGCCCTCGGCGCCGGCACGCAGCCGGGCCTCGGGACGTGCGACGACGACCAGTTCCTGCTCGGCTCCTCGATAACTGAATCCCGATCCGTCGGGCCCCGGGCCGGACGCTCCCGGGCCCTGCGGCGGCTGTCCCTGCTCGGTCATGGGGTGCTCCCTTCGTCCGTGCGGGTGCGCCTTCGGGCCCCAACCAAGCACTCCCACGGCTGCCCGTCCACCCCTGTGTTGGCCAACTCGGTTTGAAGTAAGTTGAATTGGGTACCGTGTGCATTCCGTCCTGAAACAGATGTCACGCCACAATCCGGCCATAGCCTGCGGAGGCGAGGGGCATGTGATGGGGTGGGAGCGTCTGTTGACCGCACGGCCGGCCACGGGCCGGCCCTCACGCAGAAGGACGTCCAGTGGCACCCGCAGACCATTCCTTCGCACGTCGAAGACTGCTCACCACGGCCGCCGCCCTCTCCGGCGCGGCCCTCCTCCCGGGCACCGCGCACGCGGCCGGAACCCGGCAACCCCGGTGGCCCGCACAGTTCCCGCTGCCCGACGGCTTCCAGCCCGAGGGCATCACGATCGGCGCGCAGCCCTTCGCGTACTTCGGCTCGCTCGCGGGCGGCGACATCTACCGGGCGAGCCTCGTCACCGGCCGGGGCTCCGTCATCAGCAAGGGCCTCGGCCCCGGACACCCCACCGTGGGCCTGAAGACCGACCGGCACGGCACGCTCTTCCTGGCCGGTGGCGTCAGCGGCGAGATCCGCACGGTCGACGTCCGCACGGGCGAGATCAAGAAGGTGTACGCCACCGGCGGCACCTTCGTGAACGACGTGATCCTCACCCCGGGCGCCGCCTGGTTCACGGACTCCTTCAAACCCCAGCTCTACCGGCTGGCCCGCGGCGCCGTGGACACCCTGCCGCTGACCGGCGACTGGCAGCAGGGCCCGGACTTCACCGCCAACGGCATCGAGCGCACCCCGGACGGCAGCGCCCTGCTCGTGGTCAACGCCTTCGCGAACGGCGGCGGCCTGATGCGGGTCGACCCGCGCACCGGCGTCGCCCGCGCCGTCGACCTCGGCACGGCGAAGCTGCCCAACGGCGACGGCCTGCTGCTGCTCGGCCGGATCCTCTACGCCGTCCAGCAGCAGCAGAACGCGATCGACGTGTTCCGGCTGAACGACGCCGGCACCAAGGGCACCGCGATCGCCCGCATCACCGACCCGCGCTTCCGCATCCCGACGACGGTGGCGGCCTGGGGCGAGCGGCTGTACCTGCCGAACGCGCGCTTCGACGTGGAGCCGACACCGGAGACCGAGTACGACGCGGTGGCGGTGAAGCAGGTCTGATCACAGAAGGGGCGGTGCGCGACGCGCACCGCCCTCACTGGTTCAGTCCTCCGATGACGAGTCCTCGTCGTCCGCCCCCGGCTTCGGGGGCTTCGGCGGCTTCGCACGACCGCCGGGGTTGTCCCTCAGATACGACGTGCTGTCGCTGCCGTCGGCCGTGGCATGACCGCCCGGACCGCCCGGACCGCCCGGACCGCCCGGACCGCCCGGACCGCCCGGACCGCCCGGACCGCCCGGACCGCCGTCCCGGCGCCGCAGGTACCGCTCGAACTCGCGGGCGATCGCCTCGCCCGACGCCTCCGGCAGCTCCGCGGTGTCCCGGGCCTCCTCCAGCGTCTGGACGTACTCGGCGACCTCGCTGTCCTCCGCGGCCAGCTGGTCCACGCCCACCTGCCAGGCGCGCGCGTCCTCGGGCAGTTCGCCCAGCGGGATGCGTACGTCGATCAGGTCCTCCAGACGGTTGAGGAGGGCCAGCGTCGCCTTCGGGTTCGGCGGCTGCGAGACGTAGTGCGGCACCGCGGCCCACAGCGACACGGCCGGTACGCCCGCGTGCGTGCAGGCCTCCTGGAGGATGCCGACGATGCCCGTGGGGCCCTCGTACTTGGTCTCCTCCAGGTCCATCCGCTGGGCGAGGTCCGGGTCGGACGTGACGCCGCTGACCGGGACCGGACGGGTGTGCGGGGTGTCACCGAGCAGCGCGCCCAGGACCACCACCAGCTCCACGCCCAGCTCGTGGGCGAAGCCGAGGATCTCGTTGCAGAACGAGCGCCATCGCATCGACGGTTCGATACCTCGGACGAGTACGAGGTCGCGCGGCTTGTCGCCGCCGACCCGGACGACCGAGAGCCGGGTCGTGGGCCACGTGATCTTTCGCACGCCGCCGTCCAGCCACACCGTGGGACGGTTCACCTGGAAGTCGTAGTAGTCCTCGGCGTCCAGCGCCGCGAACACCTCGCCCTTCCACTCCCGGTCCAGGTGCGCGACCGCGGTGGAGGCGGCGTCGCCGGCATCGTTCCAGCCCTCGAACGCGGCCACCATGACTGGGTCGATCAGCTCGGGAACTCCCTCCAGCTCGATCACCCAGCGCCTCCTTCCGACGTGCCCTCGCTTGACCACCCAACCTTACGGCGTGCGGCGGGGGCGCCCGCAGCCCCCTTGCACGGGGGAGTGAACGCATCACTGCCCCGATCGTCACCCCCGGACACCCCGAGCCGTCCGAGCTCTCCGGCGTCGACCGCGGCCGCCGTCCCGCCCGCCGGACCGGTGTGGTCGCCCGCCGTGGCGGACCCGAGGGGTCCGATGTCCGCCCGACCGCCGCGCTTCACCCACTCGTGTGGAGCCGCGCCGAACCGGCGCCCGCCGCCGCGTCGTTAAGGAACTCTTCGTCGGGTGAGCGGAGTTGTCCCCAGGTCACGTGTGCGGCGCACCGGGATCACCTATCTGACCCTGCTGGCCGCGGGCACCCTGGGGGCCCTGTGGGTCGCCCCGCACCTCGAGGACCCCGCCTCGGTACTCGCCGCGCTGCTGCCGACCTGGGCGGGTGCCTACCTGGCGTGGACCGCCTACCGGTCCGAGCGGGTCGAGGCGGCCGCGGTACAGAGCCCCGCCGCCGTCGCCGACCGGCTCGCCACCGCCGTACGACGTGAGTGGGAGGCCGAGGCGGAGGTGCGGCGGCTGGCGGAGCCGTATCCGCTGCCGGTGGGCTGGCGGGACGCCGACCGCGACCTGGCCGAGGCGTCCGGGCCGGGCCGGCTCGCAGGCCGGGACGACGAGCTCGCCGCGGTGTTCACCGACCGGGTCCCCACCCGGCGGCTGCTGGTGCTCGGCGACCCAGGATCGGGCAAGACCCTGCTGCTCGTACGGCTGCTGCTCGCGCTGCTCGACCGGCGGCAGGAGGGCGAACCGGTGCCCGTACTGTTTCCGCTCGCGTCCTGGGATCCCACCGTCCTGGACCTGCGGGGCTGGATGGAGCGCAGGCTCGTGCAGGACCACGCGGAGCTGGCCGCGCCCGCCCCCGAACCGTACGGGCAGGTCACCCTCGCCCGGATGCTGCTGGAGCGGCGACTGGTCCTCCCGGTGCTCGACGGGTTCGACGAACTCCCCGCCCAGCCGGGGGCGGTGGCCCTGCACCGCATCAACGCAGCCCTGCCGTACGGCTGCGGGATGGTTCTGTCGAGCCGTCCCGGCGAGTACCGGGCGGCGCTGCAGCCGCGCAGCGGAGTGCCCGCGCGGCTCGCGGGGCTCGCCGGTATCCACCTCGAACCCCTGGACGGCGAGGACGTCGCCGCCTACCTCCGCCGCGACGCCGGCGGCTCCGACACACCGGCCGCTCGGCGCTGGGCGCCGGTGGCCCGGGCACTGGGGACGGCCGCTCCGGTGGGCCGCGCCCTGACCAGCCCGCTGATGGTGTCCCTGGCCCGGACCGTGTACAACCCGCGCCCGGACGAGGGCCACGAGGTACTGCCGAACCCGGGCGAACTGGTGTGGCTGCGCACCAGGACCGCCGTGGAGCACCACCTTCTCGACGCCTTCGTCGACGCCGCGTACCGGCCGCGCCTGGACCGCCCCCTTCGGTGGACGGCGGCACAGGCACGCCCCGCGCTCGGTTTCCTGGCCCGGCACATGGAGCGCGGGCTGGACGGCGCGGCGGAGGTCGCCTGGTGGAAGCTGCGTCATGCCGTGCCGGCCGCGCTGGCCGGGGTGCTGCTGGGGATGGCCGGGTGGCTGCTGGAGGGGGCGGTCATGGAGCTGAGCCACCGGTTCACCTCGGGCGCGGTGCCCACCGACTGGGAGCAGAGAGGCGGGCTCGGCGTCGTGGCGGCGGGGATCTGCGGCGGGCTGGTGTGCGGCCTCGCGGCGGGCCTGGCGATCACCCTGCTGTGCTTGCTCGCGGCCGCCCCCGACGACCTCCCCGAGCTCGTGTTCAACCGGCTGGCCGACGGCGGATCGCTGGCCCTGGTCGGGATGATCATCTCCGGGTTCGCCTGCGGCGGCCGGCCGAACCTGCGGCGGCCGTCCCACTGGGACCGGCGGGCGCTGCTGACCGGAGGCGCGGCCGCGCTCTGCTACGTGGCGGCGTTCGGCAACGCGTGCGGCACCGCGAGCGCCCTCCTCTACGGGGTGACCGCCGCGGCGGTCGGCACGGACGGCGTGCTCGCGGACCGGGCCCGTCCGGTCGCCCGGGTGCGCTGGCGCTGGAACACCCGGGGCGTGTGCCGGGGACTGCTGGTCGGGATGCTGCTCGGCGGGAGCATTGTGCTGGAGGGCCTGCTCTCGCCCGTACTGTCGGGCGACCCGGACAAGGAGTACATCGCGCCGCCCGAACCGCTCGCGGCCCTGGGGGTCGTCGCCCAGGTCGGTGCGGTGTTCACCGTGTCCTGCCTGCTGGTGCATGCCCTGCGGGCCGTCCCCGTCGACCTCGGCGCCTCGGTCGACGGCAGGGCGCTGCTCGCCAACGACCGGCGCACGCTCGGCACCTGCGTCCTGACGGCGGCCGTGGTCGGCGCCGTGGTGATCGGAGTCCAGGGCTGGTGTGCGGTGCTGGGGGGTTCGACGCGGGTGTGGGGAGCGGAGGCCACCGGCGGCCACCTGTGGATGTTCGCCGTGGGACTGATCCCCGCGCTGCTGACCGGACTCGCCATCGGGATCCGGCAGGCGGAATGGGGCCACTACCTGGTCGCCCGCTGCTACCTCGCGCTCCGGCCGAGACTCCCGTACGACCTCATGGCCTTCCTCGCCGACGCCCACGAACGGGGCGTGCTGCGCCGGGTCGGGGCCGTCCACCAGTTCCGGCACATCGAGCTACAGCACCGCCTCGCCGGGGCCGAGACCCGATCCGAGGGGCCTGAGGAGTGACGCAGAGCTCCGAGGGACGACTCAGAGGGTGGAGCGCAGCCACTGCTCGACGCTCGCGATGTGCACGGTCGCCCAGGACCGTGCCGCCTCCGCGTCCCGGTCGCGCAGTGCCGCCAGGATCGCCCGGTGCTCGCGCAGGGTGCCTGCGACGGCGTCCTCCTGGGTCAGCCCGCGCCAGATGCGGGCCCGGGTGGTGGGCCCGGACAGGCCGTCCAGCAGGGAACACAGCACCGAGTTCCCTGAGCTCTGCACGATCCCCCGATGGAAGTCCAGGTCGCAGGCGACCAGTTCCTCCACCGACGGGCTGTCGCCGAGCTTGTCCAACTGCGCCGAGAGCGCGTCCACTTGCTGCTCACTGATCCGCAGCGCCGCCATCGCCGTCGCGGCCGGCTCCAGGATGCGGCGTACGGCCAGGAACTCCAGCACCGTGTCGTCGCGGTGGAAGTCGACGACGAAACTCAGCGCCTCCAGGAGGAGCTGCGGGTCGAGGCTGGTGACGTACGTGCCGTCGCCCTGGCGTACGTCCAGGATGCGGATGAGTGACAGGGCGCGCACGGCCTCCCGCAGGGAGTTGCGGGACAGTCCCAGCTCGGAGGCGAGTTCGCTCTCCTTGGGCAGCCGGTCCCCGGGGCGCAGCGCGCCGGAGACGATCATGCCCTTGATCTTCTCGATCGCCTCGTCGGTGACTGCCATGACCGGCCTCCCTTGCGCCCCATACCATGCCGAGACATCCGATGTCTCAGCCACATTATGCGGCCTGTTCAGACGAGCGCCTCCAGATCGGCGATCACGGCGGCCGCACCGCCCGCTACGACGGTTCGGCCAGCAGCCGCAGTGCCTCCAGCGAGACGACCGCGCCCCGCTCGACGCCCGCCGCGACGACCTCCCGGTGCGGGTCGTACCCGCCGGTGGTCTCCTCGTCGACGAGTTCGTCGGCGTTCGCCCCGTCGACGACGAGCACGCCACCCGCCACGAGACCACGCAGCGAGGCCGTCACCAGCAGCGCCGACAGCTCCATCTCGATGGCCGCAAGCCCCGCACCGGCGTACGAGAACAGCGGAATGAGCCCCGGCTGGAAGGCCGCCCGCGTCCACACGATCCCCCGGTGGTGCGGGGCGCCCGCCTCGCGGGCCGCACGCTGGAGCGCGATCACCGCTTCCGGCGCCGACACGGCCGGGTACTCCGGCGGCAGCAGCTGCTGGGTCACCCCGTCGTCCCGTACGGCCGCCTCCGCGATGACGAGGTCGCCGTCCCCGATGCCGGGCTTCATCGCGCCCGCCGTACCGAACCGGATCAGGGTGCGCACCCCCGCGTCCGCCAGTTCCCGGAACAGCAGGATCGCACCCGGCCCGCCCACACCGTGCGAGGCCACGACGACCGGCACGCCCTTCCAACTGCCGCTGAACACACGGTATTCGCGGTGGTACGACACCTCCTCGGCGGCGTCGAGGAGCGCGGCGACGGCCGCCGCGCGCGCCGGGTCGCCGACGACGACCGCGTGCGCCGGGAGCCCGGTGCGGGGTATGCGGGTGATGGGCAGCAGGTCCTGCGTCATGAGGCGGCTCCGGAAGGAGGGGTACGGCGACGGCGGCGGGCGGTCGTGAGGAGTCACCGGACTGTTTCCGGGCGTTCTTGTGACGGTGTCAGGCCGCGTCGAACCACTCCTTGCCGGCCGCCCAGTGCGCCACCCAGCCGGCGAAGCCGGGCGCGGCAGTCGTGTAGCCGAACTCCGCACCGAACGGCATGGCGCCCACATCGGTGATGTGCCAGATGTGCCCCCGCCTGGGGCCGCTCACGACGAGGTGCCGGTTCATGGCGCACCAGTCAGTCCTGAGCACGAGCGAACCATGGTTGAGCACTTGGCCGATGACGGCGTCGGGGTCCTCGTGCGCGGTGGGAACGGCTTGCCCGGGGCCCGATCCCCGTCGTCCGCCCAGTCGTCGGCCAGTTCGGCGAGCCCCACGAGCCCGCACTCCGGCGGCCCCTGGAACGACCCGTCCGATATCTCCGCCACGAATGTCCGGTACGGCTCCGGCAGCACGACCCCGTGCTCCGCCTCGAAGGCGTGCACCGCCTCCCAGCCGAGCGCGGACTCACCACCGTCGTCCACGGCGAACGCCGCCCGCAACGCGGCCAGTTCCTCGGGATTCGCCTGATCGATGTCCATACGCTCATGAAACCACCCGGCACTGACAGCCGGACCTACGCCCGAGCCGGCAGGCCGAAGGGGCGGCTCCGTCGGCGTGGAGCCGCCCCTTCGGCGTCGTGGCGCCTACTTCTTGTCGAGCAGGTCCTGCACCTTCGCGCGGACGTCGTCCGTCGCCAGGCCCCGGATCGTCAGCGTCGTCCGGCGGCGCAGCACGTCGTCCGTCGTCTCGGCCCACTCGTTGTCGCGGGCGTAGACGACCTGCGCCCAGATCTCCGGGGCGTCCGGGTGGACGCGCTCGGCGAGCTCCGGGTTGTCGTTGGCGATGCGGGCGATGTCGAAGGCCAGCGAACCGTAGTGCGTGGCCAGGTGCCTGGCCGTGTCGGCGGCCATGCGCGGACCCGGCGCGGGGTGATCGACCAGCAGACGGTGGGCGACCGCGCGCGGGTTGGCGACCCCTGGCAGCGGCAGCTTCTTCGGCAGGGAGGAGATCGGCTCGAAGTCGTCACCCAGGGGGTGACCCGGCAACGCCTCCAGTTTCTGCATGACCGTACGGCCGATGTGCCGGAAGGTCGTCCACTTGCCGCCCGCGACCGACAGCATCCCGCCCTTGCCCTCGGTCACCACGGTCTCGCGCTTGGCCTTCGCCGTGCTGCCGGGGCCACCCGGAAGCACGCGCAGACCCGCGAACGCGTACGTGATGAGGTCACGGTCGAGCTGCTGGTCGCGGATGGAGAACGCGGCCTCGTCGAGTATCTGGGCGGTGTCCTTCTCGGTGACCGAGACGTCCGCCGGGTCGCCCTCGAACTCCTCGTCGGTCGTGCCGAGCAGCAGCATGTCCTCCCAGGGCAGGGCGAAGGTGATGCGGTACTTGTCGATCGGGGTGGCGAGCGCGGCCCGCCAGGGGGAGGTGCGCTTCAGGACGAGGTGCGCGCCCTTCGACAGGCGGATGGACGGCGCCGCGTTCGGGTCCTCCAGCTTGCGCAGGTGGTCGACCCACGGGCCGGTCGCGTTCAGGACGAGCCGGGCGTTCACGCCGAACTCGTCGCCGGACTGGCGGTCGCGCAGGTCGGCGCCCGTGACCCGGCCCTTTGTGAAGCGCAGGCCCGTCACCTCGGCGTGGTTCAGCACCACCGCGCCCGCCTCGACGGCCGCGCGGACCGTCATCAGCGCCATGCGCGCGTCGTTCATCTGGTCGTCGCCGTACACGGCCACGGCCTTGAGGTTGTCGGTGCGCAGTTCCGGCACGTCCCGCGCGGCCTTCGAGGGGCTGAGCAGGTGGCCCACACCGTCACCGAAGGCCGACAGCGCGGAGTAGGCGAACACGCCCGCCCCGAGCTTCGCCGCGCCGTGCGGCCCGCCCTTGTACACGGGGAGGTAGAACGTGAGCGGGTTCGCCAGGTGGGGGGCCACCTGGCGGGAGACCGCACGGCGCTCGAAGTGGTTCTCCGCCACCAGCCGCACCGCGCCGGTCTGCAGGTAGCGCAGACCGCCGTGGAGCAGCTTGGAGGAGGCGGAGGAGGTGGCGCCGGCGAAGTCGCCGGCGTCGACCAGAGCCACCCTGAGGCCGGACTGCGCGGCGTGCCAGGCGGTGGAGATGCCCAGGATGCCGCCGCCGATGACGAGGAGGTCGTACGACGCCTTGGAGAGTTGCTCCCGGGTCTCGGCTCGGCTCGGATTCGAGCCGAAGGCCGGGCGCGTACCGAGGGCGGGCACGGACTGCAGGGTGGACTGACTGGTCATTCGGGTTCTTACTCCTCGTCCTCGAGCCAGCCCATGGTCCGCTCGACGGCCTTGAGCCAGCTCTTGTACTCACGGTCGCGGATCTCCGCGTCCATGCGGGGGGTCCACTCGGCGGCCCGGCGCCAGTTGGCGCGCAGGTCGTCGGTGCTGGTCCAGAAGCCGACGGCGAGGCCGGCGGCGTAGGCGGCGCCGAGGCAGGTGGTCTCGGCGACCATCGGGCGCACCACGGGGGCGTCCAGGAAGTCCGAGAGCGTCTGCATCAGCAGGTTGTTGGAGGTCATGCCGCCGTCGACCTTGAGGGCCGTGAGCTCGACGCCGGAGTCCTTCGTCATGGCGTCGCTGATCTCACGGGTCTGCCAGGCGGTGGCCTCCAGGACGGCGCGCGCGAGGTGCGCCTTGGTGACGTACCGGGTGAGGCCGGCGATCACACCGCGGGCGTCCGGGCGCCAGTACGGGGCGAACAGACCGGAGAAGGCCGGCACGAAGTACGCGCCGCCGTTGTCCTCGACCGACAGCGCGAGCGTCTCGATCTCGGCGGCCGTGCTGATCAGGCCCATCTGGTCGCGCATCCACTGCACCAGCGAACCGGTGACGGCGATCGAGCCCTCCAGGGCGTAGACCGGCTTGTCGTCGCCGATCCGGTAGCCCACGGTGGTCAGCAGTCCGCTGTACGAGTTGATGATCTTCTCGCCGGTGTTCATCAGCATGAACGTGCCGGTGCCGTACGTGGACTTGGCCTCGCCCTCGGAGAAACAGGTCTGGCCGAACAGGGCCGCCTGCTGGTCGCCGAGCGCGGAGGCGACCGGGATGCCGCCGAGCAGGTCGCCCAGCTTGCCGCCGGTGATCTCGCCGTAGACCTCGGCGGAGGACCGGATCTCGGGGAGCATCGCCAGCGGGACGCCGATGGACTCGGCGATCTTCGGGTCCCACTCCAGCGTGTGCAGGTTCATCAGCATGGTGCGGGAGGCGTTGGTGACGTCGGTGACGTGCCTGCCGCCGTTGACACCACCGGTCAGGTTCCAGATGACCCAGCTGTCCATGGTGCCGAAGAGGATGTCGCCGGCCTCGGCGCGCTCCCGCAGGCCCTCGACGTTGTCGAGCAGCCAGCGGGCCTTGGGCCCGGCGAAGTACGAGGCCAGCGGCAGGCCGGTCTCACGGCGGAAGCGGTCCTGGCCGACGTTGCGGCCGAGTTCTCTGCAGAGCGCGTCGGTGCGGGTGTCCTGCCAGACGATGGCGTTGTGGACGGGCTCACCGGTGTTCTTGTCCCAGAGCAGCGTGGTCTCGCGCTGGTTGGTGATGCCGATGGCCTTGATGTCGTCGCGGGTGATGCCGGCCTTCTCGATCGCGGAGGCGACGACCTCCTCGACGTTGGTCCAGATCTCGGTGGCGTTGTGCTCGACCCAGCCCGGCTTCGGGAAGATCTGCTCGTGCTCCTTCTGGTCGACGGAGACGATACGGCCGTCCCGGTCGAAGACGATGCAGCGGCTGGAGGTGGTGCCCTGGTCGATCGCGGCAATGAACGGGCCATGCCCGTGGGATGCGATGCCGGCGGTGTGGGCGTCGGTCACTGTGTGCTCCTGGAAGTCCGTGGTTGAGGGGCTGTACGTACGGCGCGTGCTGTGCGGCCCGGCGCTCCGTGCTCAAACGGATGAGACACGGTGCTCCTAAGCGAATGCGACGTTGTATATGCCTGCGGCGATGGCGGCGCCGATCAGCGGACCGACCACCGGGATCCAGGCGTAGCCCCAGTCGGAGCCGCCCTTGTTGGGGAGGGGCAGGAGGGCGTGCACGATGCGCGGACCGAGGTCACGGGCCGGGTTGATCGCATAGCCGGTCGGGCCGCCGAGGGACAGACCGATCGAGACGACCACGAACGCGGTGATCAGGGCGCCCAGGGTGCCGAGACCGTCGCCGTTCGCGTTCAGGCCCTGCGTGAGGATGGCCAGCACCAGCACCACGGTGCCCACGATCTCCGTGGCGAGGTTCTGCCACACGACCGGGATCTCGGGACCGGTGGAGAAGATGCCGAGGACCGGGCCCGCGCCCTTCTCCTGGGCCTCGACGGCCTTGGCCTTGGTGGCCTGGGCCCCCGGACCGCCGACGATCTCTCTGTCGGTGAGGTGGGCGTTGAACTGGCCGTAGTAGGCGACCCAGACCAGGGCCGCGCCGATCATGGCGCCGAGCAGCTGTCCGGCCCAGTAGACCGGGACGTCGCTCCAGTCGCCGTCCTTGATGGCGAGGGCGAGCGTCACTGCCGGGTTGAGGTGGGCGCCGGAGAGCGGCGCCGAGATGTACACGGCCGTCATGACGGCGAAACCCCACCCGAAGGCGATGGCGAGCCAGCCGGCGTTGCGTGCCTTGGAGGCCTTCAGCGTGACAGCGGCGCAGACACCGCCGCCGAGCAGGATGAGTATGGCGGTACCGATGGTCTCGCCGATGAAGATGTCGGAGCTGGACACCCGCGACTCCTTTGTCCTTCGTCCAGGGGAAGAGCTGCCGGCCCTTGGCGATGTCTCACTGTAACGCCTATTGCCGGTCGGTGTTCGACAATGTCGACCGATGGACGGGAGTCTTGCTCTGGCGTTACAGGCACGTCAAGAGTTCTGTTGTCGAAAACACGATCGTTACTGATTGCCCTGCGCTGTCGATCTTCCGCCGCCCGGGGGACCAGGGCATCTCGGCGCATGACGAGGGCCGGAACGCCCGAGGCGTCCCGGCCCTCTTCGCTATCGGCTTCGCTCAGAAGCGCGCGGCGCCCAGATCCCGCGACACCGCGCGGGCGCAGTCCCGAACCGCCGCGATCAGCTCGGCACGCAGCTCGCCGTCCCGGCACAGCCGCTCCACGGCGCCGGTGATGCCGACCGCGCCCACGGGCATGCGCCGTCGGTCGTGGATGGGCGCGGCGATGGAGGCGACGCCCTCCCAGGTCTCCTCGACGTCGGCCGCGTACCCACGCGCGCGCGTGATGTCCAGGATCTGTTCGAAGGCGTCCAGTTCGCATACGGTCCGGTCCGTGAACGCCTTGCGGTCGCTCTCCAGCGCCTCGCTGTGCGCGACCGGGTCGTAGGCCGAGAGGACCTTGCCCAGCGCCGTGCAGTGCAGGGGCTGCATGGCCCCGATCTCCAGGACCTGCCGGCTGTCGTCAGGCCGGAAGACGTGGTGCACGATCAGCACGCCCTGCTGGTGCAGCACGCCCAGATGGACGCTCTCGCCGCTGGAGCGGGCCAGGTCGTCCGTCCACACCAGAGCACGCGCCCGCAGCTCGTGAACGTCCAGGTAGGTGGTGCCCAGGCGCAGCAGTTCGGCGCCCAACTGGTAGCGGCCCGAGGCGTCGTCCTGCTCCACGAAGCCCTCCTGCTGGAGGGTGCGCAGGATGCCGTGCGCGGTGCCTTTGGCGAGGCCCAGCGACGAGGCGATGTCCGAAAGGCCGAGCCGACGTTCGCCGCCCGCGAGCAGCCGCAGCATCGCGGCCGCCCGTTCGAGCGACTGGATGTTCCGTGCCATCGCCGTACTGCCTCCGTCCCCTTCGACCGCCGATCCGCGACGCCCGCTGCCGCCGTTCGGCAATGCCGAACACTACCGGTCCATGCCGACCTCCCGCTAATGGTCGGTCCGGATCCGTTGCGCCACTCGTATCCCGTGCGTGACCTCGCCGTCATCCTCGTCCGCCCCGTGGACGCCCCGACCGGCAGCTCGGCGACCCGGTTACCCTGGCGGCGTGCGCCCCCGGGGAGAGTGCCACGGGTGACGCAAAGCCGACAGCCGTCGCACCTTGAGGGAGCCCTTTCATGGCCTCTGTGCCGCCGACCCCTTCCGCCGACAGCCGGACTCGTGTGTCCGCGCTTCGAGACGCGCTCGCCTCCCGTGTGGTGGTGGCCGA